>CANMLK010000053.1 GCA_947498445.1 Beijerinckiaceae bacterium
GCACCGGCCCGCCATCGCGCTGCACGAGGCCGACGCCGTCGGTAATATAAATCGTCTGGCCGAGCGGATGGGTGTGCCACGCGGTGCGAGCGCCCGGCTCAAACGACACGCGCAGCGCGCGCAGATTCGCCGGCGCGGGGGCTTCCACAATCGGGTCCTGCCAGACAATGCCGGTGAAGTAATCGGAGGAAGCGCGCAGGGTTGGGCGGCCGGAGCGGTTGATGATCATTGCGGTCCTCCTGTTTAAGCTCTTTTCAATCTGCCCGGGATATCCGACCGCAACGTTCGCGCTTCAAAGCGCCTGCCGCTTCACAAGTGTCGCCGGTCAATGCTTTTCAACCAATCGCTTACCTTTGTATTTCAGTTTTTGCTTCAGGATATGCTGCACTTCGCGTGTCAGGTCCGGATCGTCTTTCAACCTTACGATGGCTTCCAGCGCATGCGGCTTTTTTGATCTGGCGAGGTTTCTAAGGAAGAAAATGCGTGATGGACCATTTTCGTAATTGTTCAATAGGTCAATCAGCACATCAAGGTCATGGGGTCGCGCCATACAACGCAAAGCGACAGCAAGTGCATCTTTGAACCCGCTCCCATCATAATCCGCGCTATCCTTGTAAAGTTGAAGAACAGGTTCAAAGGCCAGCGATCGGGCATAAGGACAGGCGATCGCCCGCGCGATACCTTCGCCCAAACGATCAGAGTAAAGAAGGGGGAGATGGTTGAGCAGGACAGGCACTGCCTCGGGATAGGGCGCGCCCCGCCAATTCACCAGGTCCCATACGGACTTCACGTGTATTCCGACTGTTTGCAAATCCGCTACTAGAGCACGTTGCTCTTGATGCATTTCCGCCGAGGCAATATCCCGCTCCGCCTCCGTCGCGCCGACCCAAAGTTTTCGTGGGGATACTCCGGTCATGGTTAATACTCGTGAAATGGAATGCTATGTCTATTGATGCAGCCCGCATCAATCATGCATTTCAACGGACGGCTAACTTGCGCCCCTTCCGCAAATTTAGAATCGACGAACATCGGTTCGAATTTTTTAAGTTCACAACCCTGAACGGCTAGCGGGCTTTCAAAAGAGTCAAACCGCCGAATGCCTGGATCGATCCGTCAGCAGTCACCAATGTCAATTGCCGGCGAAGCGATTGCGCCACCAGCAAGCGGTCAAAGGGGTCGGGATGCGTCCATTCGAGGCCTCCCGCCTCTTCCGCATCCTCAGCGCTTATATCGAGTGGAAGAAAGCCGTTCCGCGAGATTGCCGCAACAAC
This sequence comes from Beijerinckiaceae bacterium, assembly GCA_947498445.1. Classification (GTDB taxonomy): domain Bacteria; phylum Pseudomonadota; class Alphaproteobacteria; order Rhizobiales; family Beijerinckiaceae; genus Terripilifer. Next base: position 1,272 of record CANMLK010000053.1, read on the forward strand.
TGAGCCGTCGAACTCGAGTTTTCTGAGCCGTCGCTTGACCGCGATTTCCCAAACCGACGCTGCGCTGACAAAAACTTCATTATCCGTGTCGCCGATCAATTCGCGCACGCGCTTCGCCAATTTCAGCGCGCCTTGATCCCACCAGAGCAGAACATGCGTATCAATCAGGAATTGCATCAGACGCCTTCGAACATCTTGACGATTTCCGGATCAACGTCATCGAAATCATCCGCAATGTAGGTCACCTTCAGCGCCCCGGCGGGCGTCCGTTTGCGGGTCACGCGAGGCAGCGGCGTCAAGCGGGCTTTTGGCACCCCGTTCTTGCAGATGACGATCTCTTCACCCTTTGCTGCAGCCTCGACAAGCGCAGACAACTGGGTTTTCGCATCGTAGAGGCTAACATTACGTGTCATTTCGGCCGCTCCAGATTGAGAACATAGGAGCGGCCTGAAGATTGGTCAAGTTGACCAATATCCGCCCTCAGCTGTCCATCTTCAGCGCCGCAATAAACGCTTCCTGCGGAATCTCCACCTTGCCGAACTGGCGCATGCGCTTCTTGCCCTCTTTCTGCTTCTCCAGCAGCTTGCGCTTGCGCGTGACGTCGCCACCGTAGCATTTGGCCGTCACATCCTTGCGCAAGGCTCGCACGGTTTCGCGCGCGATAATTTTGCCGCCGATGGCCGCCTGAATCGGGATCTGGAACATGTGCGGCGGGATCAGCTCTTTCAGCTTTTCCACCATGGCGCGGCCGCGCGATTCGGCGCGCCCGCGATGCACAAGCATGGACAGCGCATCGACTGGCTCGGCGTTGACGAGGATCGACATCTTCACGAGGTCGCCCTCCTTGTAGCCGGTGATGGTGTAATCGAAGCTGGCGTAGCCCTTCGAGATCGACTTCAGGCGATCATAGAAGTCGAACACCACTTCGTTGAGCGGCAGTTCGTAGATCACCATCGCGCGCTTGCCGACATAGTTGAGATCGACCTGCACGCCACGGCGATCCTGACACAGCTTCAGCACCGAGCCGAGATAATCATCGGGCGTGAGGATGGTGGCTTTGATCCACGGCTCCTCGATTTCCTTTATCTTCATCACGTCCGGCAAATCGGCGGGGTTGTGAAGCTCGATGTTCTCGCCGCTGGTCAGCGCAATCCGGTAAACGACCGACGGCGCGGTGGCGATGAGATCGAGATTAAACTCGCGGTGCAGGCGCTCCTGAATGATTTCCAGATGCAGCAAGCCAAGAAAGCCGCAGCGGAAGCCAAAACCCAGCGCGGCTGAAGATTCCATTTCATAGGTGAAGCTGGCGTCGTTGAGGCGCAACCGCCCCATCGCAGCGCGCAAATCGTCAAAGTTGGCGGCGTCCACCGGAAACAATCCGCAGAAGACCACCGGCTGCGCGGGCTTGAAGCCCGGCAAGGCGCTCGCGCACTGGCGCTTGTCCTCGGTGATGGTGTCGCCCACGCGGGTGTCGGCCACCTGCTTGATCTGCGCCGTGATGAAGCCGATCTCGCCGGGGCCGAGCTTTTCGACATCCTGCATCTTGGGGCGGAAGATGCCGATCTTGTCCACGTCATAATGGGCGTCGGTGCCCATCATCATGATCTTCTGGCCCTTTTTCATGACACCGTCGATGACGCGCACCAGCACGACGACGCCGAGATAGGGGTCGTACCAGGAGTCGACGAGTAGCGCCTTCAGGGGCGCGGTTTCATCGCCAACGGGCGGCGGCAAGCGCTTCACGATGGCTTCGAGCACCAGATCAATGCCGATGCCCGTCTTGGCTGAAATTGGCACAGCGTCAGAGGCGTCAAGGCCGATCACGTCCTCGATCTGCTCCTTTACGCGGTCAGGCTCGGCGGCGGGCAGGTCGATCTTGTTCAGGACCGGCACGATCTCATGGCCTGCGTCGAGCGCGTGATAGACGTTGGCCAGCGTCTGGGCCTCCACGCCCTGCGAGGCGTCGACCACCAGCAGGGAGCCCTCGCAGGCCGCCAGCGAGCGCGAGACTTCGTAGGCGAAGTCGACGTGGCCGGGCGTGTCCATCAGGTTGAGGATGTAGGTCTTGCCGTCCAACGCCTTGTATTCGAGGCGGACGGTCTGGGCCTTGATGGTGATGCCGCGCTCGCGCTCGATGTCCATCGAGTCGAGCATCTGCTCTTCCATATCGCGGGCGGCCACGGTCCCCGTCTGCTGGATCAGCCGGTCGGCGAGCGTGGATTTCCCGTGGTCGATGTGAGCGACGATGGAAAAGTTGCGGATGTTGTCAAAGCTGTGCGCGGTCATGCGCTGGAGATAGCAGTGACGGCCCCCGGGGGAAAGGGGCGGGACGGTTTGCGGCGGAACGAACCAGCCGCAGACCGCCCCAAGCTCCTATTTCATCTTGAGGCCGGCTGCCTCAATGAGCGCGCCGACGCGCTTTGTTTCTTCCTGCAGGGCTGTGGTGAAGGCCTGTCGTCCGGAGCCTATGGCTTCCACGCCAAGAACGGTCAGGCGCTGGATGATCTCGGGCTCGCGGGCGATTTCGGCCGTTTCCGCCGCAATTCTGTCAACAATCGCGTCCGGGGTCTCGGTGCGCGCGTAAATCCCGATAATCACGGCATAATCATAACCCGGGACCTTTTCGGCGATCGTCGGCAGATCGGGCGCCAGGGTCGAGCGCTTGGCGCCATTGGCGGCAAGCATTTTCACCGTCTTGGCCTCATTGGCGCCGATCAGCGAGGGATACGCCGAGAACAGGGCGTCCACATGACCGCCCAGAAGCGCGGGAACCGATTCGCCCGTGCCCTTGAACGGAACGTGGGTGGCCTCGAATTTAAGCCCGCGGGCCATCGCGACCATGGACAGGTGATGATTGCTGCCCACGCCGCTGGAGCCGTAATTCAACTTGCCCGGATTGGCGCGGACATAGGTCAGGAACTCGTCCAGCGTGTTGGCGGGCACCTTGGGGTGAACGGCGAGAAACAACGGCGCGCTGGCCAGAAGGCTCACGGCCCGGATGTCTTTTACCGCATAGGACAATTGCGGATTGATCTGCGGATTGACGGACCAGATCGCGCCGTCAGTCACAACAAACGTGTAGCCGTTGGCCGGCGCCGAGAGCATTCCGGTGACCGCCACCGCGCCATTCGCGCCCGAACGGTTCTCCACGATGACGGACTGACCAAGCCGCTGCTCGAGACGACGGCCAAAGATGCGGGCGACCGTGTCCGGCAAACCGCCGGCGGGATGGGTGATGATGAACCGGATCTGCTGATTGGGATAATTGGATGCGCCTTGCGCATGAACGTGGCTGAGTGTTGCGGAGCCAATCAGAATGGATGCGGCGGCGGCTATTTTTAAAAATGTCGGTGACATTGGTTTCCCCTCCTGTCCGGCGGCCTGTGCTTGCGCGCGAAGCGGCTTGCGCCACTGCCCGACCGTCCGGGACAGTATGATCCTAATCGAACGCGCGCGCGCGCGCCAGCCGGACTCCGTTCAGTGACGGATGCTTGATTTCATGCTTGGCGAGGCCAGCATTTTCGCGCGCGCGGCGCGTGGCTCAGCCGCGCTCCATCAGCCGCGAGACGACGCGGGCGGTGTAGTCCACCATCGGCACAATGCGCCCGTAGTTGAGCCGCGTCGGGCCAATGACGCCGACGACGCCGACGATCTTTTGCCCGCCGTCGCGGAACGGCGCCACGATCATCGACGAGCCCGACAGCGAAAACAGCTTGTTCTCGGAGCCGATGAAAATGCGCACGCCCTCGCCGGTTTCGGCGCGTGCCAGAAGGTCGATGACGTCTTTCTTTGTTTCGAGATCCTCGAACAGCAGTTTGATGCGCTCCAGGTCTTCCACCGCCTTCAGGTCGCCCAGCAGGTTCGCCTGTCCGCGCACGATGAGTTGCTGCGATGAGCCCTCGGGGCCCGTCCAGCTGGCGAGCCCGGCGTCAACGAGGCGGGCGGTGAGCTGGCCCAGCTCCTGCTCGGCCGCCGTGCGGGAGCCTTCGATATCGAGGCGCACCTCCCCGAGCGTGCGGCCGCGAATGCGCGCATTGAGATAATTTGCCGCCTCCACGAGGGCGAAGGGCGGCAGGTCACGCGGGATGTTGAGGATACGGTTCTCGACCGTGCCGTTTTCAGCGACCAGCACCGCAAGCGCCTTTTCAGGCTCAAGCCGGACAAACTCGATCTGCTTGAGGCCAACATTGTCCTTGGATGTGAGCACCACCCCCGCGCCGCGCGACACGCCGGACAGCAGCGACGAGGCCTCCGACAGAAGGTTTTCCATGGTCTGGCCGGCGCCCGCCGCCTTCACCTGCGCGTCGATGCGCGCGCGCTCGTCAGCGGCGACGTCGCCAATTTCCATGACCGAATCGACGAAAAACCGCAGGCCCAGCTCGGTGGGCAAACGCCCGGCGCTGGTGTGCGGCGCGAAGATGAGGCCGGACTCCTCAAGGTCCTGCATTACATTGCGGACGGAGGCCGCGGACAATGTCATCGGCAAAAGCCGCGACAGATTGCGTGAGCCGACGGGATCGCCAGTCGCCAGGTAACTCTCGACCACCAGGCGGAAAATTTCCCGGGACCGTTCGTTCATGGCGGCGAGCGCGGAGTGTTCCGGGCGGATGAATTTGCCGTTGTGCGCTGCCATGGCCCTAACATGGCCAACGCGGGGCCCCTGTTCAAGCGAATGTTGAAAACGGTACGCCTTGCCAGCGCCCGCGCCGCGCCATATCCCCATAATATGGGCAGATAACGGAAGGCGACCGATGCAGGCGAGCAGCCACGGCCACGACGGGGACCGCGCCAAATTCGATTGGGCAGACCCGTTTCACCTCGACGACCAGCTGACCGAAGACGAGCGGATGATCGCCGACACGGCGCGCGCCTATGCACAGGAAAAGCTGTTGCCGCGCGTGGTTGACGCCTATGCGCACGAGCGCACGGACCCCTCCATCTTTCGCGAGATGGGCCAACTCGGGCTGCTAGGCGTGACGACGCCCGTCGAATATGGCGGATCGGGCGCGTCCTATGTCGCCGCCGGGCTCGTATCGCGCGAGGTGGAGCGGATCGATTCTGGCTACCGCTCGATGATGAGCGTACAGTCCTCCCTCGTCATCCATCCGATCTACGCCTTCGGGTCGCAGGACCAGCGGCAAAAATATTTGCCCAAACTGGTCAGCGGCGAGCTGATTGGCTGCTTCGGGCTCACCGAGCCCGACGCGGGCTCCGACCCCGGCAGCATGACGACGCGCGCCGAGAAGGTGGCGGATGGCTATCGCCTCACCGGCTCGAAAATGTGGATCTCCAACGCGCCCATCGCCGACGTGTTCGTCGTCTGGGCGAAGTCTGACGCGCACAAGGGCGCCATCAGGGGCTTCATTCTGGAAAAGGGAATGAAAGGCCTCAGCGCGCCCAAGATTGAAGGCAAGCTGTCGCTGCGCGTCTCTGTGACGGGCGAGATCGTGATGGACGGCGTCGTCGTCAGCGAGGAGCAGATGCTGCCCAACATCGCTGGCCTGAAGGGCCCGTTCGAATGTCTCAACCGGGCGCGCTTTGGCATCGGCTGGGGCACGATGGGCGCGGCGGAAGATTGCTGGATGCGCGCGCGCCAGTACACGATGGACCGCAAGCAGTTTGGCCGCCCGCTTGCCGCCACACAGCTGGTGCAGAAAAAACTCGCCGACATGCAAACAGAAATTGCGCTTGGCCTGCAGGCGGCTTTGCGCGTTGGCCGGCTGATGACCGAAGGGCGCGCAGCGCCGGAGATGATCTCGATCATCAAGCGCAACAATTGCGGCAAGGCGCTCGACATTGCACGCATGGCGCGTGACATGCACGGCGGCAACGGCATCCACGGCGAATACCACGTGATGCGCCACGCGCAGAACCTTGAAACCGTGAACACCTATGAGGGCACGCACGACGTGCACGCGCTCATTCTGGGACGCGCGCAGACTGGCCTGCAGGCTTTTTTTTGATGGCGCAGGCTCCCCTCACCGGCATTCGCGTTCTTGAACTTGCGCGTATTCTCGCGGGGCCGTGGTGTGGGCAATTGCTTGCTGATCTTGGCGCCGATGTCGTGAAGGTGGAGCGCGCGGGCGGCGGCGATGATACGCGCCAATGGGGCCCGCCGTTTGTTGAAGGCAAGGACGGGACAAATCTCGGCGCGGCTTATTTTCATTCCTGCAATCGTGGCAAGCGTTGCGTGACAGCCGACTTCGAAACTGAAGAAGGCCGCGCGCGCGTGAAGAAACTCGCCGCGCATGCCGACATCATCATCGAGAATTTCAAGGTCGGCGGCCTTGAAAAGTATGGACTTGATTACGAGTCGCTGAAGGCGATCAACCCGAGCGTCATCTATTGCTCCATCACCGGCTTTGGGCAGGACGGACCTTACGCTTCACGCGCGGGCTATGACTTTCTTATTCAAGGCATGGGCGGCGTGATGAGCGTAAGCGGCGCGCCGGACGGGGCCCCCAGCAAAACTGGCGTCGCCATCGCCGACATGTTCACCGGGCTCTATGCGGCGAACGCCATTCAGGCCGCGCTCATCGCCCGCCGCGACACGCATGAAGGCGCCTATATCGATTGCGCGCTGCTGGACGCGCAGGTCGCCGTGCTTGGCTATCAGGCGCTGAATTATTTTGTCAGCGGCAATGAGCCGCGACGGCTGGGCAACGCGCATCCCAATATCGTGCCCTACGATGTGTTTCCTGTCGCAGACGGCGACGTCATCATCGCATCGGGCAACGACGGGCAATATCGCAAATTGTGCGACGTGCTGGGCGTGAACGCGTTGGGGACAGACGCGCGCTTTGCAACGAACAAGGACCGCGTACTCAATCGCGCCGTGTTCAACGAAACATTCTATCCGTTCTTTCAGCGCTTCACGCGTGCGCAGCTGTTGCCGCTGCTTGATGCGGCGGGCGTGCCCGCAGGCCCGATCAATTCGATCGGCGATGTGTTTACCGATCCGCAGGTCGCCCATCGCGGCATGCGCATCGACCTCGACAATCCGCTGGCGGACAGTGGCGCAACGCCGGGATTGCGCTCGCCCATCGTCATGAACGGCAAGCCGATGGCATCCACCCGCCCCGCGCCGGGGCTGGGCCAGCATGATGAAGACGTGCTGCGGGATGTGAACTGGGGCGGTTAACGCAGGCGCAATTGCGACGGCGTCGTGCTCGGCTTTCGCCGACAATTCCCGACCCTTTAGAGATCCAGAACGAGCCTCGGGCTCTTTGACCCCGAGCAGCAGATCATCATCGTCTTGCTCTCTTCGCGCTCTTTGTCGGTGAGGATGCCGTCGCGATGGTCCGGGGTGCCGGAGATGACAACTGTCTCGCAGGCGCCGCAGACGCCTTCCTGGCATGAGTACATGATGTCGACGCCGCCTTCGAGCAGCACGTCGAGCATCGTCTTGCCTTCCGGCACGGTGAACTCGAGGCCGGACTTGCGCAGCTCCACCACGTAATTGCCATCGGTGGCCGCGGCTTCCTTGGCGGAGAAGTATTCGGCATGGACCTGATCGGGCGCGACGTCCGCCGTCGCCTTCTCGTAGCCTTCCAGCATCGGCAACGGCCCGCAACAATAGAAGTGCGCGTCCTTGCGCGCGCCGTTCACTATTGACGCGACATCGAGAAAACTCCCCGCCTCCGCATCAATGTGAATATGCGCTTCAGGCAGCGCGCTCAGTTCGTCTTGGAAGGCGACTTCCGCGCGGTCGCGGCAGGCGTAGTGCAACTCGAATGAGCGACCGAGTTTCTTCAGCCGCTGCGCCATGCACCAAATCGGAGTAATGCCGATGCCGCCCGCGATCAGCACGCTGTGCGCAGCGTCTTCGTTCAGCGGAAAGTTGTTGCGCGGGCCGCCGATGGTGATGACTTCGCCAACGCGCAATTGATCGTGAATAAAAATGGAGCCGCCGCGGCTGGCGCGATCGCGCTTGATGCCCACGACATAGGCGGCGGGATCGCCATCCGCCGTCACGAGCGAATATTGCCGCATCATCCCGTTGGGCAAATTGAGGTCGATATGCGAGCCGGGCTCCACGGGCGCAAGCGCCGCTGCGTCAAGGCGACGGAATTCGTAGAGGTTCGTGTCCTGCGCCGCGTAACGAATGGCGGTGAGCCGCATATCGACGGTCATGATATCGGCGAGCATTTATCAGCAGTCATGGCGGTGCGAATCCTGTGATTTTCGCCGCCATAAAGCGCACGTCGTCAGGCGCCGTCAACCTTCGTGAGGAAGGCCATAACCCGAGTGTTGAACTCCGATGCGCATTCGATATTGCCCATGTGACCGGCGGTTTCGAACACGTGCAGTTCAGCTTTGGGTATGTGCGGCACGAAACCGTCCGTGTAACCGGGCGCGCGCAACGGATCGAAACGGCCGGCAAACACGAGCGTGGGCACGGCTATGTTTGCGTAGGCGATATTGTCGCGCTCGACGCGCGCGCCGCTGGCGACGCGGAACGGGGCCTTAAAGCGCGCGGCGGCTGTCGCCTCCCATGCGCCGGGTAGGTTGGCGAGCTCCCAGCGGCGATCAATGTAGGCGACGTTGGCGGCCCAGGACTTGTCGACGAACATCGTGTCGACGATGCGCCGCATATGCTCCTTTGTGCCGTCGTAGGAATTGAGCACCTTGCGCGCTTCGTTGTCCGGCGAGTCGCCTCCGCCGGAGCAGCAGACAACCGAGCGCAGCGGCCAGTGGGGCTTTGCGCGCGCCGCCACGGTGAGCGTCAATCCGCCTGACATGGACGATCCCATGACGTGCACGGCGCCAACGTCCATGGTTTCAATGAACCGGCGGATGTGGCGGATGCGGCGTTCAAACTGGTTGCCGAAATCGAATATTTTCTCGGTGCGGCCAAAACCAAGATGATCTGGCGCCAGCACATGATAGCGCTGCGCCAGAACATCAATGTTCTGCTCCCAGGTGATCTCCGCAGCTCCGCCAAATTCGGCGGAGTGCAGGAGCACGATGGTGGGACGCACGCCCCGGTTGCCGTCACCGGCCTCCAGATAATGTGTGCTGATCCCGTCGACCGAGATGTACCGGCCTTGGCTCATTCGGCAGCGACCCGCGCGTTCAGCGGACGTGTGCGCGCGAGATCCTTGATCTGCGGATACACGTCCTTGGCGAACAGCGTGATGCTGCGCTTGGTGCGCTCGGAGCTCATGTGGCCGGCCTGCTGCATCATCAGCAAGTGGTCGAAACCGCCGACAAGGTCATAGAGACGCTTGATCTGCTTGGCGACGTCGTCCGGCTTGCCATAGATGAGCACGCCCTGGTCCTTGAGGAACTCGATGGACTGCTTGCGCATGGCGTCCGTGCGGCCCGTGAAGGCGCCCTTGAGCGCCTGCACGTTGAACTCAACCGGCACGTAGCCCGGAGGGTTGCGGTACTGAGGCTCGGACTTTGCGTCGAGATACCAGCACAATTCGCGTGCGCCAGCCTCGGCCTCTGCGTCAGAGTCAGCGGTGTAGACGAGCGGCATATAGGCCGTTCCGCCGCCGCCCGGCAGACCCTGGTCGTTGTAGGCGGAGCGATAGGCGTCAAACATCCACTTCACCTTCTCGTGCGGCTGCAGGAAGGTGGCGAAGACGAAGCCGCGACCGGCCGCGCGCTTGATGTTTGCGCGATCGCTCGAGCCCGTGATCCAGATGGCGGGATGGGGCGTCTGGTAGGGGCGCGGCCACAGGTTGATGGCGCGCTTGTGGGTGAACCGGCCTTCAAAATTGAACGGGCCTTCGGTGTGCGTCCAGGCTTTCGACACAAGGTCGATGCCTTCCCACAGCCGCTCGACGGTCTGCGTCGGGTTGCTGTTGGCGGCGAACACTTCGTAAGGCACGCCGCGCACGAAGCCGACATCGAGACGGCCGCGCGAGATGCAATCGATCATCGCCATCTCTTCGGCGATGCGGATCGGGTCCTGACGATTGGCTATCGGATTGCCGAGAATGCAGATCCGGCCCTTGCTCGTCTGGCGCGCCAGGATGGCGGCGGTCAGCGGCGCGCAGGCGTTGATGCAGGTCGCCGTCTGATGATGCTCGTTGAGCAGCATATTGAGGCCGACTTCGTCGGCAAGCATGTGTTCATCAAGGTAGCGATTGTAGAGTTCAGCGCCGATCTTGGGATCAAAAAGTTTGCTCGGAATCGACACGCGCATCGTCGACAAGGTGTCGAGCGGCGGCAGGTTCGGATAGGGCATTTCGGTGAAGTGCCAGGCGTACATGGTGCAGCCTCTTTGCTGATATCTGGTTGCGGTGACTTACGCGAGGAAGGCGCGCAGCGCCTTCAGAACAGCTTCGGGTTGTTCTATCTGAGGATAGTGACCGGCTTCAGGTATTGTTGTGAACTTCGCGCCTTCAATCAAGCCCGCGTAGGCTTTTCCGTAGGTGGCGCTGGCCACGCCGTCGTTTTCGCCCCAGATCACAAGCGTTGGCGTCGACACGCGATGCAGCCGATGCTTCAGCTTGGGGTTATGCATGTAGGGCTCCCAGCAGAACCGGGCGAACGACTCGGTGTTGCGGGCGATCACGCTGAGCTGGGCGTCGGTCATGGACGCGTAGTCGCGCTTGCTCTTCTCCACATCGCGCCACTTCATGGCGGCGACCTTCGCAGGATGCTGGACCCAAAGATCCTGGATGTCGACATCGAACGGGCCGCCGATCTTGACGCCATAGGCGTCGACGAGGGCAAGGCGCGAAAAGCGGCTGTCGTCCTTGGTCGCCATTTCCGCAGCGATCCAGCCGCCCAGCGAGCAGCCTACGACGGGAACGTTGTTCAAATCGAACTTCTCGACAAGATCGAGCATGATGTAGGCGAGGTCATCTGGGCTGGTCAGCCAATCAGGCCGCCCCGAGACGCCAAAGCCCGGAGGCGAGGGCATGATCACCTTGTGATTTTTGGCAAGCTCAGCGACGAAGGGGCTGTCGACTTCGAGTTGCTCTTCGCCCGCCAGCAAGAAAAGCGGCGCCCCGCTCCCGTAAGTGCGAACCTCTATGTCTATCCCGCTCACGGAGATGACGTCCTGATGAAGCGTGTCCTTGAGCATGGCTCCCCAACATTTTTCTGGTTTTGCAGCTAGGAGATGAGTCTTGCATATTCAGCCCGGCTTCCAATAATTTTTTTTACGGCTTCATATCCTGATGGTATCAATTCCCCCTCAGTCTGGCTTGGGCGGACATAGAGACAGGGAAACGGCGCGGATGCCAGTCAACTGGTATTATCTGGAGTGCTTTCGGCTTGCCGGACGGCTGGAGCACTTCAGCAAGGCCGCCAAGGCGCTGCACACGAGTCAGCCGGCGGTCAGCCGCGCCATCGGGCGGCTGGAGGAACAGCTTGGCGTGCTGCTTTTTGAGCGCACGGGAAGATCCGTTCGGCTGACGGAACAGGGCCGGCTGCTGCTGTCCCGCATGGACAAGGCCCATCGCGATCTGGAAGATGCGCAGAGCGCCATCAGGGACATGGGCCGCACCAAAAGCCGCCCCATCCGCATCGGGTTCATGCGTAGCCTCGCCAGCCGGATCATTCCGCAGCTGGTCACCAACTACCGGGAGCTTTTCGCCGACGCGCAATTCCGCTTCGTCTCAAGCATCACGTCGCCGCTGGTGGATCTTCTGGAGGCCGATGAACTTGATCTGATTTTCTCGTCGGCGCCGCTGGATCACCCGACGATCAAGTGGAGCAAGCTCTACGATCAGCGGTTTTTTGCAATCGGGCCGCGTGACAGCCCCTTGTTGCAAGGCGGTCCGTTAGGCGTGAGGGAACTGGCCAACCATCCCCTGATCACCTTCCGCAAAACCCACTCGATGCGCACGATCATCGAGGGCATTTTCGAAAACGTTGGGGCGGCGCCGAACGTCGTGATCGAAGCAGAGGATTCCAACGGCATCCCCGGCTTCGTGGCGGCGGGTCTTGGAATAGCGATCCTCGCGCAGGACGGCGAATTCCCCAAAGATGTCGCCCTGCTGCCGACCAATGGTCCGCTCCACACCCGGCCCGTGGGGCTGGCGTGGGCTGGCGGGCGGCTTACTCCCGACACGGTGAAATCGTTTCAGGAGTTCACGCTGCGGCGGGGGCCGCAGATCGTCGCGGAGATCGTAAACGTTTGACGTCGCTTGAGACGCAGAGCCCGTCAGTGGCGACGAGGCGTCACACCCCGTGAATGTAATGGGGCGGAATGGGCTGCTGGGTGACGACTTCAATGCCGTAACCCTCGATGCCGACGATGTTGCGCTTGGTGTTCGACAACAGAATGATCTTCTTGAGGCCAAGATCTGCAAGGATCTGGGCGCCCACGCCATACTGGCGCAATTCCGCGATGGGCCGACGCGTTACGGCGCCGTTGCGTTCGTGGATGGCGCTGCTGACGCTCGTGCCGGACGGCTCACGGATTAGCACGATCACGCCCCGATCCGCCTCGGCGATCATGCGCATCGACGCTTCAAGCTCGCCGCCGCGGTTGCGGGCCTCGCCGCCGTAGAATTCGCCCGCCGTCACGTCGCCAAGGCTGTCGGCCAGCATGTTGCCCTGATGCATGCGCACCAGAACCGGGTCGGGCCCGGAAATGTCGCCGCGCACCAGCGCGATGTGCTCGGCATACTGGATCGTATTGCTGTAGACGCGCAGTCCGAAAACGCCGCCAAAGCGGCTCTCGATACGGGTTTCAGCCTCCAGCTTCACCAGTCGCTCATTGCGGCGGCGATAGGCGATCAGATCGGCGATGGTCGCGATCTTCAGCCCATGGTGCTGGGCGAACGCCACCAGATCCGGCATGCGGGCCATGCTGCCGTCGTCGTTCATGATTTCGCAGATCACGCCCGATGGGTTGAGGCCCGCGAGGCGCGAAATATCGACTGCCGCTTCCGTATGGCCCGCCCGGACCAGCACGCCGCCGTCCTGCGCCATCAGCGGGAAGATGTGGCCGGGGGTGACGATGTCATCGCGGTGGCTGCCCGGGTTAATCGCGACGGCGATGGTGCGGGCGCGGTCAGCCGCTGAAATGCCCGTGGTGACGCCTTCGCGCGCCTCAATCGAGACGGTGAACGCGGTCTGGTGGCGCGTGCCGTTGCGCGGCGCCATCAATTGCAAGCCCAGTTCGTCCACGCGATTGCGGGTCATCGACAGGCAGATCAGGCCGCGTCCGTAGCGGGCCATGAAGTTAACCGCCTCGGCGCTCGCCATTTGGGCCGGAATGACCAGATCGCCCTCGTTTTCGCGATCTTCATCGTCGACGAGGATGAACATGCGGCCCGCGCGGGCGTCCTCCACCACGTCCTCAATGGTGGATAGCCACGAATGGGTGTCCTGCGACATGTACGCTCCCGGGTCGCGCGCACTTGAAGGCGCGGACTAAAACCTAGACTTCTGGGACTGCTTGTATCGATCTGCCGCGCCGGGGGTCAAGAGGCCGCTCCCGGTTGCAGTTCCGGCGAATGCAATTAAGGGAATAGAGGTTGCGGCGGCTCGGGGGAGCGCGCGCCGCGCAAAGCCGTTAAAAAAGACAACCAGAGGGAAGAATGATGTTTTCATCCACCACCTGCGGCCGCATCGGTCTGGCCCGCACGCTGATCCCCGCCCTGCTCGCGTCCGCTTTCGCCGCAAGCCCCGCCTGCGCCCAGAGCGTGGAAGACTTCTACAAGGGCCGGAAAATCGACATCGTCATCGGCTTCTCGGTCGGCGGTGGTTACGACGGCTACGCCCGCCTCCTCGCCCGGCACATGGGCGAACATATCCCCGGCAAGCCGGTGATCATCCCGCGCAATATGATTGGCGCAGGCAGCCGCACCGCCGCCGCCTTCATTCACGGCATTGCGCCCAAGGATGGAACCGCCATGGGAATCGTCGATCAGTCCCTTGCGCTGGAGCAGGCGCTTGGCGACCCTGGCGTGAAGTTCGACTCGCGCGAATTCAACTGGATCGGCAACCCGAACGCCGACAACAACGTGCTGGCGACATGGCACACATCGCCCGTTAAGACGATTGACGACGTCAGGAAGACCGAAGTCACCATGGGCGCGACTGGCTACAACACGTCGTCACAATATCCGACGGTCTTGAACGCTACCGCTGGCACGAAGTTCAAGATCATTTTCGGCTATCCCGGCGGCAACGAGATCAACCTCGCAATGGAGCGCGGCGAAGTCGGAGGACGCGGCTCAAACGCATGGGCGTCCTACAAGGCGACGCGGCCGGACTGGATCAAGGACAACAAGATCAACATTCTTGTTCAGATCGGCCTGCGCAAGGCGCCCGACCTGCCAAACGTGCCCCTGCTGATGGAGACGGCGACCAACGATATTGATCGCGCAGCGCTGCGGCTTCTGTCGGCCCCCACGACCATCGGGCGACCGTTCTTTGCGCCGCCGAACGTGCCAGCAGACCGCGTGAAGGCGCTGCGCGCGGCCTTCGACGCCATGATCAAGGACAAGGCCTTCCTCGAGGACGCGAAAAAGCTCAACCTTGATATCGACCCGGTCTCGGGCGAGGAGCTTCAGAAAATCGTGGCCGACATTATCGATGCGCCAGCGGACGTGAAGAAGCGCCTCGCGGACATCCTGTCGCTCGTGGAGCGCGAGAAGAAGTAAGATGCGAAAAGCCCGGCGAGGTCACTGTCGCCGGGCTTTGCTCTTCTCTGCCGATGGCGGCGTCATAGCGGCAAATCATGCTAGGGGGTTGAAGGCTGGCGGTTGGGGACTGGCACGCGCGCGCCGGCCCACTATAAGTGTCCCAAATTCCAGCCCGGACGGAGAAACCCGATGGCCAGCAAACTCGACCAGCTCAAGACCATGACGACAATTGTCGCTGACACCGGCGACATGGAGTCGATCCGCGCGTTCAAGCCGACCGATTGCACGACCAACCCCACGCTCATCCTCAAAGCCGCGCAGATGGACGCCTATCAACACCTCGTTGACGAAGCGATTTTGTGGGGCGTGAGCCGCCGCCGCGCCACCAGCGAGGTCTGCGACCGGCTGGCGGTCAACTTCGGCGCCGAACTGGCGCAAATCGTACCGGGCCGCGTTTCAACGGAAGTGGACGCCGATCTGTCCTTCGATGTGCAGGGCATGGTGGACAAGGGCCGCGCCTTCATCGCCGATTATGAATCGCGTGGCGTGGGCCGCGAGCGCGTGCTGATCAAGCTCGCCTCCACATGGGAGGGCGTTCGCGCAGCGCAAATCCTGCAGAAGGACGGCATCGACTGCAACATGACGCTGATTTTCGGTCTGGCGCAGGCCGCTGCATGCGGTGACGCGGGCGCGTTCCTCATCTCGCCCTTCGTCGGCCGCATCCTCGACTGGCACGTGAAAAACGAGGGCAAGACATTTACGGCGCAAACTGACCCCGGCGTGCTGTCAGTGCATGCGATCTATGGCTATTACAAAGCGCACGGCGTTAGCACCGTCGTCATGGGCGCGTCCTTCCGCAACACCGGCGAAATCGAGGCGCTCGCGGGCTGCGACCGGCTGACAATCTCGCCGCAATTGCTGGGTGAACTGGCCAACGACAACGGCGTTCTGGAACGCAGGCTCGATCCCGGCAGAATTGACAAGGATGTTCCCGCGCGCATGACGCTCGACGAGAAGACGTTCCGTTACCTGCTCAACGAGGACGCCATGGCGAGCGAAAAGCTGGCTGAGGGAATCAGGCTTTTCTCAAAAGACCTGCGCTCGCTGCGCGACATGGTCTCGAAGAAGCTTGAGTCCTCTGAAGTTCGCAGCATCTAGGGACCTCCCGGCGAACGCCCTGATTTCGCCGGGCCCGCGCTGGGGTGTCGCTCCGGCACGAAAGCCCTTACGACGCCACTGGCTTTTGACGTTCCGAATCCTGTAGCGTGAAACACCTCACGTCAGGCGACCCATTTGGAACATCAGCTCCATCTTTCGGACTACAAGGAAGCGATTCTTTTCCTCATCACCGCCGGCATCGTCGTGCCGGTGTTTCATCGGCTGCGCATAAGCCCTGTGCTCGGTTTCATCGCGGCGGGCGGGCTGGTTGGCCCCTTTGGCCTTGGCCGACTGGCGCAGGACTGGCCCGCCTTCGGGGCGATTTCGATCTCCAACATCGAACAGCTTTCCAAAGTCGGCGAGCTTGGCGTCGCCTTTCTTCTGTTCATGATCGGACTCGAACTGTCGTTCGAGCGCCTGACGCGCATGCGAAAGCTGGTGTTTGGTCTTGGCGCCGCGCAAGTTGCGGTCTCGACGATTATCATCGCCGAAATCGCATTTTTGTCGGGTCTGTCGCTTCAGGCGGCGATCGCCGTGGGCGCAGCGCTCGCCTTGTCTTCGACAGCGATCGTCATGCCTGTTCTGGCCGAGCGCAAGCGCCTGAACTCGTCAGCAGGTCGCGTTGCGTTCTCAATCCTGCTGTTTCAGGACCTGATGGTCGCGCCCTTCCTGTTCATGATCACCGTACTAGGGCAGAGCGAAGGCGGCAGCGGCGTCCTGGCGTTGTTTATCTCGACGCTCCTCCCGGCTCTCATCGGACTTGCGCTCATCGTCGGTCTCGGGCGACTGCTCATTCGTCCGCTGTTTCATCACGTCGCGGCGGCGCGCTCCACCGAGTTGTTTGTCGCGGCCTGCCTGCTCGTCGTGATGGGTGCGAGTGTGGCCGCCGCGAGCGCTGGCATGTCCATGGCGCTGGGCGCCTTTATCGCAGGCCTGCTGCTCGCCGAAACTGAGTTTCGCCGCGAAGTTGAAGTCACGATTGAACCCTTCAAGGGGCTTTTGCTGGGGCTCTTCTTCCTGACTGTCGGGGCTGGTCTCGATCTGGCGCGCGTGATGGCGGAGCCGCTGCAAACAATCGGCATCGCTCTGGCGCTTATCTGCGGAAAGTTTGTTGTGACCTATGGGCTCGCCATTGTGTTCGGCGTGCGCGAGATGGCGGCGCGCGAAGCCGCACTGGTGAGTGCGCCAGGCGGCGAATTTGCGTTCGTCATGCTGGGTGCGGCAGTCGTGACGGGCCTTCTGGATCGGTCCTTCGCATCGCAACTGGTGCTGGCGGTGACCATTTCGATGATCGCCATTCCGCTGCTCGCTGGCGCTGGCGCACGAATGGCGCGCGCCTCGCAGAAGTCCGTCGACGCGGGCACGATGGCCGAGAACACGCCGGAAGGCGACATACAGGGCCACGTCATCATCGTTGGCCACGGCCGCGTTGGCGCGCTCGTCGGCGAGATGCTGGCGCGCCACAAGATTCCCTTCATGGCGATTGACGGCGACCCGCGCCTTGTGTCGCGCGGCCGCGACAGCGGGCTCAACATTTTCTGGGGCGACGCTTCCCGGCCCGACTTCCTGCTCAAGTGCGGCATCATGGGCGCAAAAGCGATCGTC
>CANMLK010000054.1 GCA_947498445.1 Beijerinckiaceae bacterium
ATTGCCAAAGGTTTCGTTCAGCAAACCGAGCCGCCTGAAGACCTCGCGATCGGAAAGAACGAACAACCGCGCGGCGCCTCCGATCGCCTCGTGGCTGGTCCATGCGTTTTGTGGCAGAATGAAAATATCCTTCGGACCCCAATCGAGTATTTGCTCGCCGAAAACCGTTTGGCCATTCCCCTCCAACGCGACGCAGACCATGCTCGCATTCGTCTTGAATGGTAATGTGCGAACGCCCGCGTCTATTTGCATCACGCTCAGGTCCATCAATGGAATTGCATTCTGTCCGGTCGCCGGATTCACATACCGCACCCTGCGAAAGCCGCCGTCTTGCGTTGGCGCAGCGCCAAGCGCAGCGCAGACCTGTGCGTACGTGTAACGATACAACGCGGACGGCATTCCCTCGTCCTGGCTGACATCGGGAGCCAGCGATGCGTCAACATACGGGTTTGCGCTTAGCTCCGGCAGGTCGCCCGTGATTGGCCCGGGCTGGAAGACCGCCGTTCCAAGGAAACGATGCAGGGGACCGTTCAATCCATCCAGCCAAACCATGGCGCTTGACCCGGCGTGCACATGTTCATGCCAAGCTCCTCCCGGCGTCAAAATGAGATCGCCAGGCGCCATCGCGCATTCGCGTCCATTCACGATGGTCTTTGCGCCTTCGCCCGACAGCACGAGGCGGATTGCGTCAAGTGTATGGCGATGCGGCCGGGCCATCTCCCCCGGCATCAGGATTTGAAGCCCCGCGTTCATGGTGCGCGATGAGGTTGGCCGACCCGGCGTGCTCAACGTGGGGTCCGCGAACAACAAAACACGACGTTCCACGTTCTCCGGGGAAACAAGCGTCATAGCCTCGTTGATTGGCTTTTGCAGATCGCTCCAGCGCCAGTGCCGCGCCATAAATTCTTCCGCGTCGGGCTTATGCGCGACGGCGCTTTCCCAAAGGGGCGAAAGCCCCGCGTCGCTCCAGCCCTGCCTGGCGACGGAATATGCTGCTGACCCCACGACCGCGTCGCTCTTGCTCATGATTCATCCTGACATTTAACGGCGCAGACGGCGTAGCCTGACAATTGCTTGACAATTACTTGCCGCCCGGATCAAGCCCCTGCTTGCGCAAAAGCCCGTTGATGTAGTTGACAGCTTCCATCGGGGTGCTTTCAAGGGCGTCAATCAGCAACTTCACGTCAGTATAAGACATAGGCTCGAAGTCTTCACTCAGCGACTTTCCCTTTTCGAGCAGCGCCGGATCCTTGATCGCCCTGCGGAACGCTTCCCGGTAAGACTCGACAATGGCAGGCGGCGTCTTCTCAGGCAATGCAAGCCATTTATCGATTGCCGTCAGATTGCTCCAATATGCATAGGCCTTGGCGGCGAGGGCATCCTTGATTTTACCCTGCATACGGTCATGAAAAAGAGGAGCGCTGCCGAAATCTTCACGCGCTACAAATTTACCATTCTCGAGAGCGCCAGACTGGCTCAGAACCTGAAACTTGCCGGTCGAAATAAGTTTGTTGATCTGGAACATGTTTCCGGTCGACGTCATGTCAACCTCGCCGCGGTCCAGCGCCAGAATAAGATCGTTCGTTCCTTTGTATCCAACAACCCATGTCGCATTCCATCCCAGAAATTCTATTCCCCATGCTGTCGACAACATGCCCGAGCGTGGAATACCGACAAGTGATCCCATAACAACGGGCTTCGCCTTTGGATCCATCAGTCGGGCAACAGCGTTATTGTTGATCATCAGCACCGTTCCGCCCCGGCCCGCTCCGCCGATGATCTCAAACTTGCTTGGATTATAGATCGCTTGCGGCACCCGATAGTGCACAGGATCGGCCTGTGAACTCGAGCCCATCGTAAACGTCATGCCGTCGGGCTCAACCTGACGTACGAAAAGATTGAGTGCAGTCATACCATTCGCGCCAGGCACGTTGCGAGTAATAAGACTTGGCTTGCCGGGTAGATGATCTAGAAGGGTTTGAGCGATCGCTCGCCCTGTCGCGTCTGTTCCGCCTCCGGGCGCGGAGGGGATAATCATGGTGACGGTCTTGCCCGCGAAGGACGGGGCGTCTTGCGCCACTGCAACGGCGGGCGCGAGGGCGACGGCTAATAGGATGGCGGCGACCTGTTTCATGTTTCCTCCCAGTAAACGCCGTCTGTCGCGGCTTCTGAAGTCATTGGCTATTGCGAGCTTATGTCATTCGGCCGCGCCTTGAACAGGCAGGTCCGTCACCTCTTCCAAACGGCGCCAACCTTTTGTCGCTTCGTTTGCCTTCAGTCGTTCAATTTCACGCCAGAACAGGCGGCGTAGCAGCACGATGCCAGCGTCTGACTTGCCAAGCCTCTCGTGAGCACGATCTGCAATGGCCCCCTGCCCCATCATCGCAACGTAATCCTGCGCGGGCGTGAGTTGAAGGGATGGGTCCTCCGGCCATTTTTTTTCATTAAACAGTTCGTCATGATAATCGGCGGGATTGTAGTCGCCGTACTTTGCAAAATGGTCGAGCGTCGCCTTGTCCTTTTCGGCGCCTTCCGATGGGATTGCGTAAACGCCGATCTTCATTGTGTGCGTGTCATCAACTGGCACGTTCCACACGCCCCTGTGAACCCAGGGAGAATCCTTCGCGCGGCCGGGCGTCACGATGTGGTTGTTGTTGGGAAATGACCAGTCGCTGACGCGCACACTCGACTTGCCGCGGGTCGCAATCTGACGAATCCCGGCGTCCGTCTCGCAGTATTCGAGGCTTGGAATGTTTGCCGTCACAGCTTCGCCGAACGGACCAACCTTACCAGCCAGATGGACGAAACTGACATGCACAGCGTCAAGAGAGTTCTCAACCATCTGGAACCAGTTGCACGGCCAGATTTGCCTGCGCGCCAGAATGATCAATCCCGGCTGCTCAAATGCAAACTTGCGCGGCAAATCAAACTCCGGCGCTTCGCCCTTGCCCATGTAAGCGAAGATGAGACCGCAGTATTCTCTCACGGGATAACCAGCTATCCGCACTTTTTCGGCGACGCCAGGGCCTTCGGCTGGCGCCTCGTTACACTGGCCCGCGCCGTCGTAACGCCAGCCGTGATAAATGCAGCGTATGTTCTCGCCTTGCACCCAGCCTGTATGAAGTTGGGTGAGCCGGTGTGCGCACCGGCCGCCCACAAGATAAGGGAGACCGCTGTCGCCTCGGTAGAGCGTGAGGTCTTCGCCCAGCACTCGGATTGCTTGCGTCTGCCCAACGCTCAGCGACGCCGACGTCGCGATCGGATGCCAGAAGAGCCGGAGCAACTCGCCCATTGGCGAACCGGAATGGCATTGGGAAAGCAGCGCAAGCTTCTCGTTGTGCGCCTGTGCGTGTGGACTGCTTCCCATTTTTTACCCGCCTGCGCGTTTCCTCAGGCAAATCTTGCCATTGTCCACGATTTGCTGTCCAATTCCATGAATGTCCGTTTTCATGCGAAATTGGAATAGTATGTCGACACTTCGTCAACTCGAGGCATTTCGCGCCGTCATGCGCTCCGGATCAGTGACGGAGGCGGGAAAGCTTTTGCGCCTCACCCAGCCGACGATCAGCAAGCTTATCGCCCAACTGGAGCGATCCGCTGGAATGAAGCTGTTTGTCCGCGCCAACGGCCGCCTGATCCCGCGACCCGAGGCAGAAACCTTACTCCATCAAGTCGACAAAGTCTTTGTCGCCGTCGAAGAGCTGGGCAGAAACACGAAGCGGCTTGCAAACGGCCACAGTGGCCACTTGCGGCTGGTTGCGTTTCCGCCTCTCGCGTTGCGGCTCCTGCCCGCCGCAATCACGACCTTTCGCAAGCGCCATCCAGACGTGCGGGTCACGCTGAATATCAGGGGCTCGTCATATATTCCGGACTGGATCGCTTCCCAGCAAGCCGACCTTGGATTCACATCCTTCGCCTCCGCAGTCGCAGGCATAGCCGTCACTGGCCTGATGAGCAGCCCGGCTGTGTGTGTGATGCCCCTCGACCATCCCCTCACTTCAAAAGCCGTGATTTTCCCCGAAGACTTTGAAGGCCTGGAGTATGTTGGGCTTGGCCGGGAGGCGCCGTTTTCCCATTTTTTGGAACGGACCTTCGGTGACGCAGGTGTGAAAAGAAGAATTGCGGTGGAGGCGGGCTATTCGTCGATGGCGTGCGCGCTCGTGGCCGGGGGGCTTGGCCTATCGATTATCGATCCCCTGTCGGCCTACGACCAGTATAAGGAAGGTGGCGTCGTGCTGCGTCGGTTTGAACCAGAAGTGCGCTGCGAGGCCAAAGCAGCTTACCCCGCGCAGACGGGCCTGTCGCTTCTGGCGCAGGCTTTTTTGAAGCATCTCGAGGGCCCTCTGAAGGACTATGAGGCGGGTATTCAGCGAGCGCTTCAAAGCGGGCTGAATTAGATCGTTCAAAGTATTCCGTCCTGGAATGGAAAGGCCAAAGCTGGGAATTGGACATGCGTCGGCCTGGGATGGCACGCTGATTGCGGGAAACGCCTTACCGAGAGAACAAAAATGCAGAAGCGGGATGCCATCGTCTCCGACGATCTTGCGCAGAAGTTCGCCACCGAGAAAGATACGCCTTATCTCCGGTGGGTGCGCTCGCAGGGACTCAGCATCATCAGCGCGCACTATGTCCAAAGCCTGCGCACGGTTGAGTTGAAGCCCTGGGCGCAGCGCGGCGGCAGCGGCGTGTTTATCAATCACGATGCATCACGCACGACGAACGATTGTTACGTTTGCGAGATCCCCGCAGGCGGCAAGCTGGCGCCGCATCGTCAGATTTACGAGGAGATGGTCCACATTCTGGACGGGCGTGGCTCCACAACCATATGGAATGATCAAGGAGCGCGCACGACATTCGAGTGGAAGGCGGGTGCGATCTTCGGTATTCCCCTCAATACTTGGCATCAGCACTTCAACGGCTCGGGGCAGAAGCCTGCGCGTTTTGTCTCCGTTACAAACGCGCCCCCTGTCATCAATCTTTATGAAGACCTCGACTTCATATTCAATTGTCCCCACGAATTTACAAACCGCTTCAATGGTGAGCCCGATTATTACAACGCCGCGGCCCGCATGAACGGATTGCGCCTGGAAACAAACTTCATTCCCGACACGGTCAGCGTATCCGTCGCATCAACGGCCGAACGGGGCGCGGGCAGCAGCATGGTTCGCTTCAATCTGGCGAAAAGTTCGATTGGCGGCCACATCTCGCAGTTTCCAGTTGGCACCTACAAGAAGGCGCACGCCCACGGTCCCGGCGCGCATGTTATTATTCTCACCGGCGAAGGCTATTCATTGATGTGGCCGGAAGGCGAAAAGCCCCGCCGCTATGAATGGGAAGTGGGAACACTCATCGTCCCGCCCAATGGCTGGTTCCACCAGCACTTCAACGCGGGCGCAACCCCGGCGCGTTATCTTGCTTTCAAACATGGATCGCAGCGCAATTCGCAAGGCGTGATGATGTGCTGGATCAGCAAGAGACTTGGTGGGGATCAACTCGATTACGCAGACGAATCGCCTTACATCAAAGAGCAGTTCGCAGTGGCGCTGGAACGGCATGGATTGAGTTCAAAAATGGCGCCGGTTTACGCGAAAGAAGCGGAAACGCTGCCGCCTTTGCCAGCGTGAAGCATGTGAGGATTGGGCGAGGCTCCGCTGGACAGGGCGCGCATTCGGGGAAACGCAATGAAAGCCATCCGCAACTGTCTTATGTTGTTAGCAGCCGGCGCGTTGTTAATGATCAGTGCGCCGACAACAGAGGCCTCAACGTTCTATTTCGGGCGGCAGGTAAAAATGATCTGCAGCTCGGGCGTTGGAGGAGGCTACGATATTTATTCAAGGCTGCTTGCCCGGCACATCGGCAAGCATATTCCCGGCAAGCCCCTGGTTCTATCCCTCAACATGCCAGGCGCCGCTGGAGTCACAGCGGCTGGCTACCTGGCCCACAACGCTGCGCGTGACGGAACCGAATTACTTATGATCGTGCAAACCCTGCCGATGGTTCAGGTTTTTCAATCCGGAAAGCAGCGCTTCGATCTTGCCGCGTTTAGCTGGATCGGAAACATGGATGATTCAGCCAACGTATTTATTGCTGATCGTGATAGCGGCGTCGCGACATTCGAAGATGCGCAACGTATCGAGCTTGTAGTCGGATCAACCTCGCCCACAGCAATCGGCGGTATTTTGCCGGAAGTGACAAACAAACTTCTGGGCACAAAATTCAAGATCGTGAATGGCTACAAATCCGGGGAAGCCATCGAAATGGCGCTGCAACGGGGCGAAGTGAAAGGGCGCGCTGGCGCTAATTGGTCGGCGATGAAGGCGCTTCGCGGCGCCAGTGTTCGCGAACAGGAAGTCAACGTGTTTTTGCAGGCAGGCCTGCGCAAGGAGCCCGACCTTCCCGACGTGCCGCTTTTGCTGGACCTCGCAAAGGACGACAAAACGCGCGCAGCGCTGGCATTTTATTCAGGCATGACAACGCTTGCACGCGCTATCGCGACAAGTCCCGGCGTTCCGGCTGATCGCATCCAGATTTTACGCGCAGCTTTCGACGCGACGCTGGATGATCCGGAGCTTCTCGCCGAGGCGAAGAAGTTAAATCTGGATTTACGCCCGCTGCCCGGCGCCCAGCTTCAAGAAATTGTCGAAGCCATGGTGCAGACGGACCCTGCACTACTCATCAGATAATGTGCCGATCACGTCTGAAGAAAGTTGAGTTTGGATTTCCATTTCGCCTCAATCGCACTCGAATAGCTTTGCTCGACGGTGTTTACGCGCGGAAACTGTTCACGCCAGCTCCAGGGTTTGACGGCGTAGATGATGATACGGGATGAGGTTATGTCGTTCGCCGCCCGCTTTTCCGGACTGACGACAGGATCGATGTAACCTGAATAACAACCGTCAATGATGTCCGTCTGCGTTTTGGGGTCCCAACGTGTGGCCAGCGCCCACATGACCTCAGCAGGATTTGTGATGTCGATGTCTTCATCGACGACAATTGTAATTCGGCCCAGATAAGCGCCTGGTCCGGCTCCCGTCGCAACAAGACCCGCCATTTTCGCGTGGCCTTGAAAGAGTTGCTCGATGGAAATGACGTTGACGAAGCGCACGCCGCCGCCAAGTGGTTTCCAAACACCTTTCACACCCGGCACGCCCGCGTTCTCCAATGCGTCCCACAACGCCGCCATCCCCGCAAAACTTGGCTGACGCCCCGGAAACGTCGGCTTGGCCGGCGGTTGCCCGAGCAGGATGGGATCGTTGCGATAATAGACGCGTCCGATCCGCACCACAGGCTCCGGGTGAGCATTGGTCGCGTAATAGCCCGGCCATTCGGCAAAAGGCCCTTCGGGGCGCGTTTCTTCACTTGGCGGAGGCATGAATCCTTCAAAGGCGATTTCGGCCGTGGCCGGAATCGGAAGTCCCGTCAACTCTCCTTCGATGACCTCGACAGGTTTGCCCAGTCGCGCCCCAGCCGCATCAAACTCGCACTCACCATACTTGAGCGTCGTGCCTGCAACCATGCCAAGCACCGGCGCCTGCCCAACGCACACGACCATCGGGCAATGCTTTCCTTGCGCCCACCATTTTTCGCGGATCAGACTTCCATGCTTGCCGGGCTCAATAAAGACCGAGACTGTTTTCTTGTCTTGCACCTGGACGCGATAGGTGCCGATATTTGTCCATCCAGTGTCTGGGTCGCGCGCGATGACAAGCACTTCAGTGCCAATGTATGCGCCACCATCGTGCTCATGCCACTTGGCCGCGGGAAATATGCTGATGTCGACGTCATCATCACGCTGCACATTCTCGAGCACTGGCCCGTGGCTTACCACCACCGGTGGGATGCCAGCCCGCTTGTTACGCGAAGCCCGAAACTTACGCAGACCATCGAGTGAAACTTCTCCAGTAAATATGTCGGAGAAGCGCGCGTTCATGAGGATACGTTTTCCGGCGCCAAAACCTTTCAGCTCGTCAAACAGCAAAAGCGGTGGATATGAATCCCGAAGACTTAATTCATAAAGCGCTCCAACCTCCAGGTGCGGATCAGCGCCATGAATGTCCTCAAGAGCGCCGCGTCGTCGCGACAATTCGATTAACGCACGCAAATCACCCAGTGCGTTGACGCGATCTTCTGGTGAAAGGTCAGACGCCTGTATTCGCCGTTCTTCTTTTTTCACGTCAATTAACCTTCAAACCCTGGCGATTCAGCATACCGCTTATATAGGCGATGGATTCGTCTGGCGTTTCCCAGAGACTGTAAACCAGCGCTTCAACATCTTCCGCGCTCATTGGCATGAAATCGTCGCTTATCTTTTTGGATTGTTCCGCGAAGTCCGGATCCTGAAGGATTTTCTTAAAGGCCTCGCGATAGAGTTTTAGAATTGCGGGCGGCGCACCAGGCGGCAACGCCACCCATTTGTCGATCGCAGTCATATTGGACCAATAGGCGAACGCCCGCGCTGCAGTGGACTCCTTCACCTTCGCGCCAACCAGGCTCGTCATCAGCGGCGCTTCGCCAAAGTCGGCGCGGGGCGCGAAAGCGCCATCGACAAACGCACCCGACTGACTGAGAATTTTGAACCCTCCAGTCGAAAGCATCTTTCGGATCTGGAACATGTTGCCGGTCGACGTCATATCAATTTCACCACGCTCGAGCGCCTGGATGAGATCGTTGGTGCCGCGATATCCCACCACCCATCGTGAGTTCCAGCCAAGAAACTCTATCCCCCAGGCCGCCGCTTGCATCCCAGAACGGGGCACGCCACCCGTTACACCCATGACGACAGGCTCCGCGCTCTTGTCCAGCAAACGCCGCTCCGCATTTGTGCGCAACAGAAGAACGGTTCCGCCTCGGCCCACACCGCCGATGATGCCAAATTTTGAGGGATCAAAATTTGACTGAGGTTTGCGATAGTAATGAGGATCAGCGGTGGTGCTCGACGCAACCATGGTCGTGACCCCATCTGGCGCGACTTGCTGAACAAAATAATTGGACGCAATAACTCCATCCGCGCCGGGGACGTTTCGCACAACGACCGTCGGCGACCCTGGCAGATACTTTGAATAATAATTCGCGATAAGCCGCGCGGCCGCATCTGTGCCGCCGCCAGCAGCATAGCCAACAATCACGTGAAGATTTTTGCTCGGCAGTGATTGCGCCGATACGCCAATGGTTGATGCTAGCAAAAATGCTACAGGCCCGGCTATCAACCTCATAAAATCCTCCCCGCATAAGTACTGGGTGACTCGACATCAAGAGCCAACCGCGACTTGTTTTTACCATTCGTATGCGTTGCTGATGCGAAGGTCAACGAGAGGGTAGAGCATTCCCCGATTGAATAACTCCATGCGCATAGGCTTTTAAGGGCGCAGACAATCAGCGAAACGGTGCTCGCTCTTCTTGGCGCCGCCTTACACAAGCAGATTGGTGGAATGCTCGAAGGCGGCGTTACTTGCCCGCGTCCTTCATTTGATCCATCCAAGTGTAGAGCTCTACCCGCACACCATATTGGTTATTTCGGGAAGCGGCGATCTCATAGCTTACGCGCGATCTCATAGCTGTAGTTCATTTCGCCATGCAGCATATTTTATCCGCGGGCCCACGAAACCTTCCCATTGACAAACGCGGGTGTCGTGAGTTCACACTGTTCGAATTTGCGGTGACAGACTCCGACTTGTCTGGACTTCGGCCAAGTAGCCGACGATGACAGCGGAACCGCCGGTGAGGCGAATGGGGAGGAGACGTCATGCGTAAAACCGTCAGGTTGTTCGCTGTATTGTTGTGTGTGACTGGAATCATCTCGTCCGCCAAAGCAGACGAGAACTTTTATGCTGGAAAGCGTCTTACAATACTCATCAACTTCGCTCCCGGCGGACCCACTGACATTGAAGGTCGGCTCTTTGCCCGCCATATTGCGAAGCACTTGGCCGCAAAGCCGTCTGTTATTGTTCAGAACATGGATGGAGCGGGTGGCGGCGTCGGGACAAACTATCTCGGCGAAATCGCTCCACGCGACGGGACTTTCGTCGGCTACCTGACTGGAGCGGCCTGGCGTTATGTAAACGTTCGAGAACTATCTCGGTCAGACTTCTTGACCTACAGACCAGTCGCCTATCAGCCGGGCACGACAGTTTACTATTTTCGTTCGGACACTGTCTCTGCATACAACAACCCTGCCGATTTTCTGAAAGCAAAAAATCTTGTCATCGGCGGACTATCCGCAGAGTCTTCAAAGGACATGCTGCTGCGCCTTACGCTCGACATGCTCGGCGTCCAATATAAATACGTCACCGGATACAAGAGTAATTCTGATGCGCGCCTTGCGTTTCAACGTGGCGAAATATCGATGTTTTCGGAGTCTCCGCCCGGCTACCGCGCGGTGGTTGAACCAGGAATGATCGCGAAAGGTGAAGCTTACCCGCTTTTCTTTGATCCGGGCTGGAACGGCAATCGTTTCTCGGAGCCGGCTCAGATCAAGGGCCTTCCACTACCGGCATTTCAAGAATTTTATAAGAAAGCGAAAGGCGCTGATCCGTCCGGCAAACTGTGGGAAATGTATCTGCACATTCTGGCTGTGAACGGCGCTATGCAGAGAATGGTGGTCTTTCCTCCCAGCACGCCAGATGGCGCTGTGCAGGCATTGCGCACGGCTATAGGCAAGCTTGCGAGTGACAAGGAGTACGCTCAAGAGGCCCAGAAGCTTGTCGGCTTCGTGCCGGACTACGAATCCTCGGATAGCGTTGAGGCAGATGTTCGAAAGGCGCTTTCGATCCCGAGCGAGGACAAGGAATGGCTGCAAAATTACATCAAGAACCCGCCTCGATAGTCATGTCGACGCCAGGCTTCGATTGAGATTTTTACCTTCGTCAGTGTCAAGAAAGCTCGGTTCGGCAGCTCATCACGTAGTGTCACGTTGAAGCTGGCACAGAGACCTTTCTGTCGAGGCGGGCCAATCAGGCCCGCTGACGTCTTCGAGCATTCACACATACATTCACGCCAATTGAAAACGGGACGTTTCAATCAACGTAGCGGCCCTGGCGTGCAAGCTGCGGTCATCGCTGTTGCGCTGGACGAAATGTAAGACGGCTTCTATTTCCCACCAGATCGCGCCCGTCCGCCGCGGGTCCAACAGTCTCGGCATCCGTGGAGGAGGTTCCGGCCGGCAATTCGCGCTGACCGGTTCGAGCTATGAGATGCTGGCCAAAGCGGCTGAAGAGTTTCTGCCGAAATTGCGCGAGCGTCTTCCCGGGCTCGTCAACCCGATGCTGTCCTTTGACGCAACACAGCCGCAGACGACGATAGAAATAGACCGCTCACGCGCCTCCGATCTTGGCGTATCGGTGTCGAGCTTACCTATCATTCTTCAGGCTGCGCTCGATGGGCGCCTTGTTGGCGAACTTCATGTGAACGATCGGGCAATCAGGGTGGAGCTACGCGCCAACTGCGGTGGCGTCGCGAGCCCGCGCGAGCTGGAGAACCTGTTTGTCAGAGGCGGCGACAACGCGCTAGTCCCACGCTCGCAGTTCGCAACGATCACAGTAACGGCTGTCGCGCCGTCGCTCAGGCGCGAGGGCCAGATGCGGGCGACGCCGATGCGGGCCAATCTCAGTCCCGGCTATGACTTGAGCCGCGCCATGACAGATGTGCAAGAGCTTGCGCGTACGGAATTGCCTGCTGGCGTCGGCGTCCGCTTTCTTGGCGAGGCGGCCGCCCTCGATCAGACGTCACGCGGCGTGGGCATAACATTCGCATTTGCGATCATCATCGTCTTGCTGGTGCTCGCCGCCCAGTTCGAGAGCTTCGTCAGCGCCGGCGTCAGCATAGCGACCGTGCCATTCGGACTGGCAACCGCCATTTTCGCAATCGCGCTCACCGGTAATTCGATCAACATTTATACTCAGATCGGGCTGGTCATGCTGATCGAGCTCATGACCAAGAACAGTATTCTGATCGTGGAGTTCGCCGCCCAAGTGCGCGATCAGGGCGCCAGTGTGCCGGACGCCATCCGCGAGGTCTCGCTTGTTCGCTTCCGCCCCGTGATGATGACCCTGCTCTCTACTGTGCTCGGCGGCGTGCCGCTCATCCTGTCTTCGGGCGCCGGCGCGGCGGCGCTTCAGTGCTCTTGGCTGGGTTATCGTCGGCGGGCTGGGGGTCTCGGCGCTGTTCACGCTCTTTCTCACGCCGGTCGTCTATGCGCTGGTCGCCGGCTGGTCGAAGCCGCGCGCTGCTGACGCCAAGAGGCTGGATGAGGAAATGGACAGGGCGGCCAGGTCAGACGGCGCTCACGAGTCACGCATCCGAACCGGTCAGGACGCGATAGCCTGAGCAGAAGCAACATATGGATAGTCAGCGCCGGTGATCGCCTGCGTGTTGACAGTCGATCAATGCTGGCCGCATCCTTACAGACAACAAAAAGCGCACACGTGCGCGATGATCCGGGAGGAATTCGTGGCTGAAACTGACTCGCCACTCAAATGGCTGCGTGTCGACCAGATCGGCAGCCTCGTCAATCCGCCAGAACTACTTGAAGCCTTTCGCGGTTTCGAGGCGGGCTCAGTGACGGACGCAGACCTGACCGCAGTTCAGGATCACGCGATCACGTCCGCCTTGCGCATGCAGGAGAGCCTCGGCTTTCCGGTCCTGTCGGATGGGGAAATGCGTCGGCGCAATTTCCAGGACAGCTTCGCGAACTCGGTGAGCGGTTTCGAGGTTCCAGTAGCGCCATCCTACGAGGAATTGCTCTCGCACATCACGAAGAAACCGCTTGCCCGCGCCGAACAGGATTTCTCTGCGAGCGGGCCAGCGATTGTGACTCGTCGCTCAGCGTCGCGGCGGATCGCGTTGAAAGCAAACGTCCCGCTGGACGAGTATCGGTTCGCCGCCGCAATAAGTTCAAAGCCTTTGAAGGTCACGCTCCTGAGTGCAGATCGCATCGTCCAGCGATTTGCATATGAATCCTCCAGGGATGCTTACCCCGGCGGTCGCGAGGAGTTTCTCGCGGATGTCGTAGCGGTCAGTCGAAAGATGGTCGAAGATGTTATTGCGGCCGGGTGCCGGTACATCCAGATCGACGCTCCCGGCTACACCGCCTATGTGGACGACGTCTCGCTGACGCGCATGCGCGAGCGCGGTGAAGATCCACAACAGAACCTTGCGATGTCCATGGCCGCCGACAACGCCATTATCGAGGGATTTCGCGGGGTGACGTTCGGCATACATCTGTGTCGCGGCAATGCGCGAACGCGGGATCCGGTCACCGGACAGCTCGCTGCGCAATACCACCGGGAAGGCGCATACGACCTCGTGGCCGAGCAACTCTTCGGAACGCTCAAGCACGACCGCTGGCTGCTCGAATACGATAGCGAACGGGCGGGCGGATTTGAGCCGCTACGTTTCATATCGAAGGATCGCTTGGCGGTTCTGGGCCTCGTGACCACCAAGTCGTCGGAGCTTGAAACGTCTGACATGATACGTCGAAGGCTTGATGAAGCCGCCCGGTTTATCTCGATGGACCGGCTTGCGATCAGCCCTCAATGCGGATTTGGCGGCTTCGGTCATCCAACCATGACGCAGGACGAACAATGGCGAAAGCTCGAACGCTTGCTCGAAGTCGCCGGCGCCGTCTGGCGCGATAATGTGAATTAATGGGGACGATCATGCTTTGGAAGGGTTGCGCAATAGGGTGCGCCATCGCGGCAGTGGCCCTCATTAGCGGGCACACCGCTGTATGGGCTGCAGACGAGGCGAATCCGCCTCTCAAGGCGTTCACGGTGCTCGTGGCGACCAGCGCCGGCGGCGGTTACGATTTGTACGGTCGCGCTCTCGCGCGCCACATTCCCAAGCATCTTCCGGGGTCGCCCAAGGTGACGGTGAGAAACATGCCGGGAGGTGGCGGACTGGTCGCCGCCAATCACCTCTACAATTTGTCTCCACGAGACGGCTCGGAGATCGCGGCATTCGAACACGGAACCGCATTTGCGCCCGTTCTCAACGGAGTTGCGGTCAAGTTCGATCCAATAAAGTTTGGATGGCTCGGGAGTCTCGAATCTTTCGTTCCAATCGTTCTGGCCTGGCACACGTCCGGCATTCGAACTATTGATGACCTGAGAACGAAACAGCTGCGCGTTGGAGCTTCGGGCGTCGGTTCAAACACATCCGGATACCCGTACTCCCTGGCCGCACTCCTCGGACTGAAACTGGACGTCATAAACGGCTATCCCGGCAGCCGCGAGATCACCTTCGCGATTGAAAAAGAGGAGGTCGACGGCGTGGCCAGCTGGTGCTGGGATTGTCTCAAAAGCGCCAAGCCAGACTGGGTCGCTGAAAAGAAAGCCCACGTCGTCCTGCAGATCGCGATCAACGGCGATCCAGAACTGACAGCGCTTGGAATCCCGACGGCGATGGAGCTCGCTACGACCGACGAGCAGAGACGGTATTTGCGCGTCATACTGGCTTCAGCAGAATTTGGACGGCCATTTGCTGCGCCGCCCGGCGTGCTTCCCTCTCAACTCTCGACACTGCGGCGCGCATTCGAACAGACCGCGAAAGATCCGGAGCTGATTGAGGAAATGCGGAAGCGCAATTCCGTAATTCGCTATTCGGCGCCTGAAATGCTCCAGGACCTATTGCAAAGCGCCGCGAGCCTCGACGAACAGACGTTGCGCAAGCTACAGGCAATCTATTCGGGCGGCGCCGCCAACCGTTAATGTTGCGCCAAATTTCATTGGGAGAGAATAATAATGACTATGCGCGCCTTGCTGACGGCGTCGATCATGACGACAGCTATCGTGACGATGCAAAATCAAGCTGAAGCCCAGCGAGATTATTATCGTGGCAAGACGGTCAACGTGTATATCGGCTTCGCTGCGGGGGGCAGCTACGACTATTATGGCCGATTGGTAGCGCGGCATATTGGAAAGCATTTGCCCGGCAACCCCACTGTCGTTCCCAATTCCATGCCGGGAGCAGGCAGCCTTCGCGCGGCAAATTATCTCTACACGGTCGCGCCCAAAGACGGCACTGCGATGGGGATCGTCACGCAGACGCTTCCTCTTGAACCGGCGCTGGGAAACCCGGGTGCCAAGTACAACGCCAACGAATTTGGCTGGATCGGTCGCGTCACCAATGTCGCCGATGTCGCAATAGCATGGCATACGGCAAAGGCCAGAAGCGCAGCGGATCTGCGGTCCATCGATTCGACGATGGCAAACACCGGCCCGGGCTCAACGACATACGGATTTCCGAAACTGCTGAATGCGCTCGCCGGAACCAGGTTTATCCTCGTACGGGGATATCCAGGATCGACGCAGGCCATGCTGGCGATGGAACAGGGTGAAACGGATTCTGCATCGACGTCATGGAACACCCTGCGCACGTCGAAGGCGAGCTGGGTTCGCGACAAGCAGGTGAACGTATTGATCATGTATACGAGCGCCCGGATCAAGGCTCTCCCGGATGTTCCTGCTGCGCCGGAGCTTGCGAGCGATGAGGATGGGCGCAAGATTTTGGCTTACTACGCAAGCTCAGCGGACGTCGGGCGTTTTTTCATCGCCCCGCCGGGACTTGCGCCTGAGCGACTTGCCGATCTGCGCAACGCGTTCGATCGGACAATGCAGGACCCGGACTTCAAATCGGAGATCGACAAGACCAGCGCCGATCTTGAGCCGATGTCAGGCGCCGAACTCCAGAAGCTGATTTCAACGATCACGGATTTTTCGCCCTTGCTGATCGACAGAATGCAGAAAATTCTCACGGCTCCCTAGCGACGTGCGGCACGCAGAGCGCCACGCTGGCGGAGCTAACCCTAGTCAGATCTGCCTGCCAGGCTAGGCTTGGCGAGGCGAGGCTTGGCGAGGCGAGCAAGTATCCTGTTTTCTAGAAGCAAACCGAGGAACACATGGCGACCAACGACGAACGCAAGCGGCGAATTTTGACAACACACGTTGGCAGCTTACCGCGGCGAGCCGACGTTTCGCAGATGATGATCGCCCGACTGGATGCACGGCCCGTGGACATGACCGAATACGGGCGGCTGGTTCGCCGCGCGGTTCATGACTGCATTGCCTGGCAAGAGCGGATCGGGATCGATATCGCAAGCGACGGCGAGCAATCGAAGCCCAGTTTCTCTGACTATGTGCACGAACGTCTTGGCGGACTGCAGCGCCGCACGGGACGCCTCTCGGGGCGCACCAGAACCAAGGAAATTCTGCAGTTTCCGGAATTCTATACGGCGGGACACTCCGGCACCCGCGCCGCCGGCGCCGAATGTGTCGGTCCTCTCAGCTACACAGGTCACGCGTTGCTGAACGCCGACCTCGACAACCTCAAGGCGGCTCTCGTCGGCAGGTCTTTTGTGGGCGTGTTTGTCCCTTCGGCCTCTGTCGGTACGGTCGAAGGCGCCATGATCGATAGTCATTATGGCAATGAAGACGCACTTCTGGAAGCAATAGCCGAGGCGATGAGAACCGAATACGAGACCATCGTGGCCGCAGGCTTTTCCGTGCAGATCGACGATCCACGCATGGCCATGACTTACATGCTCAATCCGGACATGAGCGTCGCCGACCTGCAGAAATGGGCGCATCGCCGGGTCGAGGCTGTAAACCACGCGTTGCGCAACATTCCGCCAGAGAGGGTCCGACATCACACATGCTACGGCATCAATATGGGGCCGCGCACGAACGACATCGAGATGAAATATCTCATCGACCTGATCCTCTCGGTTCGAGCGGACTATTACTCATTCGAGTTCGCCAATCCTCGTCATGAACATGAATGGACGATCTGGTCGAATTCCAGATTGCCGGAACACAAGGTGCTGATGCCAGGCGTCGTGACTCACGCGTCCGTGCTCGTCGAACACCCGGAACTTGTCGCACAGCGGATAACCAGGTTCGCAGAACTGGTTGGCCCCGAGAGGGTGATCGCATCCACGGATTGCGGCTTTGCCTCTATGCTTCGCTCAGTCGCAGAGGTTCATGAAACGATCGTCGAAGCGAAGATGCGCACTCTCGTGGAGGGCGCGCGGCTCGCGTCAGAACGGCTGTTCGTTCGCTAGTGTGCGCCATCGGCGACTGGCGACACCTGACGCCGGGGCCGTATTTGCGCGCCGCGAACACCATTCGTAAGGCAAGAAGCGGAAACGATGAGACATTGTCGTTTTTGCTGCGCTCTTAATGTAAACATGGCTTACGCGCCCGATGATCGGGCCTTATCATCACGCCACATGCAACCTTATCACTGGGATGACACAACAACCGATGCTTCAAACTCCACGTGCCGCCAGCCACTATTTGACACCGCAGATCTGGGTTCCCACCGCAATTGCCCTCATCGCATTGCAGGCCATCATTCTTTTCGCGATGGGACAGCCTGCGATTTGCGCGTGCGGCGTCGTGAAACTCTGGCATGGAAGCGCTTCCAGTCCCGAAACATCTCAGCATATCTCCGATTGGTACACGCTTTCCCATATCCTCCATGGCGTCGTCTTCTACGCGCTGTTGAAGCTGGTTGCGCCGCGCGCGTCGCTGGGCGCACTTTTTCTTGCAGCGCTCGCGATCGAAGCCGCGTGGGAGATCACGGAGAACACTCCCTTGATCGTCGACCGCTACCGGCAACTTGCTCTGGCGCAAGGCTACAATGGAGACAGCGTTCTCAATTCCGTTTTTGACACGATCGCAGCGGGAGCCGGGTTCATGCTGGCGCGCTTCGCGCCCGTCTGGTTGACTGCGCTCGTTCTTGTCGCGTTCGAAACAGTCGCAGTTCTTTCGATCCGGGATAATCTCACGCTGAACATCATTCAACTCGTGTACCCCATCGAGGCTATTTCAAGATGGCAGGCGGGTGGTTGAAGGGCCGACGGAATTTACAAAATGAGAGGCGCCCTGCTCTACACAGAACGCCTCACAACAACTTGATGCCTACCGCCCGTCAGAGGCCCTCGAAGCCCGCTTCTTTCAGCTTCGTCATTGTGTTCTGCTTGACGTCATCGGGCGCGTTGAACGCCTTATCAAGGGCATTCATGACTTCTGCCGGACTGACGTAGCGAACCTCAAGATCGCTCTTTTCTGCCTCCGCAAGAAACGCTTTGTCTTTGAGCGTCATGGCGAACGCGTCCTGTAGCGCCTTCAGGCGATCAGCGGGCACTTCAGGCGGTGTGACGAAGGGACGAATGTAGACCAGGTAACTGAAAGCAAAGCTCAAGATGTCGCGGTTTGTCTTGTCGGTCACGAGATCCATCACGAATGGCACGCCTTGTTTTGACAATTCCGGATGCGGCTGGCTGCCTACATCAAGACCAACACGCAGGACGCCGCGATCAAACATGCCCTTCGCGTTGCCTTTCGCGCTGTCCCAGCCCCAGCCACAAAGTCCTTCAACCTCACCGCGTTCAATAGCGATGACCACATCGTTGGTCGATTTGTAACCGGCGATAATCTTGAACTTGGTGCCGGCGACTGCGTTCAGAAAGGACGGCACATACGTCGTTGAACCACCGGAGCCGCCAATGATGATTTCGCGCGTGAGCAAATCGTTCGCGGTTTTGACGGGCACTCGGGGTGAAAGCACGCAC
>CANMLK010000055.1 GCA_947498445.1 Beijerinckiaceae bacterium
ATGGGTGCGTATAAAAACAATCGCACATGGCGCGAAATGGTCCAGGCAACGTGAAAAAAGAGCAGACCATAGCTTCAGCAATGGAATGTGATTTCCCATGTTGTCCGCAAGCGTTTCCGTTCTTCAGTCAAAGATGAACTAGAGTTCCATCCGCGTTGCCGCTTAACTGCGGGAATGCCACCTTCAATGATCTCGCGCGCAAAGCGGTAGCCGCTGCCGGTGATTTTCGTCATTCACTTGGCCAACTGACTGCCTCGGAGGGCGCAAGCGCAAACGCGGTGACGAGGCCATTCAAAGCCTGCGTCCCGCTGGGCGCGTCATCATCGACTTCGACCGCGCCCGGCTTGGCGTGATCGCAGCGGCTCCGCCGCTGAAAGGGGGTTACTTGCTCTGGATCCCCAAGATTTCCCTTGTCTTCAACACGATCGCTGGCGGGGTGGCGTAGATTTGCGCCACTCGTTGCTCGATGTCAGCTCCTTTCATCAGCAGAACTTCCATCTGCAGCTTGTTGGCTTCCGCCAGCAGTTCGGCGCTGACCATTACGCGCTCGAATGCGTCGCGCAGCGCTGCGATCCGTTCGGGCGCGACACCCGGCGGGGCCAGGACGGGACGACCGAAGGCCCATGGTGAAAACACGAGCTGCAGAACCTGCCGCTGCTCTTCTGTCGCCACGAGATCGAATGAATTGGGAACTTCGGGAATGTCCGGATGCTTGCGAACACCGGTCTGGATAAGAACGCGCATCTGCCCGCTATTCATCATATCGCGCAGATCAGCGCGCAGGGAGCTCGCCATGATCGCGCAATGGCCGTCGACCTCGCCCCGCGCCGCTGCAAGACGAACATCGGCTAGTCCACGATAGCCCTGCACGAGCTTGAAGCGGAAGCCGAGCACCGATTGCAGGGCGAGCGCCTCCAGCGACGAGCCAGCGCCGGGCCCAGTGGCGCCGAGTAATATCTCACGTGACTTCAGGTCATCGATGGACCGGATATTCTCGGCCCAAAAAGCGCAGGCTGTGTTCTCGCTGTTCATGCTCCCGATCCAGACAAATTTCGTCGCATCGAAGGTCGCCTTTCCCGGCTGAAGCAGCGGCTCGGTCGTGTTAGAGGCATTGATGAGCGCCAAGGTTGAACCGTCGCGCGGCGCGACATTCGCCATGTAGCTCACGGAATTGATGCCACCGGCGCCGGGGACCGCCTGGACGATGACATGTGGCTTGCCGGGTACGTAGGCGCCGTAATGACGCGCCAGCAGCCGCGCGTAATTGTCGAATGTGCTTGGCGGACTGTAGCCAACGATAATGCGCAGCGGCTTGCCCGCCCAAACCTGTGCTAGCGCCACGTCCTGTACCTGCGCCTGCGCGCCCGGATGGGTCCCCAGGCAGCTGAGCGCCAGCACGAAGCCAGCGGCGACGCCCGGCAGCCGAACCGCGCGCCGCGGCCTGGATGACATGTTGATGGAAGCGACGGTGATCGAGCCTGTTCGCATGCGATCCTCCCAAAACGACGTCGGCTCAGCCGCGCGTTATAATTCCGCTTACTATAGCGGTTGACAAATGCCCCCGCAATCGCGCGCGAGCAGCAGACCGAGAAGCCGAAACACACGCAAGAAGCGACGGTCCCGCATCGCATTTATTTGAAATCGTACAATGTAGAAATATTCAAGTACACGCGCATGACATCGCAACGAGGAAAGTCCGTCGCACCGCGATCACCAAGTCCACTTTTGGTGCTAGGCGCAGAACAAGTGTGAGCGCACTATGGGCCGTGCCCGGTAGCCAGTGGGCTAGTATCAGACAAAGACATCATCGACCTTAGAAGTTGTTCGACGAGCATCATACGCAAGTCGCTGTATTCTTCTTTATGCCAAAGATTGTGGAACTCGCAGGGATCGTCTTCCAGGTCATATAGCTCTCCCCACGTCACGTCGGAATACAGCGAGAGGCGCCAGCGATTTGTCATCAGTGTGCGAACGATAAAATTACTTGGCAGTCCCATGTATGCACGGCGAGGATTATCCTCAATGACCATTTGTCTTTCGCAAACACCCGACGCGATATCGGATAAATACTTACCTTGCATCCCGTTTACCGGGGTAATCCCGGCGAAACTTAAAATGGATGGCGCGAGGTCTAGCGTTCCGCAAAGATTTGACGTTGACGCTGGCGCGTTCTCCTGGAACGGATCGGCCCAAATGCATGGCACTCTCACCAAGCCTTGATAGTGAAGCGCCCCCTTCAGCAGAAGTTTGTGGTCTCCCATCATGTCGCCATGGTCGGATGTGAAGATAACGAGCGTTTCGTCGTCCAGTCCAAGTGAAGTCATTGTTGCGAGGATGTGTCCAATTGCATCATCGATCATTGTTATCGAACCATAGGTTAGTGCAATAGCCGCTTTTGCCTGCTGATCTGTGACACCCGCAACTGTATTCCCCGTCGCGTCAGCCCGACCGGCCTGCAAGTCAGCATGCAGCGCTGCGAGGTGCGGTGGAACTTCTGTCTCAGGATGATAAAATGCGTCAGGCAGCGTTACGTCATCGGGATCGTACATGTCCCAGTATCGTCCAGGTGGCGTGAAGGGATGATGCGGATCTGGAAACGAGCACTGCAGGAAAAACGGGCTTTCAGATTTGGCGTATTCTCCCACCAGACGACAGGTTTCATCGGTTATGTACGATGTGGAATAGAGCTCTTCTGGAACCCGAGTTTTCCAGGCTTGCGGGCAAGCAGTGTCAGTGGAAAATGCGTTATCCGGGCCGATAAGCGTTTCAGGATCCGGGTGTCTTTCCTGAAGCCATCGGCGGTAGTGACCGGTCACCCCGTCACCATGTCCGACGACGAGTGATACATGGTCGAAACCGTAAAACGGCGTTGTCAAATCGAAGCTGTCGTCCGCCCAGGTCTTTGGCAGTTCCTGATTGTAAACTGGTCGATGCAAATTACCCCGGCGAGCTTCCCGGAGATCCTCGGGTGGAACCTCCAGGTCGGGCTCTGGATCGGGCAGCCCCATCTTGATGGGCTTCCCCGAAATGTTCTGAAGATGAGACTTCCCCACCAGCGCGGTATGGTAGCCAGACTCACGCAGGACCTCTACAAACGTCGTCGCATCTAGCGACAATGGTATGCCATTGTGCCGGACGCCATGAAGCGATGGCATGCGACCGGTCATGAGTGTTGCCCGGTTCGGCATGCAGATGG
The DNA here is from genome assembly GCA_947498445.1 of Beijerinckiaceae bacterium. Lineage (GTDB taxonomy): Bacteria > Pseudomonadota > Alphaproteobacteria > Rhizobiales > Beijerinckiaceae > Terripilifer. The sequence continues at coordinate 3,197 of CANMLK010000055.1, forward strand.
GGGTAGCTACATAAAACTTGTCGAACCGCGTTCCTTTGGAAGCAAGAGCGTCGATATTAGGCGTCCTGACAACCGTATTTCCATAGCACCCGAGATGATCAGCGCGGTGCTGGTCGGTAATAATGAGGAGTACGTTTTTCTTGGTGCTCATCTTGAGAAACTCTGGGAGGGTCGCTTTGCATCGCAGTTTCGACACTGTGACAAAGCCCGCGGACGCGATTGCCTGCAAGCCGCGGGCAACGCACGAGCCAGTTGAAAAGCGAGGTAATTACATTACTTGCGCGTCACGAAGGCGGTCAGGTTGATAGGGCCACGGCCGACGCTCTTTTCGATGCCCCAGTCCGCGATGCCTTTGCGAAGGAAAAAGACCGAACCGGCTGAGAAAAAGCCCGGCCCATAGGCCCGATCGTGAACAAGCTCGCCCAAATCCGCAACGGCGTTCGTGTACTCCTCGATGGAGGTAGCGCGAGATGCGCGCTCGATGGTGGTGACTACATCCTTGTCGTGCTTGGGTCCCCACCCTTGGGTTGGGCCGTAAACGGAATGCACGCCGGCGAGCGCAGTGACGCGGCCGCCCGGCCCAAAGAAAAGTAACGAGTTGACGTGCGCGCCCGCGTGCCGGCGGCGATTGCGCTCAGCCAGATCAGTACGCTCGATGCGCACGTTGAAACCCACTGCCTTGAGCATCGGCTCCATCGCTTCAGCCATCGCCCCTTCTTCCGGATACGACATCGAATATTCCAGCGTAACGGGCGGGCTCTTGCCAGCCTGATAGCCTGCAGCCGCGAGCAGCTTCTTCGCCTTCTCGGGATCGTAGGCATAGGGGGCGCCGCACGCTTTGAGGTAGCGAGGATTTTCCGTCGATATCTCCGTTGGCGGCGGCCATGTGCAGCCCCACGTGCGCACACCAACGCCATTCCAGATCGTATCGGCCAGAAGCTTGTGATCGATTGCGTGGGCGGCCGCGCGGCGAAGATCGGCATTGTGGAAGACGTTGTCCGTCCGATCCGTGTGGAAGAAGTAAAAGCCGATCACGTTCGCGTCGGTTTTTGTGGCGACGCTCGCGCCGACGCGTCTGACCTGTGCGGCCAGTTCGCGGGTTCCGGTGACAATGTCCTGTTGTCCCGTCCGCAATTGATTGACGCGCGTTCCTGTCTCCGCCACGTGACGGATCTCGATGCGGTCGTAGAGCGGACACCCGAGAAGCGGATCTTTTCGCGCGGCTTGCAGCGTGATGAACTGTTGCGTCTGCCGCGCAGCGATGCGGTATGGTCCACCGTTGAGCGGCGCGGCGCGGAACTTGTCGAACGCCGCTTGCGAAATATCTCCGCCGGAGTGGTATTTTTTGGACATGACATACAGCGGGAACACGAGTGGAGACATCTCCAGATGGAAGGTCGGGGAGCCCCGCGAGAAGTCGATCTCGACTGTTCTATCGTCAATCGCCTTCGCCTTCACGCCGATGCCGCGCAGCGTTCCCGAAATCTGCGTATCGGCGAACGTCGAGGCAGTCGCCTCGATCGAGAAGATGATGTCATCAACGGTGACCGGGCTGCCGTCATTAAAGGACAGCCCTGGCTTCATCTTGATGCGCATGCCTGTCGCGCCGGGAAGATATTCGTAAGACTCAGCTACGCCGTAAGCAAGATCCATCTTGGATTCGAGCGGATCGGCGCCAAATAGCGGCAGGTGCGCGAGCCGGGCATAATGCGTCGAACTGAACCGCGATTCCGCTGGGTGCGCCGAGTAGATTTCGTCGCCTGAAACCGTCGCTATTCGCAGCAGGGGCTGGCGTGCCGGACACTGATCGAGGGATGTCGATTGCTGTGCTTGCGCTAGCTGGGGCGCCTGCAAAAGCGCAACGGCCGCAAAGGCCATCGTCAGCTGCCGCCGACGAACATTCCTCTTTGCATCATGCTGCATCGCGCATCCTCCAGTTTCTAAAACTTCACTTTCACGAGCCTACAATTGCCGCAACTTGGGGTCGAGATAATCGCGCAGTCGGTCACCCAACAGATTGAATGAAAGCACGACTCCCGCGATCGCAAGACCCGGGAACAGCGAGATCCACCACGCTGTGTCGATGTAAGTCCGTCCGCTCGCGACCATCTGCCCCCACGTTGGCGTGGGAGGGGGCACGCCTGCGCCGAGAAAGCTCAGCGTCGCCTCCACGATGATCACAAAGCCAAGCTGCAAGGTGAGGAGAACGACAACGCTATTGAGTACGTTCGGAAGAATGTGAATGAACATGATCCTGAGGTCAGAAGCGCCTGCAATGCGTGCGAGCTTCACGAAGTCGCGTTCTCGGACGCTGAGCACCTCACTGCGGATCAGCCGCGCGAAGCGGGCCCACAAAATAAGTGAGGCGGCAATGACGACCGTATATATGCCAGGACCGATAACTGCGACAAGAAGCAGCGCGGCGAGGACCAACGGAAACGCCATCATGCCGTCAGCCATTCTCATAATGAAGGAATCTAGGCGGCCGCCAAAATATCCAGATGTCAGGCCGATCACCGACCCAAGCGCAGATCCGAAGGCTAACGCGGACATCGTGACCACAAAGGATGCATTCGCGCCAACAATGATGCGGCTGAGCACATCGCGACCCAGATTGTCGGTGCCAAGCAGGAACCGCGGGTCACCGCCATCCAGCCATGCTGGCGGGAGGAAGCGAAGGCGCAAATTCTGCTCGTTGGCCGGCACGAAAGTCAGCCATTCGCCGAACAGCGAGACGACGACGAAAAGTACAACAATCGTCAACGGAATAACCGGCGCCCGCCTGATCGAAGCCCAAAGGCCACGGCGGCGGCGCGTCGGCGTGCGGGCCGCTTCGTCAGGTTCCGTCTTCGCCTCGATGATTGCCAAGTAATGCTCCTGGGCTTCAGTGACCTGGCGTAGCTATGCGCACTCTAGGGTCCACAACTCCGTACAGTAGATCCACGATAAGGTTCGCAAGCAGGACTGTAACCGCGACGAGGCCGACGATTGCCTGAATCATGGGGAAGTCGCGAGTGCCTATGGAGTCGACAAACATCGCGCCGATTCCCGGCCAGTCGAAGACAACCTCGACAACCACGGAGCCTGAAACCGCTGTCCCGATCCAGATCGCCATAAACGTCATGATGGGTAAGAGCGCATTGCGAAGCACGTGGACCCAAACCACCTTTGCTTCGGACAGGCCCTTTGCGCGGGCGAGCTTCACAAACTCGGCGTCAAGCGTCTCAAGCATCGACGAGCGAAGCAGACGCGTCAGGGATGCGAAAAGCAACAGGGAGGTCGTGATCGTCGGCAACACGAAATATGGAATGGATTCAAGTCCGCCTGGCCCCATTCCCCCCGCAGGCAACCAGCCGAGTTTTACCGAGAACAGCGCCATGAGCAAAAGCCCGACCCAGAAACTAGGGGCGGCCTGGCCAACGGCGGCAAGCAGGCGCACGACGTGATCGGGAAACTTCCCGCGCTTGTATGCGGCCAGTACCCCTAGCGGAAACGCTGTGGCCAGAATGAGCACGAGCGACGCAGCCTGCAGCTTGAGACTGTTGGCCACGCGTCCGCCCATGAGATCCAGCACCGGTTCCCTGTAGACGATGGAGCGACCGAAATTCAGTGTCGCCATGTCACGCAGGAATACCCAGAACTGCTCGATGTAACTACGGTCGGTTCCGATGCGCTCGCGCACGGACTGGATCATCTCCGGCGTTGCGTCCGAGGGCAGAATAAGGACGGCCGGATCGCCCGCCGCGCGCGTCGCGATGAACAGAACGACCATAAATAGTACGAGTGTGATAAACGCCTGAAACAGGCGGTTGCCCAGGTAGGCTATGGCGCACCTCCGGCCGTTGCTGTTCGTATAACGCTTGGCCGCGTTGATCCGACTGCATTCAGCCGGATCAGCCTAATGCGGCCCGGCCTCATGTCAAGCAAGGCTTTTCAGCGCACGTGAGGAAGGCGCTTGAGCAGGCACTTGACGTCTGCGTTCAGCAGAACCTACCATCACATTATAAAAAGCGGGGGGAACACGCGCCAAGCGTCGAGCCCTCGATTGAGGAAACGCTCGTGCCGCTACTCGAAGTCCAGGATCTCGAGACGCACCTTGTCACACGTCGCGGCGTCAACCGTGCCGTGGACGGCGTAAGCTTCAGCCTCGACACCGGCCGCAGTCTTGGCGTTGTCGGCGAATCCGGCAGCGGCAAGTCCATGACAGCGGCATCCATTCTCCGCCTTTTACCGCAGCCTTACGGCAAGATTGTAGGCGGATCGATCCGGTTTAACGGGGAGAACCTTCTCGTAAAAAGTGAACGCGAAATGCGCCAGGTTCGGGGGGGAAAAATAGCGATCATCCTTCAGGATCCGATGACAAGCCTTAATCCCGTTTTCAGCATCGGATACCAGATCGCGGAAGCAGTCAGGCTGCATCAGCGTTTTCGCGGACGCCATGTTCTTGAGCGGGTGATCGAAAGCCTCCGCCGTGTGCGCGTGCCCGCGCCTGAGACGCGGGTGCGCGATTATCCGCACCAGTTCAGCGGCGGGATGCGCCAGCGCGTTGTCGGCGCCATCTCGATCGCCTGTGAACCAAAGCTGCTGATCGCAGACGAGGCCACGACCGCGCTGGACGCCACGATCCAGGCGCAATACCTCGACCTTCTGCGCGGACTGCAGCAGGATCTCAACCTCGCCCTCCTGTTCATCACGCACGACTTCGGGATCGTCGCAAAGATGTGCGACGACGTGATCGTCATGTACGCCGGTCGTGTCGTTGAAAGCTGCGACGTACGTGAGATGTTCAACCGCCCCGCGCACCCCTACACGCTGGCCCTGCTCGAAGCTGTGCCGAAAGTTGATCGACGGGTTGAGCGTCTCTATGCCATTCCGGGCGTCGCCGCCGGCGGATTTACTCATCAGGCTGGATGCTCTTTCGCCGAACGTTGCGCGCTTGCCCAACCCCGCTGCCATCACGAAAAGCCTCGGGTTATGACGGTCCAGCCGGGACACACGTCCGAATGCTGGCGGGCTGAGGAAATTTATAACTCGCAGGGAACGCTCAGTCTCCACACGGCGGCGGCCGCGAGCGAGGGCCGCGCATGAGCGTTGACGTTGGCGTTGGCGCCGCCACCGCGTCTGCAACGCGCACCGAGGATGACACGCTGGTTCGGATACGGGACCTGCATGTGTACTTCAACTTTCGGCGTGGCCCTTTTCTCAAACGTCGCGACGTCGTCCTGAAGGCCGTGGACGGAATATCTTTCGACGTGAAACCAGGTGAGACGTTCAGCATCGTTGGCGAATCCGGCTGCGGAAAATCCACGACTGCGCGCGCCATCCTGAAGGTCGAGACTCCCACGAAGGGTGAAATTATCTGGCGTGGCTTGAACCTCGCGAAGATCGATCCCGCGCAAACGAAGGCCTATCGGGCCGCCGTTCAGGCTGTCTTCCAGGACCCCTACAGTTCGATGAACCCACGGCTGCGCGTACTCGATTTCGTCAGCGAGCCGATGCTGCTCAACCTCGCTATCGGCAGGAAGGAGCGCAGAGAGCGTTCTGAACGCGCTTTGCATCAGGTGGGTTTGCGGGCTGACGACCTGAACAGCTTTCCGCACGAGTTCAGTGGAGGGCAGCGCCAGCGCATCGCGATCGCGCGCGCGATTGCTTCTGAACCAAAACTCATCGTACTGGACGAGCCCGTCTCCTCGCTCGACGTTTCCATCCGGGCGCAGATCATGAACCTGTTGAAGTCGCTCCAGGAGGATCACGGCTACAGCTACCTGTTCATCGCGCATCATTTGGGAACCGTCCGGTACATGAGCCACATGGTGGGCGTCATGTATCTCGGACGAATGATGGAGCTGTCAGAATCCGAAGCACTGTTCACCAACCCGGCGCATCCCTATACGCAGGCGCTGTTCTCGGCCGCGCTGCCAGATCATCCCGATATCGAGCGCAAGGAAGTGCTTCTGCGCAATGACGTCGCGGCGCCTACTGAGATCCCGCCCGGATGCCGCCTGCATACGCGCTGCCCGTTTGCCATGCCGGTCTGCGCTAACATCGAGCCTGAGTGGAAAGAAATAGGTCCGCACCACTGGACCGCATGCCATCTCATATGAACCCGTCGCGCTGACGACCCAGGAGGAGCCAATGATCTCCGTGTTATCGAAGGATGAATGCCTTGAGGCATTACGCAAAATGCTAATGATCCGCCGCTTCGAAGAAGCGTGCATTGACGCAGCCCATGAGAACAAGGTTCCTGGACACTTCCACGTCTACATAGGCCAGGAGGCGACCGGCGTGGGCGTGATGTCGACACTCGACCGGGGCGACTACGTCCACAGCACACACCGCAATCACGGCCACCTGATCGCGCGTGGAGCCGATCCAAACAAGGCGCTCGCCGAAATACTCGGCAAGGCCGGCGGTTATGCTGGTGGTAAGGCGGGCACACTTCACGGATGCGCGCCGGATCTGAACTTTCCGCTCAGTTCCGGCATCGTCGCGGGCATTCTTCCGATCGCCGTCGGCACGGCTTATGGTCTGCGCGTGCGCAAGCTGCCAAATGTCAGCGTCGTCTTTTTCGGTGATGGCGCCATGGAGGAAGGCGCGGCCTATGAAGCGCTCAACCTTGCAGCTCTCTGGAAACTGCCGATCCTCTTTGTCTGCGAGAACAACACGGCTGAAGTTGATCGCAGACCCGGCGGCGGGCAATACCATGCGCCGAACATGTCGATCATAGAACTGACTGACCTCCCACGCATCATGGGCATCACCACCCAGATCGTCGATGGCCTCGATCTCGGCGCCGTCTGGACGGCGGCCCGGGATGCACGCAATCGCGCCGTGAATGGCGAGGGCCCGACGTTCTTTGAAGTGCGCACCCACACATGGCCAGGGGGGCAATGGCCGACGCTCATCACCGGTCGCACCGACATTAGCCATGCGTGGACCAACGAAGTTCCAGCTCAGTATGAAAAGAACGCGAACTGGTTCAAGCGCAACGATCCCGTCCTGAGCGTAGCGCGCGAAATGCTGAAACTGGGAATAGCGTCGAATGCCGAAATCGAAGGGATCGACATGCGTGTCCGCACCGAAATCGACTCCGCCGTGAAGTTCGCCAACGATAGTCCATTTCCATCGCTGGAGAGCGCTCTCGAGAACGTCTGGCCCCACTGATCATAAAGTATAAGGAGCACCAGTCATGGAGCAAACAATGTTCGGCGAGGCGAAGATAAAGGCGGTCGGCGACCTCATGCGGGACGACGAGCGGGTTGTCATCATCGGTGGCGCAGGCTTCGGCGGCCTGCTGCATTCCAAGTATGTGAAGCCGCTGTTCGACGAATTCGATTCCCGCATTCTTCGCACACCGATCGCCGAGCTCGGCTTCTGCGGCATGGGCATCGGCGCCGCGATCGCCGGCCTCTATCCGATCGTCACCATCGGAACCGGCAGCTTCGCGTTTGAGGCCTGGCCGCAAATCTGCAACGAGGCGCCCAACATCACGTACATGAGCGGTGGGCAGGTAAAAGTTCCCGTGATGTTCCATGCGCTCGTGGGAATCCGTATTTCCGGCGCCGCGCAACATTCCGCACGCCCGCAAGCGATGCTGATGCAGGTTGCTGGGCTGCAGGTGATTGCGCCCTCGCGCGCGGCTGATGTCGGGCCATTGCTAAAGGCCGCGCGCGATAGCGAAAGACCCACGTTCTGGGTCGATCATTCGCTGTTGTTCGAGGAAACGGATCTCTATCCGCCAGGCAAGGCGCCTCCGGCTCTCGGCAAGGCAGAGGTCGTTCGCGCCGGCAAAGACGTGACAATCGTTGGCTATTCCATCGATCTGGTGCGCTGCCTGAAGGCGGCGGTGGAACTCGAAAAAGAGGGAATCGACGCGGAGGTAATCGATTTGCGCACGCTGACGCCGCTCGATTGGGAGACCGTATGTGAATCCGTCGGCAAGACCGGGCGGCTGGTTGTGGCTGACGAATGTTATCCCTCCGCGAGCGTCGCCTCGGAGATAGCGAGCATCTTTGCCGACAAGGGATTTGGATTGTTGAAAAAGCCAGCCAAGCGACTCAACTTCCCGGCGGTTCCTGTGCCGCTCAGCCCTCCGCTGGAAATGCATCTGCTGCCGACGGTGGGCAAGATCGTGCAGGCCGCCAAGGAACTCGTTGCGTGATCTAGTCATGATTTCGGCGCGCGAGCGGGCTTTGTCATGTTAACGAGCCTGCGATGCAAGAAGGGACGGTTCAAGATTTCTAACGCGGCCGGGACGACCTCGCGCCACGCGCTCATCGCGGCCGCGCGAAACACACGGTGATGGAGGCTAAGGTCAGATGACCCTTTCGCGATAAACTTTCGGGAAATCACAGACGGCGTTGGAAGAAGAACTCCCTCGAGTTTCAGGCGAATTCAATCGCGGCCTTCACGACGCTAAAGCTCGCCATGGCGCTCATCGCCTCGTTGATCTGGTCGAGCTTGTAGCGAGCGCTGATCATCTCTTCGAACGGATAACGATCGCGGCGCGACGCCATGAAATCGAGCGCCTGAAGCCAGTGACGCGGTTCACCGCTGCGAACGGTGAGGAACGACAATTGCTGCGGAAGCGCGTCGACAGCGATGGCGGCCCGGCCGCCCACGCCGATATTGAGAAAGCGCCCGCCTCCGCGCAGGAGACTTAACCCTTCCGGGACAGCCCCATTCGTCGCCGCCTGGATCACGATGTCGGCGCCCCGCCCGCCCGTGTGGCTGGCAACCCATTCCTTACGATCCTTCGCGTCCGTAACCTCCTCGAAGTTCAGCACATGATCGGCGCCCATGCGCTTGGCGACTTCAAGCCTCGGATTGGGCGCGCCGATCATCAGCACCTGCTTGGCGCCGTGGTCCTTGGCCACCGCCGCGCAGAAAATGCCGATGGGTCCGCTCCCCTGGATCAACACCGTCTCGTGACTCTTGATGGCGCCGAGCCGATCAAACCCGTGCATGCACGTGCGGTAAGCGCATGCGGAAGCCGCCGCGGAGTGCGATGATACCTCGTCGGGCACTTTCACGATAAGGCATTGCCGCGGCACGTACATGTATTCGGAGCAAGAGCCCAAAAGGTATGGCGGCTCATCACTGCGATTATGCCCCCACGATGCGCGGTCGGGGCAGATGCATGGCTGCATCGCCACGCTGCAATAATAACAGGAGCCACATGAAACGTAGCTCCACACAACGCGATCACCACGTTTCACAGGATTGCCGAGAATGTCGGTGCGTTCGCCCGCGATCTCCTCGATGACGCCGCAGGGTTCGTGACCGGTGATGATGGGCAGTGTGTCTCCGCCGCCAAGAGGCCCATGCCATCTATGCACGTCCGTGCCACATAGCGTTGAGGAGACGACGCGGATCAGCAGATCGCCCTTTGTGAGTTCAGGAAAGGGAACATTCTGTATTTCGAGTGGCGCATTGTGCCTCGTGATGACTGCGGCGCGGCTGTAACGCATGTTCGTTCCCCTGTCCTATTTGATTCCAAGCAGCGCGCGCGTGCGATCAACGGTCTCTCGCGACGCTGCGACGGTGGCGGCGGCGATAGCCTGAAGTTTTACGCCGGAAAGCGGATTGAATTCCAGACGCGCCTTGCGCACTTCAGCGATGAATTCTTCGTCAACCAGCATCCGGTCGAAGGCTTCGCGTAACATCCGGAGGCGTTCGACCGGCATTCCAGGCGGCGCAAGTATCGACCGACCAAGCTCTTCGCCGCTTGTATAAAATTCGAGAACAGCCCGGTCCTGCGAATTGCCGCCGAGCTCCACTGATGTCGGCGTATCCGGCAGATCGGGACTCCGCACGAATGCGAACTGGACGAGCGGATGAATCTTCTTCTCGGCAATCCAGTCCGGCTTCGTGCGCTTGATTGTATTCCACGAGGGCAACGATCCATCGAGTTCACCGCGCTCCATGGCGAGCATTGTATCGGCTGATGACGTGTAACCGCTAATAACCTTGAACTTGGCGCCGAGCAGGCCATTCAAAATCTTCGGGTAACCTTCCGAAGGAGAGCCCGCTCCCGTTCCACCCATGGCGGTCTCGATCCGCAGCACATCATCAATTGTTTTCGCTTTTGCCGGGTCCAGCGTCGAGAGAACCTGAAGGATCATGCTTACGCGGCCGACCCAACCAAACTCAGACGCCTTGTACTGGATGTTAGGCGCGCCCAAAGCTTCCTCGATTGCGAGCGAAGACGACATAATCCCCAGGGCGGTTCCGTCTTTCGGCGCAGCATTGAAAATGTAATTGGCGGCGCGGATACTGCCTGCGCTGGGCATGTTCACAGCCACGCCCGAGGGCTGGCCTGGCAGTTGTTTCCCGATGTGACGCGAGACGAGCCGGCCAACGAAATCATAATTGCCGCCTGTCGAAAAACCGATTGTGACTGTGACTGTCCTGCCCTTGAAGGATTCGTCCTGCGCCAACGCAGCGGGCGAAACAGCTGCGCCTGTCATGACTGCGAGAATTGCGGATGTGTAAGTGAATTGCGACGCCATGCGATTCCTTGTTCAGATCAACGGCTTCAAGTCCAACAGTTTCAGTTCATCACGTGACCCTGAATGGAGAAGCGCCGCAGGTGGCGGGTCTTCGATGGATCAAAGTCCGTGCGCGCGTGAACCGTGCAGCGATTGTCCCACAAAAGGAGGTCTGACTGGCGCCACTTGTGCGTATATCGAAAGGCCTCCTGCTCCTGATGGTCGAACAGACGGAACAGGAGATCATCGCTTTCGTCCGGCGGCAGGCCTTCGACCGACGCCGTCATGAGCCGGTTCACGAAGAGAGTCTTGCGCCCGCTGTCGGGATGCGTGCACACGATCGGATGAACGTGCTTGCGCGTGGCTGCGCCCATGTCGTTCGCGCTGCGCGACTGGATTCCATAGCCTCCATGTCCATAAACATTCAGCGCGCCGCGACCCTCGACCGCGCGGCGCAGATCGTCTGGCAGGGATTCGTATGCGAGGTACAAATTGCCGAACATCGTGTCGCCGCCCTCGTCCGGCACTTCGATGGCGTAAAGAGACGTGCCCCGCGCGGGCCGCTCCGTATAACTCTGGTCGATATGAAATTCCATTTCGCCATCCGGAATCGAGCCAATGATGCGGCCGCCGACGCGCTTGTTGGAGACGTACATCACGTCGGCTGGCGCCCCGGCGGGCTCGTGGCGCGCTTCCACGGGGCGGGCGCGTCCCCCGATCTCACCAAACGTTTTACAAAAATCGATCTGCGCGTCTGCGGAAAGCTCCTGCGCGCCGCGCGCAACGATTACAAGATGATCAGTCCAGGCGCGCCGGAGAAAGTCCCGCTCGTGCGACGTCAAAGGCTTGGAGAAATCCAGACCGCAGACCTCAGCACCCAGAGCATCGCCAAGTGGGGTGACATGCAACCCGCCTGAAGCCATAACGCCACCTCCCCTGTTTGTTACTTAGAATAAAGCAACAACGGAGCGCGTCCGCAAGCCTTGGTGACGTTCAGAGCTAAATCGGCGGTTGTCGGACCGCCGAGTACAAGATGCAGGGCTTCAAGAGCGCCGGATCAACGCACCGATTTCTGCTATTCCACGCCGCCGACTACAACACCTTCAACGTCAGCGTCATCTCACCTCAGCCTCCCACGCGCCGAGCGGCCTAGGCGCTGCCAGGCGCGGCGACCGACCCCTTTGTCGGGACGCCGGAGGAGGCTGCAAGGGCAGGCCAACCGATCGGCGCTCCGGCTCGATCCATGTTCTCATTATCCGGCGTATCCGGTCGCCAGCGATTTGCAACAAGACGTATGCCGGACACTGCATCCGAACGATCCGAGGCCAGGAAAAGCAAAGGCGGCAACATCGCGGATGGGGGCACCAACTTGTCGCGGGCGATGGGAGCGTCGGCAGGAATCATAGGAGTATCCGCCGCGCCGCCCGGGATCAGCACATTGCAGGTGACGCCCGTAGCTTCCAGCTCCTGCGCCCACCCGGCCGAGGCCGCTTCAAGAGCAGCCTTTGCGGGACCGTACGGCGTGTTTCCCTCCCGCAGCATCGTGCCGAAGCTCGTCGTGACGTTAATGATGCGACCCCGGCCCTGAGCCGTCATGATCGGCGCGACACATTTCGCAAGCATGAAGGGGGCGCGCACATTCACATCGAACATGCGCTGCCAGTCCTGGGCGTCAACATCCCAGAAGCGAACCAGCTTGGTAAGGAAGTCTCTGCTGATCAGCGCCATATTCAGGCCCGCGCAATTTACAAGCACGTCGACGCCGCCAAACTCTCTTACAGCGCTCGCGATAAGGTTCTCACATTCCTCGACCCGGGTAAGGTCAACCCTGTGTGGGACAATGCGGCCGGCGCCGTCATTCAATTCAGCAAGCGTATCCTCAACGGCGGCGATATTGATGTCCGCCGCAATAACAAGCGCCCCGGCGCGAACCAAGCCGAGGGTCATCGCTCGCCCCAGTCCCGAGCCTGCGCCAGTAACAACGCACCGCTTGTTTTTCACATCTGCAGTCATCGCAAAATCCCTGACCGGCTGCTCAAACCGTGAAGTCTTACTCAACGCGCCGGCAACGAACCCGGACGTCGACATCACCGAAGCTCTAGTCTTTCCAGAACGCGTGAAGTGCATCCAGAGTGGCGTCCAGCTGTTCGACATGCGGCAGGTGCCCACATGACGGGATCACCTCCAACTTTGCGCCCGGAATGAGTTTTTGCAGAGCAGGCCCGTGCTTTGGCGAATAGATGCGGTCCTCCTCACCCCAGATGATCAGAGAAGGGACGTTGATGCGGTGCAGCCATCGCGACAGCCGTGGATTGTGAAACCGCGGATTCCACCCAAACCGGGCGCTCGCTATTCGCTCGCGGATAGCGAGATCCTGATACTTGTCCGCCTGGGCGCGCGCCGCCGCTTCTTCGCCCAGTCGCCGATCGGCATAAGCAAGCCTTGCCTGCTCGTCCGGATCGATCATGAAGATGTCGGTTTTCGGTAGTCCGCTAACATGTATCCCAGCCGAAGCGATTAGGGCCAGGTTTCGAAACCTTGTCGCGTTTCGAACGGCGCACTCTAGCGCGACCCATCCACCCAGAGAATGACCTACGACGCTGATGTCCCGCAGATCCATCTGGTCAAAGAGGTCGAGATACAAATAAGCAAGGTCCGATACATCGTCGAAACCATCAGGGCACGGACTATCGCCGAATCCGGGATGCGAGGGAACGATGACCGTATAGCGTTCCGCGAGTCGATCCAGAATCTCCGGCCACGTTGAGAGGCCATCCGTCCCGTGCAGGTAGACAAGAGGGGGTCCCGATCCCCCGCGCTGCAGCGCAAGATCAACATTGTTGAGCTGGATTCTTTCAGTCTTGTACTGCATCACGTCTCCCCTCGATTCCCACAGCGAACCGGCCTGATTGACTGAGGTCTCATGAGCTGAATCGGTTCATCCTGCCAACACCTTTTACGTGAGGTTTTCCAGCACGCCTGTGCGGCGCATCGGTTACAGGGCTCATGCCCAACCACGCAAGATGCTGAAAGACACATGAACCTCCCGGGAAAACAGATTTACGTCCATTTCCCTCAAATGAAAACAGGACGCTCGATGAGAGGGCAAATGCTTTCCAGACATTACGCCGATGTTGAATGCGCATCCTGGCTTCGCACCCGTGACGCGTGCGGTTGACCAGCCGATTCGATCCGGGGTAATCTTCAAATGGGAGGAGCATTGGCGTGTTCGGGTAGCGGGTTTCTTTCAACGCCGCTCCATCAGGTCTTGATTGACGCACTGTGCATCGTTGTGGAAGCGATCCGGCAGCCGGCTCGCGGGCATGAAAGAGGTTGTGCGTGGATCTGCGACAACTCCGATACTTTGTTGAAGTCGCTGAGGTGCACGGTTTCAATGAAGCCGCAGCCAGGCTGCACGTTTCGCAATCCTCCATTAGCCGGAGAGTTCGTGACCTTGAGCTTGAACTCAAGGTTCAGCTGTTTGAGCGCGATCCCGGCGGAGCCCGTTTGACTGCGGCAGGACGCACTCTGCTCGATCGCGCGACAATCATTCTGCGGCAGGTTGCGCTGGCGCGCCTCGATGCGCTCACAGGCTCGCAGGAGCCGACCGGCGTCGTGTCAGTGGGCATTTCCCCAGCGTGCGCGCAGCTCTTTATCTCCGCGCTTATGAAACGAGTCGCCGCCACGTTACCTAAGATTCAGCTGCGATTCCTCGAAGGGACGCAATGCGCGCTGTTGCAGGCGATCGAAACGAACAAGGTGGATCTGGCGCTGGTGGTGTCCCCGGGCGCACGTGATAGCTACATGGTGCGCCGCTTGCCCCCGGAAGCGCTTCACTACATCTCGAGCGGCCCGGAGGCTGCGCAGCATGGCGAGATCGAGATTTCCCGGCTCTCGGGCGTCCCACTCGTTCTGTTTCCTCGCCCGAGCGGCAACCGCGATTACCTGGATCGAGCCGCAGCGCTCGCAGATTTCGACCTCAAGATTGCCTACGAGATCAATGATCTAAGCGTGCAGAAGCAGTTGATCCGGGATAATTGCGCACACGGCATTCTGCCTTTTTCGGCCGTACGCGAGGAGGTCGCCCGCGGCGCTCTGTCCGCCACCCCGATCCGCGGACTGTTCATTTCGCGCGCGATTATCTGGAGGCGGAGCCGAGAGCTGCTGCCGTGCGTGGGGGCCGTTGCAAACTGTCTCGAAAGCACTGTCTACGATGCGGTGGCGACCGATGTTAACCGCGCGCGCGAAACAAACGAGGGCGCAATTGCCGCGCGATTGCCAGAACCGACTGTCTCCTAGCGCGCGTTGACATTCATCGTGTCCAAATATGCGCGCTGACGATTGATAGCATGGACATGAATGCTCTCGGTGTTTGTTCGTAGCGCGTTGCGATGCGCCTGAAGTGTTTGAGCTTCAGGAAGAAGCGCTCGATGAGATTTCGTT
>CANMLK010000056.1 GCA_947498445.1 Beijerinckiaceae bacterium
CGCAGATCGTCGAATTACTCAAGAACCTCACCGCCGAGACCGGCGCGGCGATGCTCTTCATCACCCACGATCTCGGACTTGTGGCGCGTTTCGCCAACAAGGTCGGCGTGATGTACGCGGGCAAGATCGTCAAGTTCGGCTCTGCGGCAGATGTATTTGCGCGCCCGCGCCATCCCTACACTCAAAGCTTGCTGCGCACGATTCCGAACGCGGCGGGGGCTGAACGCGAGCGCCTTCTGCAAATTCCTGGCTTTCCGCCAGACATGCGCAATCCCCCTGCTGGCTGCGCGTTCAGGGAGCGGTGCGGCGCCGCGCAGGATCGCTGCGCCGTCAGTACGCCGGACCTCACATTCCGGGGCGTGGATCACTCGGCAGCATGCTTCCTGCCCAATGGGCTTGATGACGCGCCGGCCCCGCCCAAGCCCGTCATGCGCGCCGCTCGCTTGACCAATGAAGCTGGGCCTATGCCGCAGCAGGATGTGCTGGAAATGCACAATTTGCGTAAGCATTTCCCAGGCAAGGCGGCCTTTCCGTGGAGCAAGCCGAAGACTGTGCGCGCAGTCAACGGCGTCAACTTGCGCATGCGCAAGGGCGAGACGCTGGGCATTGTGGGCGAGAGCGGCTGCGGCAAGAGCACGCTTGCGCGTCTTCTGCTTGGACTCGATGAACCAACCACGGGCGAAATCTTTATCGCCGGCATCGCGCAGATGGTGTTTCAAGACCCATATTCTTCTTTCAATCCGAAGATGACGATCTTCAACATCATCGAAGAGCCGCTCATCGTGACGGGCGCGGGCACACGTGCAGAACGTGCGGATAAGGTGCGCGCGCTGATCAAGCAAGTCGGGCTTGAGGAGAGCTATCTCGACCGGTATCCGAACCAGCTGAGCGGCGGCCAGCGGCAGCGCGTTGGCGTAGCGCGCGCGCTTGCGCTTAATCCAACAGTCGTGGTTGCGGACGAACCCACTTCGGCGCTCGACGTTTCCGTGCGCGCGCAGATCATCAACCTGCTGTGCGACCTCAAGGATGATCTTGGGATCAGCTTCATCTTCATCTCGCACGACCTGCTGACCGTGCGCTACATTTCCGACCGTATCGCCGTGATGTATCTTGGTGAGATTGTTGAATATGGCCCGGCTGAAGATGTTTTCCTCAGCCCCGCGCACCCCTACACACGCGCCTTGATCGACGCCATCCCGCCGCCCGATCCGGCGATCGAGGCACAGCGCTCCATCAACATCATCTCGGGGGAATTGCCGAGCCCGCTCAACATTCCCACGGGTTGCGCGTTCGCGTCACGGTGTTTTAAAGTGACCGGTCGCTGCCGCGAGGAAAAGCCCATGCTCGTCGCGCATTCGCAGAAGCGGGACGCGGCCTGCCACTTCCCTCTGTAGCAATCAGCGAATAGACGCAGCCGAAACGAGGGGCGCCCGCAAGCGCGCGGCCCCATGGTCGTTGCGTGGTGCGAACACGCGTGCCAATCTGGACATTGGCGACGCCTGTGGATCGCGGTTCGGGACCCTGACGGCAGGATCGCCTTTGCTTTACAACACCCTCGCGGATCAACACCGGGTATATGGACAAGGACCAAGCGGCCATCCACGACGCGCCGCAGCAGTTTGATATGTGGAAACTCGGTCTCATAGGGCACGGCGCTGTCGCGAGGCAGGCGTTCGCTGCGATGGGCGAGCATATCAGCGCCCCGCTTGATGCTTTGGTCGTGCTCGTGCGCGCAGATAGCGTCGGCAAAGCGCGAGACATGCTTGGCCCGTGGCAGGGGCAGGTCTATCGCGAACTTTTCATCGTCAGTGATGTTGCGGGCCTGATCGAACAGCGTCCATCCATCGTGGCCGAGGCGGCTGGGCATCAGGCAGTTGGCGCGTTCGGCCCCGCTGTCGTTCGCGCAGGAATTGATTTTCTGATTACGTCTGCCGGCGCGCTTGCGTCCGCACCGCTGCGCGAGGCTCTAGACGCGTCTGCGCGCGCAAGCCGAGCCAAATGGGAGATATGCTCAGGCGCCGTCGGCGGGCTCGACATTCTCGGCGCCGCGCGCCTGTCCGGGCTTGATGATGTGCTCTACACTTCGCGCAAGCCGCCGCTGGCCTGGCGCGGAACACGGGCGGAAGCCCTGATCGATCTTGGCTCGCTCACCCAAGCTGTGACGTTTTACGAAGGCAACGCAGAGGCCGCTGCGCGCGACTATCCACAGAACGCCAATGTCGCAGCTACAATCGCCATCATGGGCGCAGGCTTTGAGCGGACGCGCGTGCGACTGGTCGCGGACCCTGCGGCGACGCGCAATACGCACGAAGTTTCGTTTCGTTCAGGCTGCGCGGATGTTGACATTCACATCGCAGGCAAGCCCTCGCCCGAAAATCCAAAAACCTCGCTGACGACAGGATACGCACTGGCGGCGCGGCTGCTTCAAATGATGCGCGCTTAATAATGGGGCGGCGGCGGCTCGTCGCCCTGCCCTGATGGGGCGACATTGCGCATCTCCTCGCGCAATTGCGACACGTGTCTGTCCAGCAGATCGATCTTGCGCCATTGCTCGGTGATGATCTCGTTCAGGTCCGCAATCGTTCGCTCGTGGTGCGTGAGGCGCACCTCGAGGTCTTCGAGGCGTCGGCGATCTGTTTCCTGCATTGTTGATTATCCAGCGCGCGCCGCCGGGCGCGGCAACCCCAAATGGTCGCGCAACATACTACCTTCGTAGTGCGTGCGAAACAGTTTGCGGCGCTGCAGTTCCGGCACCACGTGATCAACAAAATCCGTCAATCCGCCGGGGGTGAAGGGCGGCATGATGTTGAATCCGTCAGCGCCATCGTTCTCGAACCATTCCTGCAGGGAATCTGCGATGTCGCCGGGCGTGCCGATCAATTGCCGATGGCCTTTGGAGACGACGAGCTTCTCGTAGGTTTCGCGAACGGTCATGTTCTCGCGTTTGGACTGCTGGTAGATGCTGACCGAACGGCTCTGCGGCAGTTTCGCAATGTCCATGTCCGGCAGAGGTTTGTCGACATCCGCGCCGGTGAGATCTACGCCCATCGAGCGGCTCAGCTGAAGCAGTCCGGCCTCCGTGTGAATAAACGATTGCAGAAGTTCGTACTTGTCCTGCGCTTCCTGACGCGTGCGTCCGACAATCGGCAAAACGCCGGGCATGACGAGCGCGTGCGCGGGATTGCGGCCGAAGGAAATCACACGCTCCTTGATGTCACGTGTAAAGGCGCGCGCGGACTCAAGGTCGCGCTGGATGGTGAAGATCACCTCAGCATATTTGGATGCGAGGTTCTTGCCGTCTTCCGACGAGCCGGCCTGCACGAGAACAGGATTGCCTTGAGGGCTGCGCGGCAGCGACAGCGGCCCGCGCACCTTGAAATATTTGCCCTCGTGATTCAGCACGCGCAGTCTGGAGGGTTCAAAGAACGCGCCGCTCTTCTTGTCGATGATGACCGCGTCATCTTCGAAACAATCCCACAGCCCGCGCACAACCTGCGTGAATTCATCGGCGCGGCGATAGCGCTCGGCGTGTTCGGACAATTCGTCGATGCCGAAATTGGGCGCCTCGTTTGCCGAAGACGTGACGATGTTCCAGCCTGCGCGCCCGCCGCTGATGTGATCCAGCGAGGCGAACTTGCGCGCGACGTTATAGGGTTCGTTGAAGGACGTGGTTGCGGTGGCGACCAGACCGATCTTGCTCGTTGTCATCGCCAGCGCAGAGAGCAGCGTGAGCGGCTCCAGCCGGAACGCGTCGACGCGCTTGGCGCGCGGCGAGAAAGAAAACACGTCGGCCACGAACAGCAGATCGAAGCAGCCACGCTCGGCGATCTCCGCAAAACGCAGGTACGTCTTCACGCTGACGCCATCCGGATAGGCTTCAGGGTGACGCCACGCGGCCATGTGATGTCCGCCGGGGGCCAGAAAAAGGCCCAACTTCATCTGCCGCATCGTCTTCCTCCCGGCGGTAGCGATCACAGCCGCTGCTCGCACAGCCCAGACTAGCGTGCGGGCGCAAAAAAATCTTCGACAATCCGCGCGAGTTCAATCGGCTGGTCGTGATGTATGTTGTGACCGGTGTCCGCGGCTTGCGTCCATGCGCCGTGGCGCAATTGTGCAAAGCGCCATTCGAATCCGCCCTCACCCTCGCGATCCATACGCTCGAAACGATTGCCAGCGGCGACCCAGAGCGTCGGGGCTTCAATGCGCTTCCAGCATGCCGCCCAGTCTTCCACGTTGTAGGTTGTTGCGAACGGGCGCTGATGACCCGGATCAAACGACCAGGCCAAGCCGCCATCCACAGGGCGTGACGTGTGCTCGGCAAGAAACAGCGCCTTGTCGCGCGTAAGGCGTTTGTTGGACGCGATCAACCGCTCCGCCATCGAGGCGTGATCGGGATAGACGCGCGTCTTGAGCTTGTTGCGCCAGGATGAAAGCCAGGCGTCAAGCAACTCGGGTGCGTCGCGCAGATCGCGCGGCCGCAGGCCAAAGCCATCAATTGAAGCCAGCCGCTTGACGCGATTTGGACGCAGGCCCGCATAGACATTCGCGACATTGCCGCCCAGCGAATGGCCCATCAGCGAGACCGGCGCGTCTGGCGACACATGGTCGATGATGGCGTCGACGTCGGCGAGATAATCCTGAAAGCAATATCCTTGCGCGCACCAGTCCGTTGCGCCGTGGCCGCGCCAATCTGGCGCCACAATGCGCCAGTCGCGCTTGAGCGCATCGATCATGAACTGGAACGTCGCGGAACCGTCGCGATGGCCGTGCAGGCAGACAAGCAGCGGAGCGGCCGGATCGCCCCATGACCGCAGGTTATACGTAAGGCCGCGCACCTGCAGTTGATCGGCCCCGGACACGCGGGCCGGCACGTAAGCGCTGTCTGTCAAACCAACCTCCGGTAGCCAAAGCAAATGGCGCGGACCAGCCGCGCCATGCAATTGTATGCGGTCTCCAGCGCGCTGCAAAGCTGCGATCAGATATTCTGGTGCAGGACGCGCTGCGTCAATGTCACTGCACCGCAGTCAGTTTCAAGGCACGCTCGACAACGTTACGGTCGAATGTTCCGATACGCTGCACAATCTTCTGCATCGCCTCACCCGTGACGGGCTCAACGTCTATGCGAAGGCGGGTGGCCTCCGCGACGAACGCAGGATCCTTCATCGTGGCGTCGAATGCGCGACGAAGCGTGGCGATACGGTCGGCAGGAACGTCCGGCGGCGCCACGAGCGGCCATGCGACCGCCTGCGGAGAGAACAGCAGTTCGAGCGCCTGACGATCAAGTTCAGTTTTCGCGAAGTCCATCACACTTGGCGTGTTGGGCAAATCGGGAGCTTTCTCGAGGGCCATTTGCACGAGAATGTTGATCTTCTTTTCATCGAGCCATGGACGCGAGCGACTCTTCAAGCTGCCCCATGACCAACCAAAGCGGGCGTCCACTTCGCCCTTCTCCATGGCCGCGGTCACGTCGTTACCGCCGGGATAGCCGGTGACGATCTTGATCTTGGCGCCGGTCAGATTCTTGAGAAGCGTCGGGAAGCGACCGGTGTCGTCTGTGGTGCCAGTGGCCCCAGTTGTGATCTGCTGGGTCTGCAGATCATCCAGACTCTTTACGCCAACGGTATGCCAGACGACGCCCACGGACACTTCCGTGCTTGTGCTGCCAATTGGATTGAAACGCGTAGGGTCGTATTTGGCGGTTTGCGGGTTGAAGACCGGCTCGATCCCATAGCTGCGTGAGAGCATGCCAAGCGTCGTGCCATCGCGCGGCGCGACGCTGTAGAGATGCAGGATTGTTTTGATGCCGCCGGAGCCCGGCATGTTCTGAGGCACCATTCCCGGATTGCCAGGAAGGTGGCGGCCCATATGGCGCGCCAGCAATCTCCCGGTCGCATCGTACGTTCCGCCCGCTGCGTAGCCGATCAAAATAGTGATATTCTTGCCGAAAGGCTCACCTGCGAGGATCTGCGCTTGCGCTGCGCCCATCGCCGCGAAACTTCCTCCAACGATGGCCGTGAACGCGGCCAGAGGCGTTTTAATCATGTGGGTCCCTCCCCTTTGCTCCGCGCTTCCCTTTTTCAGGCGCTGCGGCTTGTGCAGATCCGCTGCGCGCTCTGGACGGCGCGCAGCGTTTAGTTTTTAGAACTTGAGATTGAACAATTCTATGGCGTTGTCGCGGGTGAGCTTTTGGCGCTTTTCCTCGGACAGGCCTTTCAGATGGTGTTCGACCACTTGACGCGAATGGGGGAACGTCATGTTGAAGTGCGGATAATCGTTCGACCACATGCAGTTCTTTTCGCCCCACCACGGGAAGAAGCGCGTGCCGACATAATCTTCAAGGAACGTGCCATAGACATGCTCCTCGAATATTTCACTCGGCTTGCGCGTGATCGCAAGGTCGTACGTCTTGCGGAAGCGCTCGAAATAATAATCCCATTGTTGCAGCAGGAACGGCAACCAGCCGATTTCGCTTTCGGCCAGCAGCAGCTTCAGATCGGGATGCCGATCAAACGCGCCCGAGAAGATGAAATCGAACAGCGTGTTCGCTGAATCGTTGGTCTTGGTGTTCGTTGCGTCCTTCAGGCCCTGAATGCCTTTCTTCTGTCCTGTCTTGACGTATGAATGACCTGTCAGGATGTGGCAGATGACGGGTTCCTTGGCCTCCGCGCAAGCGGCCCAGAGCGGCTCGTAATGCTCCGACGTAAACGGCAGATTGGGATCGGGCACTTGCCAGATCATCGCGCCCTTGAGGCCGTTGAGGTGGCCGCGCTGCATTTCCTTGATGCCCGCCTTGATGTCGTAAACCGACACAAGAGGCGCCGCGTAGAGACGCTTGTTGTCGGCCTGGCAGAAGTTGTGCACCCAATCGTTATACAGCTTGAAGGATTCCTGCTGGGTCTCGAGGTCGTCGATACCAAACAGGGCCATGCCGTAATTGGGGAAGAGGATTTCGGCGGCGACGCCGTCGGTGTCCTGATCCCGCAGACGCAAGTGCGGATCGGTCGCGCCGGGAGGCGAATTGCGGAAGGGCACACGCGGCAAAAGGTCCTGCAATCGCTTGGGCAGGTCAGTCCACAATTCCTCGGGCTCCATCACGTGCGCATCGGTGGAGATCATCTTGGGCATCGCGGCGGTCTGTGCGTCTGTCAACTGCTCGCCAACCACCGTGCGGCGGGGAAATGTGCGCGCCTGCTCTTCCGACATGCCGGCGAACTTGGAGGCGTCTACTGCTATTTCAGGCATTACATGCTCCGATCAGAAATCTTTTGAGGCAGTGCGCATGCGCACACCGCAAGCCCTTGGCGAGCGGCTCACGTGGGCGAAAAGTACTTGCCCTGCGCATAAACCCGCTTTTTGGAGGTTTCGCCGTTCTTGGGAGAATCGCCGACCTTTTTCGTGCCGTCACCGAACTTCGTCTGGTTGACGACATCGCGCGGCGTGCCGAACGGGGTGAGGCTGTCGAGCCCCTTGACGGCGCGCACGCCACCGCCAACCCGCATCATCACAAGGTTCTCGGTTTCGTCGGCTGTAAATTTGTATTCGACGTCTTTGGGAATCATCACGCCCTCATGGACGCCGACAACCTGCGTGCGGCCATCGCCGAACGTAAACGTCGCCTTGCCCTGCATGATGATGAAGGCGTGATCTTCGCCGCCATGGGAATGCAGCGCGTTCTCGCCGCCGCTGGCATAGACTTTCATGCTGAGCCAAAGGTTTTCAGCCGTCGCAAGCGGATCATACGTCGTGCCCTGCTCCAGCAGAGGCAGGTCACGCATCGAAAAAATAGCCGCCTTGTCGACCGCGGCAATGGGGCGTCGTTCGAGGACCTTTGCGTCGTCCATGTGGAATACCTCCCGAATTGTTCTTTATTTCAGCCTCATTGTCGCGCGCGCCCGCCTGCAGTGTCAAGGCGCGCGCGCCTCCCGGAGCGGGGCGCAAGCGGCGGGAATTTAACGGATAGCGACGCCGTCACCGGCGCAAAAGAGAGCGCTGTAAGACATAAGTACAGACTATTGCTATACGTAAAATGCTCGCATATGGTTATAAGCGAAACAACCAAGAGCGTGGGGGAGGCTATGGACCTAAAGCACCTCAGAAACATGCTCGCCGTGATTGATGAGGGCAGCCTCGGCAAGGCGGCCGTCCGTCTGCACCTGTCCCAGCCGGCGCTGACCAAAAGCATTCAGCGGCTTGAAGAACATCTGGGGGTAAAGGTTTTCGAACGCGACAGCCGCGGGATGAAGCCGACGCTTTACGCCTACAGCCTGCAGGGATACGCAAAGGCCGCGTGCGCTGGCATGGTGGAGGCCGAGGGGCGCATACGGTCCCTGCGGAGCGGCACCGAGGGGGTGGTGAAAGTGGCGGCGCCTCCGCTGCTCGCAACGGACTTCCTGCCGCGCGCGCTGGTCGCTCTCTCCGACGAACGCCCCAACCTGAAGGTGGAGGTGGTTTCGCAAAACCAAAACCTCTTTACCGACCTTCTGGAAGGCCACTTCAACATCGTCGTCGCGATGCTTTATGACGAGCTTCCGTGGGAGGGGCTGACGAAGCGCTGGCTGTTTGACGACCGGCTGGTTCTCGTACTGCGGCCCGACCATCCGCTGGCAAAACGCAAAGCCCATCGCGTCAAAGACTTCCTGGAAGAGAAATGGGTTTTCACGGCGGCCGACACCTGGAGCAATCGGCGCGTGCGACTGTATTTTGAACAGACCGGCCTTGCCATGCCCCGTGCGCGGATCGAAAGTCGCAATCCCGCCGTGCTCAAAGCCATTGTTTCAATCAGCGATCACGTTGGGATCATATCCCGTCTGGGCGTCGAGCGGGAGCTTGAAGCGGGGACCCTGAAAGCCATCGAGATCGACTCGCCAATGATGCAGCGCCCCATCGGCATTGTTCATCGGGAGATTGAGCCCGCCTCGCCGGCCATCAATTCCCTCGTCTCTTTGCTGGAAGCTGCCTCAACTGGACGCCGAGGCAATACATAATCGTGCATTATGACTTCTGGACAATTTGATAGTTGCGCAGATTCCTTCGCCACTTCACGATAAAGCCAAGCGAACCGCGCCATGTGACGTGCGCGTTATGCTGACACCGGGAGGCGGCGCATATGGAAGCCGGAACGCAAGAGCGTTTTCTGGACTGGGACCGCGATACAAGGATGCCGGTTCCCCCGCCTCCGCCGCTCAGCTGCGACAGCCAGTTTCATATCTATGGCGACATCAGCCGCTATCCCACCAAAAAAGGCGCGCTGTACGAGCCGCCCGACGCAACCTTTCAGGACATGCAAGGCGTCTTGCGCAAGATGGGGTTTGCGCGCGGCGTCATCGTGCACGCGATGCCCTACGACACCGATCATCGACTGCTGATTGATACGCTCTCGGCGATTGAGGATCGCACGAACATCCGCGCGACTGCGATCATCAAGGAACACGTCACCGACACGGAACTCGACCGTCTCAATCAACTGGGCGTGAGGGCCGCGCGGTTCAACATCGGCAAATATTACAAGGAAGACCAGACGCCAGAAGCGATGATGCGCTCCATGGCGCGCGCGCGCGAGCTGGGCTGGCATGCGCGACTGCATGTGGCGGGGCCCAACATTCTGGACCACGCGCCGTGGCTCAGCCATGTGAAAGACCTGACGTTCGTCGTCGACCACATGGGCCACGCGCATTTCGAGGAAGGCGTAAGTTCCCCCACAGTTCAGTGGCTTGTCGATCGCATCAGAAACCACGACTGGTGGCTGATGCTCTCCAACGGCGCGCGGCTTTCAGCGCAGACGGAGGGCTTTGACGACGCTGTGCCGTTTGGAAAAGCTTTTGTGGAAGCTGCGCCTGATCGTATGATCTGGGGATCTGACTGGCCGCACGTGCGCTGGCGCAAAGGGCGGATGCCGAATGAAGCTGAGCTTGTGGAATTGCTCTACCGTTACGTGGACCATGACGCTGGGTTGATAGAAAAGATACTTGTCACCAATCCGGCGCGCCTGCACGGATTTTGACATCAAACTGCTTGGCGACGAAACTAAACAAGAAATAGGGAGGGGACTCATGAAGCGATCACTCGCAGTGTTGACCTTGGCGTCTGTGATCGCCGGAACGCCAGCGTTGAGCTGGGCGCAGAACGCCGCTGACTTTTTCAAAGACAAGCGCGTCACAGTTTTCATTGGATCATCAACTGGCGGCGGCACCGACGCTTACGGCAGGGCTGTCGCCTCGTTCATCGGTCGGCATATTCCCGGAAACCCCAATGTCGTCGCGAGCAACGTGCCCGGCGCAAACGGACTTGTGGTCGCCAACCAGCTTTACAATTCCATGCCCAAGGATGGCACGGCCATCGGGACTTTCGACCGTGCAGCAGCGCTCCACGCCATCTGGAAAAATCCGCGCGCACAATTTGTCGCCACGGAACTCAACTGGATCGGCAGCGCAAACATCGACACAAGCACATGCGTCACCTGGGGCGCCAGCGGCGTCGACACGTTGCAAAAATTCATGACGCAGGAAGTCGTGCTCGGCTCCACCTCGGTGTACCACGCAAACATGCTAAACTCGCTATTCGGGACCAAACTCAAGCAGGTCACGGGCTATCCCGGCGGCAATGACATTCTGCTGGCCCTGGAACGAGGCGAAGTTCAGGGCCGCTGCAACTGGTCATATTCGTCCATCATCACCACGCGCCCCGCGTGGGTAAAGGAAAAGAAGATCAACATCCTTCTCCAGTTTGCGGACGAGAAGCATCCTGAATTGCCAAATGTGCCTCTCGTTTCGGAGCTTGTTCAAAACGAGGGCCAAAAGCAGATGATCGATCTCGTGCTTACCACGCAGCTGATGGCGCGACCATTCGCTTTGCCCCCGGGCGTTCCGACCGTCCGGCTTGAAGCCATTCGCAAGGCTTTCAACGACACCATGAAAGACCCCGCGTTCCTCGAAATGGCCAAAACGCAGCAGCTGGAAATCGAACCTGTCACGGGCGTGCGCATTCAGGAAAATGTACAGCGGGTGTCCGCCCTTCCCCCTGCGCTGATCCGGGAGATGCGCGACGTGGTGTTGGGCGCGGAAGCTTCAGCCGCAATGGACAAAGCCAGGTAAGAGTGCAGGTTTGACGCTCGTAAACGCCTCCCGCATACTCAGCTGAACGATCAACCATGCGTCCCCAAAGCGGGACCGGAGGAATGCGCCAGCGATGAATGCCAGGATCGAGACGCTTGATTTATGCGCCGTTAAAACCACGATTGCGACAGCGGGCAGCGGCCCCACACTCCTCGTCCTTCAGGGCGCGAACCATGTGGAAGGATGGCTCCCGCTCTACGATTCTCTCGCGCGTGACTTCACCGTCATCCTGCCGACTCATCCTGGCTATACGGGCACTGGCCCTGCCCCGTGGCTTGACCATGTTTCCGACCTCACAAATTACTACCTCGACTTTCTCGAAACCAAAGACCTCACGGGCGTGCACGTGCTGGGGCTATCGCTCGGGGGATGGATTGCGGCTGACCTTGCTGTGCGAGATTCATCCCGGCTCGCATCGCTGACGCTTGTCGCTGCGCCGGGCATTTATTTGCCGGGATACGAACCGCTCGATATTTTTCTGCGCAGCGATTCACAGTTTCTGGATGATCTGTTTTATTCGCCGGAAATTGCCGCCGGGGCAAAGCTGACGGCGCTGGACCCGGCGCATGAAGACGCACTGCTAAACAACAAAGTCACGACAGCCAAACTGACGTGGTCGCCACGATTGTACGATCCAGATCTGCGCAAATGGCTTCACAGGATAAAGCTGCCGACGCAAATCGTCTGGGGCGAGCAGGACGCCATTTTGCCCAGCGCCTACGCCGCCGAATGGGCGCGGCTTGTTCAGGGCGCGCGCGTTTCACTCATACCAGATTGCGGACACGCGCCACAGATCGAGACGCCAACAGAACTTGAATCCATCGTACGCAACTTCATCGCGTCGAGGTCATGACATGAAGATTTTCAACTTTCACCTGATGCCCTATGCGCATGCCGATCTCGACGTCATCAAGAAGAACGGCACAGCGTGGCTGACGTATTCCAACAAACATTATGATCCGGTGCTGGGCTCGGACCTTTATCATCAATATCTCGATCAACTCTGCTTTGCAGACGAGCTTGGTTTTGATGGCGTTGCTGTCAATGAACATCATCAGACCGCCTATGGGTTGATGCCGACGCCCGGCGTTCTTGCCGGCGCTCTGTCGCGCAGCATCAAGAAAGGCTCGCTGGCGATCCTTGGGCGGGCGCTGCCGCTCGTCAACAATCCGCTAACGATTGCGGAAGAATTCGCGGTGCTCGACAACATCATGCGCGGCCGCTTCATCGGCGGCTTCGTACGCGGCATCGGCGTCGAATACCACAATATGGGCGTCAACCCGGCTGAATCGGCGGAACGCTTCAACGAGGCCCACGATCTCATCATTCAGGCGTGGACCAAGCCGGGGCCGTTCACGTTCGAAGGCAAGTATTATAAATTCAAGTATGTGAACCCGTGGCCCCGCCCCTACAGCAGCCCGCATCCACGTATTTTTATTCCGTCGTCAGGCTCACTCGACACCATTCGCTGGGTCGCGCAGAAGCGCTACACCTATTGCCAGACGCTGGCGCCCATCGAAGCGGTCGCAAAGACATTCGCATTATTTCGCGAAGAGGCGAACAAGGCCGGATACGAAGCGTCTTCAGACCAGCTTGCATGGTCAAACGCTATTTATATTGCGGAGACAGACGCCAAGGCGCTGGCGCTGGCGCGACCGCATCTTGAAACTTACATGAACAGCTTCCTGTCCAAGAACCCGGCGATGATGTCGCCACCCGGCTACAGCAGTGTGGAATCCATCAAGCGCGTCCGCGCCATTAAATCCTATCGCTCCGCCTATCAAACTGCGGAAGACCTGATCAAGCGGGGCATTGTGATTGTAGGAAGCCCCAACACCGTGCGCGAAAAACTGTCGGCCTATCAGGACCTCGCGGGCTTCAACATCTCGCTGACCAAGACGCAGTTCGGGACGATGCCCCATGAAATGGCGCGCGAAAACCAGATAGCCGTTGCAGAGGAAATTCTGCCCTATTTCCGGGACCGTGCGCCGCAGGAACTGGCGCAATTTGCATGACGACGTTTTTGAACGGCGCCTGAATCTGCTTGCAAGGAGGACGATGAGAATGCCGCAAACAACGCTTCTGATATCGCTCGCGGCATGCCTCGCGTTCAGCACGACAGCGGGAGCGCAATCGGTCGTCGACTTTTACAACGGCAAGACCATCAGCGTTAACATTGGCTTTTCGGCTGGCGGCGGTTTCGATCTTTATGCGCGCACTGTTACCCGCCACATGATAAGGCACATACCCGGGGCGCCGAAAGTTATCGCGCGGCAAATGCCCGGTGGAGGAAGCTTCAGGGTCGCGCAATTTATGGCGACCTCTGCACCGCAGGACGGGACGCAGCTTGCAACTTTTGGGCAGAGCATTCCGCTGCAGCAGGCGATGCATGATCCCAACGCCACCTTCGATGTGCGAAAATTCGGGTGGATCGGAAACCCGATCAATGGCGTCAGCACCATCGGCTTCTGGGCCGATTCTGGCGTACGGACATTGGAGGACGCGCGCCAGCGCGAAGTCACCGTCGGCGCCACCGGCCCCAATGTCACGATGCAGTATCCGCTCGCGGTCAATGAATTGTTCGGCACGAAGTTCAAAGTCATCCATGGATATCCGGGCGGGTCCGACATTGATCTGGCGATGGAGCGCGGTGAAGTCGACGGCAAGGGTCAGTTTAGCTGGTCAACGCTCAAGTCGACGAAGCGCGACTGGCTGCGCGACAAGAAGGTGACGCTGATCTTGCAGCTTGGCGCGCGCAAAGAGCCCGAGATTTCCGAGTATATGGGTTATGATGTCCCGCTCGCCTCGGAAATCGCGAAGAACGAAGAAGACCGCATGGTCATTGAGCTTCTGACATCAGGCGAGGTGATCGGACGCCCGTTGCTGACCACGCCCGGCGTTCCGGCGGATAGCGTCACTGCGTTGCGCCGCGCGTTCGACGCCACGATGCTGGACGCTGAATTTCTCACTGAGGCTGAGAAGGTTGGGCTCGAACTAAACCCGATCAAGGGCGAGGATTTGCAGGCGGCTGTTGAAAAAATCCTCAGTGCGAAGCCCGCAGCCGTAGAACGGTTGCAGGCCATTTTGAAGCGGACGTGAAGCGCCAAGTCTCTGCGGATTACTCGGCGGCAGCGCCGTTAACTAATCGACGCCTGTGTACTTTTCGACGAAGGCCTTGATCTCGGGCTTGATCGTCAACGCCTGACGCACCTGGCGGGCGACCTGTGGACCTGTTTCAAAATCAGGCACGAAGCCAATGACCTTGAGCGAATCTTTTGCGAAGTCGGGGTCCTCGTTCACCTTCGCAAATGCCTTTGACAAAGCCTGCAAGGCCGCTTGAGGCGCGCCGGGCGGAAGTGCTGCGATGCGCTGCATCGTGCCGCGCAGTGTTGTGATGTTGAGATACGCTTCCCACATCGGACCCGATGGCTTCGACCCTTTCAGCTTCTCGTAGACTTCGTGAAACGGCAGAATGCCAAGGTCCGCGATCTGCTTGGGGACCGGATAGGATTCGCCGTTGAAGACCGTGTCGTAAAACACCGGGATCGCGACACCTGACTTCACCAGCGTCGGCGCCACGCTTGCGCGATAAGCGGGCGGCGATTCAACGAAGAAGTTGATCTCGTTGCGCTCGAACGCGAGTCGCGCAGGCTGGTTGCTACCGTAGCCGGTGACGTATTTATATTTTGCGCCAAGCATATCGAGCGTGAGGCGCATGCCGAGGTCTTTTGAGCTTGATCGCTCAAGGCCGCCGGGGACAAGTTCCGTTGCGCGGACGAGATCGGCAGCCGTCTTCATGCCGGCGCGACATCGGTTCGTACATAGTAGACGCTTGTTCCCGGCTGATAGGCGATGAACTCATAGTCGCGGAAAGGAACTTCGAACTTGTCGGGCGTGCTCACCGCTGGCCAGGCAGCGCTCGTGAGATATCCCATCGTCGTGCCGTCTTTTGGCGCGATGCGTCCCAGATAATTTGTTCCGGTCATGCCGCCGGCGCCCGGGCGATTTTGGGCGATCACCGTCGGGTTGCCGTCGATGTGCCTGCCAAGATACCTCGCAACGAGACGGCCTTCGATATCGGTTGGGCCGCCGGGCGCGAAGTTGATGACGACTGTGAGCGTCTTGCCCCGGTAGAATGGCTCCTGAGCGCACGCTGGGGAAACCGCCAGGTGAAGCGCCAAGGCTGCAATGGTCAATGATGCTGCGCGCAAGCAAGTGCGATGCATACGATCCTCCCTGTTCAGGCAGCGTCCGGGGCGCGCCACATTGGCGAACACGCGCGCTTGTTGCCTCAAGGATGGAGCGGACCGGAGCTATTTGCAACTCGCACGCGATCAGCCTGAGCGGCGCGGCGCTGTCAGACGCTTGCGCCGCCTGCGACGCTGAGGATCTGGCCCGTGACGAAGGAGGCGTCGTCGGACGCCATGAAGGCGATTGCGGACGCTTGCTCCTCAACACGGCCGCGGCGGTGCATCGGCATCTGGTGATGCACAAACTGGCGCATTTCGTTGGCCCACACGTCTTCCTGCGCAGAGGCTGGCGATTCATTGCGCGGCGTTGCGCGATTGGGCACGTCCGTCCCGCCCGGCGCAACGCAATTGATGCGCACGCCGCTCTCCGCCAGCTCGACGGCAAGCGAGGTTGTGATGGCCATGACGCCGCCCTTCGCCGTTGCGTAGGGGATGCGGTAAATGCCGCGCACGGAGTTGGAGCCGACGTTGACAATCGAGCCGCTCTTGCGCGCGATCATGTGCGGAATGACGGCGCGGCAAGCCCAGATGGTCGGCCAGAACGACCGGTCCATTTCGGCCTTGATCTCGTCTTCCGTGTACTCGACGAACGGTTTGATCCAGATTGTTCCGCCGACATTGTTGACCAACACATCGATGCGCCCAGCAAGCGCGACGATATCGTCAATCACCTTCGAGGCTCCGGCCCAGGTCCCCATATCAGCGATGGCGACGCCCACGTCGAGCCCATCGGCGCAAAGCGCCTTCGCTGTGGCGCGGGCGGCGTCTTCCGCGCGATCCACGATGAAGACCTTGCCGCCCTCCATCGCCATGCGTTCCACGGTGGCGCGACCTATGCCTTGCGCGCCGCCCGTCACAACCGCGATCTTGTCGCGGAACCTGTCAAGCTTAACATTTGGGTTCATGGCCTCATTCCGCTGCGCTGGTGTTCGAATCGCCCACAACAGTAAGGGGCGCGAACGCGACCGCAAACCGGCGGGTCTTGGGCGAGAAGAAACAGGCAGGGAATGGCGAGGCAGCGCGCTGAACGGCGCGCGGCCTCAGGGTTTTGTGAAACGCACCTTGAACACGTGCGCGGGCGCGTTGAAGCGGGATGGCGCGCGGGTGACCGCAAGGCCCACCTCGGCCATCTTGTCCAGCGCGCTGGCGAGCGCCGGCATGTCCTCGGGGCGCAGCTTGGTCATGCCGTAACGCTGCGCGAAGCGGCGGGCGTCGTCATTGGTGAAAGGCGCGTTGTCGCTCATCTCAAAGCTCAGGGCGGCGGGAGGACCAGGGGCGCGCACGCTCATAGACGCGGCCAACGCGCAGGACCGAGGCTTCGTCAAAATAGCGGCCCACGATCTGGCAGGATGTGGGAAGCCCCGCCTCATCAAAGCCGACAGCGCGAGCGCAATCATCGCGCGCTGGCGAAGACCGCCGGAAAGTTCGTGCGGATAGGCCTCGAGGCGACGTTTGGCGGAGGGCGCCTGCACCAGTTCGAGACGTGGGATCGAAAGAGGTTGCTGGCTCCTGAAACGCAATCGCGATCAGCGGACCGCGCACGGCGCGCAATTGCGCAGGCTTCAGCGCCAGAATGTCGATTCCATCAACAATGATGCTGCCTTCAACTATGGCGCCGGGCGGCAGCAGACGAAGCAGGGAGCGTACCGTGATGCTCTTGCCCGACCCGAACTCTCCCACAAGGCAAAGCACCTCGCCCTGATTGAGCGTGAAATCGAGTCCGTGCAGAAGCGTTACGTCCACATCGGGCGTCTTGATGCGGACGCGCAGGTTTTCCACTTTCACCAGCGGCGCAGGAGAAGCAGCGGGCGCAGGCGCTGGTGCAAACTCTGGTGCACGATTTTGGACGGCGAGTGCTGCTGCTGACGTCATTGGTTTGCCCCCTCCCCTGCGCTGGCGTGGGTGTGGCCCGAGAAGATTGAGCACTTCCGCCTCGACGGATTTGTCGAGCACCGACACCGCTTCATCCAGAATGACTACGCGCGGGTTTATCTCCAGCGCGCGCGCAATGTTGACGCGCTGCCGCTGCCCGCCGGACAATTCGTGCGGCAACCTGCTGGCGAACACCTCTGGCGCAAGGCCAACCCGCCGTAGCATGTCGTGGGCGCGGCGCATGGCGTCGACTTGCGACCCCCCGTGGCGCGCGGCCAACCGCCTGATATCCGGCAAGCCAACCGCCAGCAGAAAGCAAAGCAGATCCTTGATGACCTTGAGGTCTGGCTCGCCCAGCAGTTACCGAAAATCTCTGGCAAGACGCCCCTGGCGGCGGCTATCCGTTATGCGCTGACCCGGAACAAGCGGCTGCGACCTTATCTAGACCACGGCTTTTTGGTGATTGATAACAACACCACCGAGCGCTCCATGCGCCCGATTGCCCTGGGCAGAAAGAACTACCTCTTCATGGGCTCCGAAGGCGGCGGCAAGGCCGCAGCCATTGCCTAAACATTGATCGAAGCCGCCAAACTCAACGGTGTGGATCCCCAAGCCTGGCTCACGGACATCCTTGGCCGCATCGCCGATCATAAGATCACCAGGATCGACGAGCTGCTGCCGTGGCGTTACGCTGCCATGGCAGCGTAACTTGCTCGATACCGGCCGCGCCAGAGCG
>CANMLK010000057.1 GCA_947498445.1 Beijerinckiaceae bacterium
CATGTCCATGCTATCAATCGTCAGCGCGCATATTTGGACACGATGAATGTCAACGCGCTCTAATGACGCAGGCATCATCTATGCTTACTCCTTTCCCTCAATCATGAGATTGGATGGACGATTTCCCATCAAGATCGGCCTGACCACCACCGGCGACGCCGAAGCAAGAGTCTCTCAACAATGCAGGTCGACTTGCTGCTTCGAGTTTCCCGTCGTTCTAATGACGTGGGAAGTCCCGCGAGTTGCAGCTGTAGAGGATGCAATTCATAGCACACTGGAAGCCAGAGGCTCGAAGCGTCAGGCTCCTGGAACAGAATGGTTCGACACGACGCTCAAAGAGCTCGAGAGCATTGTAAACTTTGTGCAGCCAACAGCACAAATTATTCCCCGTCCTTTGTAAGAGAATAAAGCTGCGCGCAAAATCATGCCCCCTAAAACAACCCCCAAACCCATTCCGTAATCGCCACCCCAAAAACCACCAGCGCGACGTTCCATGCGAATCCAATCGCCGCCAGCACGGCGCCTGCGATGATCGCCAGCCCGTCCTTTTCCATGATGCCGAAGGCGAACACCACGACCGCAAATGCAGGCCCCTGATTGCCGAACGGCACGGGCAGCAGTAGCGTCGCGCCCATCACCAGCACGAGCAGGCCGACGATGGCGATTGCCGCGCCTTCCGTGAGCGCGTGCAGGCGCGGGCGCAGCAGGCGTTCGAGCGATTGCATCCACGTGTCAAGTTTGCCCACGATGGTGAGCATCGCGCTGCGGGGGAGCGACTGGCGGCGAATCCAGCCCGGCAGCGCCACGGTCTGCTGGCCACGGATCATCTGCACAGCCACCAGCATCAGCGCGACGCCGAAGACGAGGCCGGTCGGCAGGCCGGGAATGGGAATGAACGAGGGCAAGGCCAGCATCAGGAGGATGAGGCCATGGCCAGAGCGGCCCAGCGAGTCCACCATCGCGCCAACGGTGAGACGGTCCGCCGCCTCGGTCGCCGCGATCAGCCGAGCCAGCGCCTTGCGCGTTTCGCCCCCGCCCAAGGCGTCCTGCGCCAGTTCCGACATGCCGATACTCCGTTTACGCCCGTTTTGTACCCGGCAATGTCTCGCCGGGGCAATTATTTTGCAAACGCGCGGGGCTAACGCGATCAGTCGGCGTCCATCAGCTCGGCCCTCACCAATTGCTCAGTCTGGCCCAGGCGTGAGCCGACTTCGCGGTTGGTGACGTAGATGCCGTTTGCGGCGAAGTCGCCGACAATGCGGGCGATCATGTCCTGAGGGTCGGGTTCGGCGAGGTCGCTCGCCATGATTTTCCCGGCGTAAAGCGCCAGATCGTCGCCCTCATAGCCCATGAGTTGGACCGTCCAGAGGCCCATGGAGAAATTGCGGCGCTCGATGATGGAGTCGCGCGAAACGTTATCCAGACCGTACATATGAACCTCCTTGGCGACGCGCGCCATGGTGTGAACGGTTTGTTTACGCGGCTGGACGCCAGTTGGATTGGACGGGACGGCGCCCGCAAACGGCTGGGGCGCCGCTTTCGTTCACTTTGCCGCAGGAAAGCAGTCGCGGCGGGGCCGCGCCCTTGCTAAGACAACGGCCAGCGTAACGAAGGACCCAGCAGGATCATGGCGGACAACGGGGAGCGTGGGCTCCAGGGGCTCATCGCCCATCTCGTGGAGGCGGGCTACGACCGCGCCGAGCCGGAGATCCTCCAGCCGGCGGGCGTCTTTCTCGATCTCGCAGGCGAGGACATCCGAAGCCGCCTCTACGTCACCTCGGACGGGGCGGGCGCGGAATTGTGCCTGCGGCCAGAATACACCATCCCGGTCTGCCTCGATTATCTGGCCTCCAGCGGGGCCGGTAGGCCTGCCAACTTCTCCTATTTCGGCCGCGTGTTCCGCATCCGCCCCAATGGGCCGGGCGAATTCTATCAGGCTGGGATGGAAAGTTTCGGCCGCACCGACCGTGAGGCGGCGGACGCTGAAATTCTGTCGCTCAGTCTCGAAGCGGCAGAAAAGAGCGGGGCGGACGCCCTGCAAATCCGTTTTGGCGACGCGGGCCTGTTCTCGCGCCTGCTTGAGGCGCTCAATCTCTCCCCCGTATGGCTGCGCCGCATCCGCCGCGCCCATGCGCGCTGCGTGTCGCTGGCTGATCTCGTGAAGAGCGCGGACAAGGTTGACGGCGCCGATCATTCCGGCGTGCTCGCCGCGCTGGAGGGTGTGGACCGCAAGGGCGCCCGCGCGCTGGTGCAGGATCTTCTGTCCATTGCCGGCATCTCGTCCGTCGGCGGCCGCAGCTCGGCCGAAATCGCCGAGCGCTTTCTGGAGCAGGCCTCGCTGCAGGGCGGGGCGGGCTTCTCGCAGGAAAAGCGTCAGGTCATCGAAAGCTGGCTCGCCGTGGGCGGCAACCCGGACGCATCGTCCCGCGCGCTGCGCACGCTGGCGCAGGACGCCGGGCTAGACCTGCGCGCGCAGCTGGACGCTTTTGACGAGCGACTGGGCTTTATCGCGGCGCGTGGCCTTGATGTAAACGCGCTCGATTTCGCCGCAGGTTTTGGCCGCAATCTCGACTACTACACGGGCTTCGTTTTCGAGGCTCACGACACCCGCCGCACCGATGGGCGCCCTGTTGTGGGCGGTGGTCGCTACGATGGCCTGCTGCGCACGCTGGGCGCGAGCGAAGATATTCCCGCCGTCGGCGCCGCCATCTGGTGCGAACGCCTCAATGACCCTACCGCCGGAGCCGCCGAATGAGCGACGCACCCAACGCGGCGCTGACGCTCGCCGTCCCCTCCAAGGGCCGCCTGCAAGAAAACGCCTTCAGCTTTTTCGCCCGCGCAGGGCTCAAGCTGATGCAGGGTCGCGGCGCCCGTGATTATCGCGGCGTGCTGCGGGAGATCCCCGGCGTCGAGGTGGCGTTTCTGTCCGCGTCCGAAATTGTCTCCCAGCTTGCTTCCGGCGCCGCGCATCTGGGCGTGACCGGCGAAGATCTTGTGCGCGAGACGATTGCCGACGCCGACAAGAAGGTTGAACTGCTGACGCCGCTGGGCTTTGGCCACGCCAATGTGGTTGTCGCTGTGCCGCAGGCGTGGATCGACGTACGCACCATGGCCGACCTCGAAGACGTGGCCGCAGCGTTCCACGCGCGGCGCGGCCAGCGCATGCGCGTCGCCACAAAGTATGTGAACCTGACGCGCCGTTTCTTCGCGCAGATGGGCGTCACCGATTATCGCATCGTTGAATCTCTTGGCGCCACTGAAGGCGCGCCCGCCGCCGGCCAGGCCGAACTTATCGTCGATATCACCACCACTGGCGCGACGCTGGAAGCCAATGCGTTGAAGGTGCTCGACGATGGCGTGATGCTGCGCTCGCAGGCCAATCTCGTCGCCTCGGTCAATGCGCCGTGGAGCCCGCAGACGTTGTCGCTGGCCCGCGCGATTCTCTCGCGCATCGCGGCCGAAGAAGAAGCCCGCACCACCCGCCGCGTACGCGCCCGCGTCGCGGATGTGGCCGAGACGGCCCGCCTTGCCGGTGAGACGTTCGGCGCCCGCGCCTTACTGGGCGTCGATGGCCCGGCACTCGAACTGGTGTGCCCTGCAGATGAAATTGCGCCCCTGGCTGACTGGCTGATCGCGCGCGGCGCGCAGCACGTCACCGTGTCGTCGCTCGATTACGTCTTCAGCGCCCACAATCCGCTCTACGAAAAGCTCGCGGCCCGCGTGGCGTGAGAGCGGGGCAGCGCCCGCGTATGACGAACGCAGCCTTGCTTGCGCCCCAAGCCTTGGGCACATTGCGCGTGCGCTGGCAAAAGCAGCACGCAGGAGACGATTCGTGACAAGGCCCATTTCTCGCCGCATGGTTCTGGCTGGCGCGCTCGCCGCCCCTTACGTGACGCAGGCCTCAGCGGCTGCTGACGACAGCATGATCGGCGAAATGCTGATCCTGGGCTTCAACGGTTCGACGCCGGAAGCCGCTGGCGTGCAGAGCCTCGCGCGGCATCTGAACGCTGGCCGCGTCGGCGGCGTCTGCTTGCTCGGCTACAACACACGCACGCGCGCCGGCATCGAGGGCATCACCAAAGTCTTCCAGTCGAGCGCATCGCGCACGAAGCCGCTGATCAGCGTGGATCAGGAAGGCGGCGCCGTTCAGCGCCTTGGCGCGCGCTCGGGCTATGACGCCATTCCCACCGCGCAGGCGCTTGCCAAGCGCGGCTCACCCGAGGAGGCGTATGGCGTTTATCAGCGCATGGCGCGCACGTTGCGCGCGGCGGGCTTCAACCTCAATCTCGCGCCTGTGGTCGATCTTGGCTTCGAGCCAAAAAATCCCGTCATCGCAAAATGGGGCCGCGCCTACGCCCCCGACGGCGCAACCGTTGCGCGCTATGCAACGGCCTTTGTGCAAAGCCATCGGGCGGAGCGCGTGCTCACCGCCGTGAAGCATTTTCCGGGGCATGGCTCGACGCTTGGCGACAGCCACGAACGACCCATTGACCTTGCGCCGACATGGCGGCCGGATGAGCTCGAACCGTTCCGCCGCATGGCGCGCGCCAACGCGCTCGACATCGTGATGAGCGGCCATCTCACCCACGCCAAACTCACCGGCGGCGAGCCCGCCACATTGTCGCGCACCGCGATTGAGGGCCTGCTGCGCCGCGACATCGGCTTTCAGGGCGCCGTGATGACGGACGATCTCGACATGGCGGCGATCCGCTCGAGCTATTCGCTACCCGACGCGGTCGTACGCGCCATTGCAGCGGGCAATGACATCATCCTGTTGTCAAACTCGCTGAAGCCCGAACCCAACCTGCCCGTTGTCCTTATCGCTGCTGTGAAGGAAGCTGCCGCTTCAGGCCGCATTCCAAAAGGCCGCATCGAGCAATCGGTCGAGAGGATCGCGCGCCTCAAGGCGCGCGTCTGATCTGGATTTTGGTGCTCCTTTGATTGCCCCTGTGCGCTTGCGCACAGCGGCCCGCGCAAAGCCCGTCTAATCTCCAATTCATCGGCGGCGGACATCGCGGCCAGGATGCAGAAAACGGAGAGATCAGATGAACGCTTTTTCGAAGAAGGCCCTCACCGGCGCGATCGGCGCCATCGCTCTTGCCGGCGCCATCGGCGCCTCTGCGGCGCCCGCCGAAGCGCGCAGCTATCGCGGCGCAGGCTGGGTTGTTGGCGGACTGGCCGCTGGCCTGGTTGGCGCAGCGATCGTCTCGAACGCTTACGCCGCGCCTGTCTACGCCGCGCCCTCCTGCTGGCGCGAGAAGCAGCCGGTGCACAACCGCTTCGGCGACTTCGTCGGCTACCGCATCATTCGCGTCTGCAACTGATCGCAGAAGCCCGGACGCATAACCTCCAAAGTCCCGAAGGCCCTCCGCGTTGCCCCCCGCGGAGGGTTTTTCGTTGCGCGGCGCGCGTTGCTCAATAGACTGCGCGCCAACAAGCGAACATCCCGGAGCCCTACATGCAGCGCCTGCGCATCATTTTCGCCCTGGTCATTTTTGGTCCGCTGATGGTTGAGCCTGTGTTGGCCCAGCAATTGGTGCAGGACACTGCGCGGGTCCGTGCGCGGCAGATGGACCAGCAGCGGGAAGCTGAACGCAAGCGCGGTCTGGAGAAGCGTTTTCCGGTGGGTGTGAGATGGGTGCTGGACGACATGGGCGGCAAGCGCCCGCCAGCTGGCGTTGAAGCCACGTTGCGGGTTGACGCATCGTTCCGCGCATCCGGCTCTTCTGGCTGCAACGCGTTTTCGTCTGGGATGTATCCGGCGCGAGAACAAACGCTGATGGCGAGTTCACCTGCCTTGACCCGCCGGACTTGCCCTGCGCCAGTCATGGGGTTTGAGCGGGCGTTCCTGCAGGCGCTTTA
Source organism: Beijerinckiaceae bacterium (assembly GCA_947498445.1). Lineage (GTDB taxonomy): Bacteria > Pseudomonadota > Alphaproteobacteria > Rhizobiales > Beijerinckiaceae > Terripilifer. The sequence goes on from CANMLK010000057.1 coordinate 5,863, forward strand.
TTCGCGCCCGAAGTGGGATCAGATCGGCGATACGCTGATCCTCAAGTCCCGCGCCGGCGTCCTGCGCTTCCGCCGGTCGCTCTGAGCGTTACGCGTTTGCAAGATAGCGCGGCGACGACACCCCGTCGTCGCGCGTCTGCATGTCGATCCGCACATCATGCAAATCTATGAGCGTGCTGCGATGACCGATGGAAACGATGGTGACGTCGGGCAATTCCTGGCGCAGCATTCTGTAGATTTCACCTTCGAGCTTTTCATCGAGCGCGGACGTCGCTTCGTCAAGGAATAGCCAGTCGGGCCTGTCGAGCAGGGCGCGGGCGATGGCGAGCCGTTGCTGCTCGCCGCCAGACAAGCGCTGGCCCCAATTGTCTTCGGTATCGAGTTGATCGACGAATGAGCCCAGCTTCGTCGCCTTCAAGGCGCTCGAGATCTGTTCATCGCTATAAGCGCCGATGACACCGGGATACGTCACGGCCGTGCGTAGCGAGCCCGTCGGCACATAGGGCCGCTGCGGAAGCAGCATGACGCGCGCATCGCGCGGCGCTTCGATGTGGCCATCGCCATAGGGCCAGATATCGGCAATGGCGCGGAACAGTGTGGATTTGCCCGAGCCCGACGGGCCGGTGACAAGCGTCGATTTGCCTGCAGCAAGCACGAGTTCATCGGCCGCGACGATCTGCCTGCCGTTCGGCAGATTTAGCTTCAGATCGCGCAGGACCAGATCGCGGTCTTTCGATGCGCCATGCTTGATGTGTGGGGGTTCGCTACCAAGCGATTGAGCGCGCTTCATGGCGTCGCCGAAGGAGGAGAGGCGATCAACAACGGCCTTGTAGCTCGCCAGCGACTGATAACGCGAGATAAAGAAGGTCAGCGCGCCTTCAACGCGTGAAAACGCGCCCGCGGTCTGCGTCATCACACCCAGTGTAATCTGCCCCGTAAAATAGTACGGCGCGACGATGATGTAGGGGATCACCACGCTGGCCTGAAAGAAGCTCTGCGTGAACGTGGTGAGCTTCATGTTGCGCACGACGATGGCGAAATAGTTCTGCACGATCTCGGAGAATCTATTGCCGAGAATTTGCCGCTCGGCCTTTTCGCCGCGCAGCAACGCCACCTGTTCGGCGTATTCGCGCAAACGCGCCAGCGAGAAGCGGAAATCGGCCTCATAACGCTCCTGCGCATAGTCAAGACGCACCAGCGGCTTGCCAATCTTGTGAGCGATCCAGGTGCCAAGGACAGCATAAAGCAAGGCAACCCAGAACGGCAGGCCGGGCACGACGACGCTTGTGCCGGGTATGACGAAATTGGCCGGGATCATCCAGAGGATGATCGAGAACGACACGAGATTCGATAGCGTCGACAGCATGCTGATCGAATACGAGTACGTGAGATTGATAAAGCCGCGAACGTCTTCCGCGATACGTTGATCCGGGTTGTCGGCGCCTTCGCCGATCAGGTTCATGCGATAAAGCCCGCCGCGCGACAACCAGTTCGCGGAATAGCGCTCCGTCAGCCATTCGCGCCACGTGATCTTGAGAAGCGATTCGAGGAAGTACTCGAGCAACACCGAGATCACTGAAATGGCTGCCCAGAAGCAGAAAACAAAGAGCAGCAGATTCCAGAATGCGGTCTCGTTCTTTTCCTGAATGGCGTTGAAGAAATCACGGTTGAAGAACGAAAGCCGGACGTTGATGGCGACCTGCAGCTGGTTCACCACCACCAGAACGATGATGAGCGACCAGCCCACCACGCGTTCCGACATGCGCCGCGAGCCGAGCGGCCCGAACGAAATCGTGCGAACGCGATCCGTTTCGAAAAAGGTATCAGCAATATCGGTGATCTGCCGGATCACCGGGATGAAGGAGATAGCGTAAACGACGAGGCCGAAAATCGCGATGGTGGCAGGCAAGCTTGCGGGAGGGGCAATGGCGGCGAGGGCCGCAGGCCACGCCCCCAGTGTCGACAACGCGAACGCCATGCCCAGCAATACGTATTCGACCGCGAAGATGGTGGAGAAAATGCGCAGGAACGTGGAGATCGCGCGGGCCCGCGCCGTGGCGACGGACATCAGCGCGCCGGTGACGGCGACGCCGATCAACGTGGGATCGACCTGAACGCCAAGGAATGAAGAGCCGCCCTTGTAAACGCCGGCGACCAAACAAAAAGCGGCCGTAGCCGCAACAAGACCGCTGAGAAAAGTCATTGATTAAATCTCGTGGCGTGGTCGTTGCGCAGGGCGCTTCTGCTATCGCTATCGCTATCGCTATCGCTGTGATGCGGCGAGAAGAGGGCGCTTGCCTTGTGTCGATGAACTAAGGTCTTCGTCCGCATCGCTGAGGTCTTCGCCATTGATGCAGGCCACCAGGCGCGGCGATGGCTTGAATGTAAGAACACGCCGCGCCGAAATTGGATACTCCGCGCCGGTTTTCGGATTGCGGCCTACGCGCGGACGTTTCGAGCGAACCGAGAAAGTGCCGAATGCGCGCAGCTTTACCGCTTCGCCGCCTTCGAGCGCGACGCAAATTTCCTCAAGCGCTGTCTCGACGATCTGCTTGGCTTCGACGCGCGAAAGCCCCGGACCAGCGACATAGACCGCATGCAGGAGGTCCTGACGGGTAAGTGTTCTATTGGTCATGTCTTTTTGCCGTCCTTCACGTCCCCGAAGCGCGAATCGACGTGGTCCTTGCAGACCCTCCTCGCCGACCGACTTTCCACAGAACAATGGCCTTGCGGCCACTTGCTCGTCGAGCCCCCCCGGCTCTTATGCTTCCTTACAATTCAAGCCCTTTGTACAAGCGGCGTCAAAGGGAAAATGCGCGGACGCGCCAAATGCGCGCGATGAAGCGCCGCCTATTACATTTTGTCATCGACCGCAAGTGTTTTTTCGGGACGTTTTCGCTTGGCCGGAGACGGCTGTCCTATCCGCGCAGGCGAGGCGAGCAGTTCAAACCCGGCAACCGCGTCGGCGCGCCTTACCCTGCAATATCAATTGTGAAGTCAATTCTAACGAAAACAGGCCGGGCGCGAGCCCGACCTGTCAATTTTAACCCGAAGGTATGGAAGCAGCTTAGAAGTCCATGCCGCCCATGCCGCCGCCGCCGCCCATGGGCATTGCGGGGCCGGAGTCCTTCCTCGGCTTGTCGGCGATCATGGCTTCCGTCGTGACGAGGAGGCCAGCCACTGAAGCTGCATCCTGCAGCGCAGTGCGAACGACCTTCGCCGGATCGACGATGCCGGTCTTGATCATGTCGACATATTCTTCCGTCTGAGCGTTGAAGCCGAAGGTCTCGGACTTGTTCTCCAGGATCTTGCCAACAACGATCGAGCCTTCAACGCCAGCGTTTTCGACGATCTGGCGGATAGGAGCCTCAAGCGCCTTCAGGACGATGTTGATGCCCGCCTGAACGTCGCCGTTGTCGCTCTTCAGCTTCGCAACCGCAACCTTGGCGCGCAGCAGCGCGCAGCCGCCGCCGGGAACAATACCCTCTTCCACCGCAGCGCGGGTGGCGTTGAGAGCGTCGTCAACGCGGTCCTTCTTTTCCTTCACTTCGACTTCAGTCGCACCGCCGACGCGGATCACCGCGACGCCGCCAGCGAGCTTCGCGAGACGCTCCTGCAGCTTTTCACGATCGTAATCAGACGTGGTCTCTTCGACCTGCGCCTTGATCTGCGCAACGCGGCCTTCGATGTCCTTCTTCTTGCCGGCGCCGTCGACGATCGTGGTGTTTTCCTTGTCGATACGCACCTTCTTGGCGCGGCCGAGCATCTGGATCGTCACGTTCTCGAGCTTGATGCCGAGGTCTTCGGCGATCATCTGGCCACCCGTAAGGATCGCGATGTCTTCAAGCATCGCCTTGCGGCGATCGCCAAAGCCCGGAGCCTTCACGGCGGCGACCTTCAGGCCGCCACGCAGCTTGTTGACGACGAGCGTAGCAAGCGCTTCGCCTTCGACGTCTTCAGCAACGATGAGGAGCGGCTTGCCGGTCTGCACGACGGCTTCGAGAACCGGCAGCATCGCCTGCAGCGAGGAGAGCTTCTTTTCGTGGATGAGGATGTAGACGTCCTCGAGCTCGGCGACCATCTTCTCCGCATTCGTGATGAAGTAGGGGGAGAGATAGCCACGGTCGAACTGCATGCCCTCGACGACGTCGAGTTCGGTCTCAAGGCTCTTGGCCTCTTCAACCGTGATGACGCCTTCGTTGCCAACCTTCTGCATCGCCTTGGCGATCATCTGGCCGATCGCGACGTCGCCGTTCGACGAGATCGTGCCGACCTGAGCGACTTCGTCCGAAGACGCAATCTTCTTGGCGCGCTTCTTGATGTCCTTGACGGCTTCAAGCACGGCCATGTCAATGCCGCGCTTCAGATCCATCGGGTTCATGCCGGCGGCGACATACTTGGCGCCTTCCTTCACGATGGCCTGGGCGAGAACGGTGGCGGTGGTGGTGCCGTCGCCGGCCATGTCGTTGGTCTTTGACGCAACTTCACGCACCATCTGTGCGCCCATGTTCTCGAACTTGTCTTCGAGCTCGATCTCCTTGGCGACGGTGACGCCGTCCTTGGTGATACGGGGAGCGCCGAACGACTTGTCGATCACCACGTTACGACCCTTGGGGCCGAGAGTGACCTTCACTGCGTTGGCGAGGATGTCCACGCCGCGAAGCATCTTGTCGCGGGCGTCAGACGAAAAACGTACGTCTTTGGCTGCCATTGTTTTAAATCTCCAAAATCGGTGTCTGGTTAGATCGTCTGGAACGACGGAGCGTCAGGCTTCAGCCCACGATGCCCATGATGTCGCTTTCCTTCATGATCAGGAGATCCTGACCGTCGATCTTCACTTCTGTGCCGGACCATTTTCCGAACAGGATGCGGTTGCCGGCCTTCACGTCCAGCGGGACGAGCTTTCCGGCCTCGTCGCGGGCGCCGGGGCCCACCGCAACGACTTCGCCTTCCTGGGGCTTTTCCTTGGCGGAATCGGGGATGATGATGCCGCCCTTGGTCTTATCTTCGCCTTCGAGGCGCTTGACCACAACGCGGTCATGCAGGGGACGAAACTTCATGGGATCGTTTCCTGTGGTTGGCGGACCCTTGACGGCTTCGCCGACCTTGGGGTCCCCGTGGATTGCCTGTTTGTTAGCACTCACCCAAGGCAAGTGCTACGAGCGTGGAATTAGGGGCGCGGCGCGTTCCTGTCAAGGCCGGTCCCGGCCGAGATCGTGGTTAACTGGCGTTAACCATTTAGTCTGGAACGCGAATTTCAGATCGCTGTTCGGCTGGTTTCAGGCGCCTGGCGATGTTGAAAGCCGAGTTGACAAGCGCAATGTGGGACAGCGCCTGCGGGAAATTCCCCAGAAAGCGCTTTTCGCGGGGGTCATATTCCTCCGCCATAAGGCCAAGATCGTTGCAGGCGGCGCCCGTGAGGCGCTCGAACATCTCGCGCGCCTCATCCATCCGGCCCGCCAGCACATAATTGTCGACGAGCCAGAACGAGCAGGCGAGAAACGCGCCCTCGTCGCCCGACAAGCCGTCGTCCGTTACGCCCGTGTCGTAGCGCCGCACAAAGCCGCGCCGCATCAGGCGGCTTTCGATGGCCGCCACTGTGCCTTTCACCCGCGGGTCGTCGGCCGGCAGGAAGCCGACGAGGGGGATCAGCAGCGCGCTGGCGTCGAGCGCTTTTGATCCGTAGCTCTGGACGAACGCGTTCAGCTCCGGGTCAAAGCCGTTTTTTAGGATGTCGGCCTGAACACGGGTGCGGGCGGCGCGCAGCCGCGCTGGTTCGCCCGCAAGGCCAAACCGTTCGATCGCCTTGATCGCCCGGTCATAGGCCACCCACACCAGCACCTTCGATGATGTGAAATGGCGCAGTGGCCCGCGCACCTCCCACAGCCCCGCGTCAGGTTTGCGCCACACGCGATCCAGCTGGTCGAGCAGCGATTGTTGCAGCCGCCAGTCGAGATGGCTTTCAGCCAGCCCGCCACAACGGCCCTGATAGAGACAGTCGAGCACCTCGCCAAAGACGTCGAGTTGCAATTGATGCGCCGCGCCGTTGCCAATGCGCACGGGCGCCGAGCGCTGGAAGCCGGGCAGCCAGTCCAAAGTTTCCTCGGTCAAGCGTCGCTCGCCGCCGATGCCATACATGATCTGCAATTGCGCGGGATCGCCAGCAACTGCGCGAAACAACCAGTCGCGCCACGCTTCGGCCTCTTCGTAATAGCCCGCGTCCATCAGCGCGAGCAGCGTGAAAGTAGCGTCGCGCAGCCAGCAATAGCGATAATCCCAATTGCGTTCGCCGCCGATTTCTTCAGGCAACGAAGTCGTTGGCGCCGCGACCATGCCTCCCGTCGGCGCGTAGGTGAGCGCCTTCAGGGTTATCAGCGAGCGTTTGACGAGATCCGAATAGGGCCCCGCGCTCGCGCAGCGCGCGCTCCACTGCTTCCAGAAGTCGTCCGTATCGTCGAGCGCTTTGTGATAATCGCCTGCCGTGGCGTGCGGCAGATGCGAAGGCGTCCACGCAAGATGAAACGCGAACTCATCGCCAGCGCGCACACAAAACTCCGCAGCGTGCATGCGCCCGCGGGGATACATCGGCGCATTCGTGCGCAGCGTCACGCAATCAGGCCCGCCCACTGCGCGCAACGCGCCGTCCTCCATGCGGTTGATCCACGGTGTGATGCGGCCATAGTCGAAACGCAAAATGTATTCTGCATAAAAATCGACGCGACCCTCAAGCCCGCGCACCAGCCGGATAATATCCGAGGCGCCATTTCGCAACGGCATGAAATCGGTGACAAGCAAAACGCCGGTGGGCGTGCGCCAGCAAGTTTCAAGCACAAGAGAACCGTCGCGATACCGGCGCGAGCTGCGCGCATCCGCATCCATCGGGCGTAGCAGGAACCGCCCATTGAATCGGTCGCCCAGCAGCGCGGCAAAGCACGCGCCGCTGTCAAAGCGCGGCCAGCATAGCCAATCGATGGAGCCGTCGCGCGAAACCAGCGCGGCGGTTTCGCAATCGCCGATCAGGGCATAGTCTTCAATGCGGGCGGGATTCTCATTTTTGAAGCGCACGCCTTGCACTTAGGCCGCGTGCGATTCGAGGCAAGCCAAGCCGTTCAATCCATCTTGACGCCGGCGGCCGCAACGATCTTCTCCCACTTGACCACTTCGTCTGCGACAAATTTGGTGAGTTCGTCCGGGCTCATGCTCATGGGCAGGAGATAGGCCCTGTCGTAGCGCTCCTTCACCTTCGGGTCTGTCACCCATTCGCGCAGCAATCCATTGACGCGCGCGACGATGTGGGCGGGCGTTTTGGCGGGCGCGACGAGCCCGAACCATGTGGTGGACTCAAAGCCCGGCAGGCCGGCTTCCGCAGCTGTTGGCAGATTGGGCAGCAGAGGCATGCGCGTCTTGGTGGCGGCGGCAAGCGCACGCACGTGGCCAGATTCCATCACGCCAGCGACGGGCGCAGCGCCGACGGACAACACTTCAACCTGGCCGCTCGCCAGATCGGTTACGGCCGGCGCCGCGCCGCGATAGGGCACATGCGTCATCTGCACGTCGGCAAGCCGCATGAACTGCACAGCCGCCAGATGCGGCGTGGTGCCCACCCCTGCTGACGCGTAGTTGAGGCTGTTGGGCTTGGCCTTGAGAAGCGCGATGAAGTCTTTCAGGGTTTGTGCCGGGACGTTTTTCGACACAACCAGAATCTGCGGCGCTTCCGCCACGATGGCGACGGGCGTCAGATCCTTGATGGGATCATAGGGCAGCGTCTTGAACAGGAATTGGTTGATCGCGAGATTGTTGGTCGTGATGAAGCCGAACGTATGGCCATCGGGCGCAGCGCGCGCCACCATCGACGTGCCGACATTGCCTCCCGCGCCCGTGTTGTTTTCAACGATGACAGGCTGGCCCAGCCGCGAGCTGAGAAACTCGCCTGAGACGCGCGCCAGAAAATCCGTCGTGCCGCCTGCCGCCGAGGGAACAACGATGCGAATGGGCTGCGTCGGCCAATTGGGCGTCTGCGCCGACGCGGAGCCGCCAAGAGTCGTTAAGCCCGCAAGAGCAATGAGGCCGGAAAGACCGGCAGCGAGAAGTGTCATGGAGGCTCCCTTTGTTTCCTCTGCGCGCGCCCTCCATTTGACCGGGGCTTAAGCGCGTCCCATCTTGCGACAACATTCGTCAGGGGGGAAGTATGCAAATTACAGCCGCCGTTTTCCGCGACGCGACGCTGAAGCCATCGTTCGAGACCCTCGACTTGACAGGGCCGGGCCCCGGCGAAGTGCTCGTCCGCATGGTGGCGACCGGCGTGTGTCATACGGACGCTAAGGCCGCCGGGCCGGAATCGATGTCGCCCCGTCCCGTCGTGCTTGGCCACGAGGGCGCAGGCGTGGTGGAGGCGGTGGGGCAGGGCGTCACGAAAGTCGCGCCCGGCGATCATGTGGTGATGACGTTTGGCTCGTGCGGGCGTTGCCGCTCTTGCGAGGAGGCCGAGCCTGCGTATTGCCACCATGCGCTGCCGTTGAGTTTTGGCTGCAAGAGGTCGGATGGATCATCCTACCTACGCGCGGCTGACGGCTCACAGGTATTTGGTGATTTCTTCCAGCAATCATCTTTTGCGACGCATTCCGTCGGGCGTGAGCGAAATGTGGTGAAGGTGCGCAAGGATGCGCCGCTGGAATTGCTGGGGCCGCTTGGCTGCGGCGTGCAGACGGGCGCAGGCGCTGTGCTTAATGATCTGCGCGTCAAGCCGGGCCGGACGTTAGCGATCTTCGGCGTTGGCGCGCTGGGCCTTTCGGCAGTCATGGCCGCGCGCTTGGCTGGCGCAGGCCGCATCATCGCGATTGATCGCCACAAGGGCAGGCTCGACCTTGCGCGCGAGCTTGGCGCCCATGACGTCATTCTTGGCGGGGCAGAGCCGCTGCCTGCGCAGATCAAGGCCATCCTTCCCATCGGCGTTGATTACGCCATCGATACGACCGGCGTTCTCACGGTGATGCGCGCCGCCATCGACTCTCTTGCGCCGCGCGGGGAATGTGGATTCGTCACCAGTCCGTGGGATGGATCGGAATTGTCGATCTCACCGCGCCATCTGCTGCTCGGGCGCAAGGTGCGCGGTATTATCGAAGGCAACAGCAATCCGGACGTGTTCATTCCCCAGCTTGTCGACTGGTTCATGGATGGCCGTTTCCCGTTCGACCGGCTGGTGAAATTCTACGCGTTCAACGAGCTTGAAAAAGCTTTTTACGACAGTGAAACGGGCCTCACCGTCAAGCCGGTTTTGCGGATGTAAGCTCCCGCGCCATGTGGCAGCAACTCAGGCAATTGCCGTCGGGATCGACAAGCGCGAACTGACGCATGCCCCAGGGCGTGCCGTTCACGCGCGTCATGCGCGGCACGCCAACGCTTGGCAAATGCAGCGGCGCCCAGAGGCGATGAAGCGCATCGGTGTCGGGCACGCGCAAATGGCACAGCGCGGCTGACGCATGCGGATCGAGATCATCCCAGGCAAAAAAATGCAGCTCGATTTCACCCGCCCGCAAGACAAGATAATCGTCTGGCCATTCATCCGCGCCCGCGCTCGAAAACCCGAGACGTTGATAGAACGCCAGGGTGCGACGTGTGTCGCGCGACGGCAGCACAGGGATCGCGCGCCCCTTCACGGCGTTCGCGCTTTTCTGGGCAGAGACTCGTTCGAAATCTCGTTCATGGCGACGAGATGCACGCGCAATGCGACAATTGCGCGGCGTGTCCGATCACTCTACCGCCACACTGCGCAGATGCGGCGCGACGTCCGCCGCAAAAAGCCGCAGACTTTTCTCGGTTTGTTTGGCAGGCTGCGTCGCGATCTGCATCATCGCGATGAGGTTGCCGGACCCCATGGTTTTCTGACGATGCAGAAATGTATCGCGAACGGTGGCGGCCGAGCCGCACACCACCATGCCCAGCTCGATGAGCGAATCAATCGTCTGATCCGACGACCGCATTGCGAACTTTGTCTCGATGAGATGTTTCGTTGACGCGACGGATGAATAGCCCGGCGGCAATCGCATTTCGATGGGAATGCGCAGGAAGCGATTGAAGAAGGCTTCCACATGCGGCTTCAATTCGCGCCGCGCGATATCGTCGGTTTCCGCAACATAGGTTGGCACAGCCCAGCCCATTTGTTGAGGGCTGGCTTCATAGCCGTCGTTCGCTGCGATTTCGCGATACAAATCGAAATTCTTCTGCGCCAGCGCGATGGGCGAGAAGGTTTGCAGATAGGTGTATTTACGCGCAGCCGCTGCGCACCACTCGATAGTCTCGCGACTGCCCTGTGAAGGAATCCACACCGGCGGATGCGGCGCCTGCACGGGACGCGGCCACAAATTCACGTAGTCGAACTGATAATGCTTGCCCTGAAAGCGAAACGGACCTTCACGCGTCCATGCTTGCAAAATGAGATCGTGCGCTTCGTAGAAGCGTTCGTGCGAATAGGTGGGGTTCACGGCTGACGCGAAATATTCCGAGCCGATGCCGCGCACAAAGCCAGCGATCAGCCGCCCGCCGGACATCTGATCCAGCATCGCGAATTCTTCCGCAATGTTCACCGGATTGTTGATGAGCGGCAGCGCGCGTCCCAACACCGCGATTTTCGCGCGTTTGGTTGTGCGCGCCAGCACGGCGGCGATCAGGTTCGGCGTAGGCATCAAACCGTAAGCTGTCTGGTGATGTTCGTTCACGCAAATGCCATCGAAGCCCAGCTCGTCGGCAAGTTCAAGTTCGCTTATGTAGCGATCATATGTCGGCTTGCCGCGCGCTGGATCAAAATAGGAATTGGGCAGCGTCACCCACGCGGTGTCATGCTTTTGCGCGTAGGACAGATCCAGATCACCGTATGGCATCAGGTGAAAGAAGAAGAGTTTCATGACGCGGTCTGCAGAAACGAGATGATCGCGTCCGCCGCGTCGTCTGGCTTCTCATTGTGGATGGCGTGCCCACATTCATCAAGGGTCACCAATTGGCTATGCGGCACGCGCGCTCGCCAGGGCTGCGCGCACGCGTAGGGAACAATGCGATCCTCGCGGCCCCACACGAACAGCGTTGGTTTGTTTATCCGGTGCAGCCAGAAGGGCAGTTGCGGGTTGGACAGGCGCGGGCTCCACGCCAGGCGCGCCACGGCCGTCTTGTTGTGGAGGGCAAGATCGAGGTCCGCAGGCGCGGCGAGGCGCTTTTCGGCCAGCGCCTGATTGAAAAACTGGGCGCGCGTCGCCTGTTCAGGCGACCACAGGAAGATGTCGCCAAACGGCGCCTCGGGCACGGCGACGCCAGCCGGCGCCATCAGCGTCAGGGTGGCGAGGCGCGACGTGTTGCGGATTGCGATCTCGCCAGCGGTCCAGCCCCCCAGCGAATGGCCCGCAAGGTGGACGCCGTGCAAATCCATCGCCTCCATGAGGTCGAGATAAAAGAAGGCGAGGTCGCCGACGCTGTTCATCCAATCAGGGATAGGCGAGCGGCCAAACCCGGGATGTTCAGGGGCGATCACGCGAAAGTCACTGGAGAGCCGACGGTGCAGGGCGGTCCAGTTTCGCCCGCCGGCGCCATGCAGAAAGAGGAGGGGCGCGCCGGACCCGGCCTGTTGAACTTTGATCTGCACGCCCCGCACATCAATAACTTGGTCCACCGGCTCGCTCATTCTTGGCCCCCAGGGTTCGGCCAAAGGCTTCGTTAATACCCTTCGGCAAGGTTGCATCGGACATTAGCTGTCATCGTCCGTCGCGCAAGTCAGGCGAAGTCAACCAGCCAAGACTTGACTTTAAGAGAGTGACGTTTGATCGAGTCGACAGCGTGGAGGGGGATGTCCCGAGGAATGTTGAAATAGGAGGGTGGCGGCGTTGCCCGCCTTGAGCCGGTAGGCTCGGGGTGCTGATTCCACGAAGAAAGGCAACGCCATGAAAAGGACTACCACAACGCCGGCCGCCGCTGCGACGGCCATGATGC
>CANMLK010000058.1 GCA_947498445.1 Beijerinckiaceae bacterium
ACCTTGTCCTGCGCATCCACAGCCGCAACGGAATCTTCCATGTCGACGATGGTGGAGACAGCGGCCTCCATCACCACGTCCGCCACGCCAGCCGTGTCGGTCTTGCCGATGGGATGGGTGCGATCGATGACGATCTCGACATGCAGCCCGTGATTGCGCAGCAAAATAGTCGTTGGCGCAGCGGCCTCGCCCGTGTAGCCGGCGAATTTCGCGGCCTCTTTCAGCCCGGTCTTTGCGCCGCCCTGCAGCGTGATGACGAGCGCGCCGCCTTCAACCGCATAGCCGGTCGAATCCGCGTGTGAGCCCTGTGCAAGGGGAGCGGCCACATCAAGCGCCTCACGCGCTTTCGCGATCACCTTTGCGCCGCGCAGCGGGTTGTACTTTGCCGTGCGCTGGGCGCCGTCAGCGTCGGAAATCGCGTCCGTGCCGTAGAGCGCGTCGTAGAGCGAACCCCAGCGCGCGTTGGCCGCGTTGAGCGCGTAACGCGCATTGGAAGACGGCACGACAAGCTGCGCGCCGCAGATGCGCGCAATCTCGTCATCCACATTGCCGGTCGAGATCGCGGAAGCGCCCGGCGCAGGCTTGAGGTAACCGATCTCGCGCAAAAAGGCTTCATATTCAGCGGCGTTGTGCGCACGTCCGGCGCGAGCGCGATGCCATACGTCGATCTCGCCCTGCAGGCGATCGCGCTCGGCTAGCAGCGCCCCGTTGCGCGGCGCAAGGTCGCGCACCATCGCGCCATAGCCGGCCCAGAAGGCTTGCGATGCAACGCCGGACCCGGGCAGCGCTTCCTTCTCGACAAATGCGTAAAGCTCTTCGTCGACCTGAAGGCCCTGGATGTTTACTCTCGCCATGATCTACTCCCCAACCTCTGTATTATTCTCAATCAAGCGCGCCGACGGTCTTCTCGACGGCGGCGACCACGGCGCCCGAGCGCACAAGGTCAAGCGACTGGCCCATTTCAATGGCGTACCATCTGTCGCCCGAAAGCGCCGGCGCGATCACTTCGCGCACAGCGTCGAGCGCTGCGCGCGTGCCCAAGCCCACAGGATGGTCCTTCGCCACATCTTCGACAAGCGTCAGCGCCTGCGCGGTCATGAGGATTTCGCCGGCCACGATATGCTCGACATTCTCCACGATCGTGCGCGTCTTGCGTCCGCACCAGGTGGAGTTGGATACATGATCCTCGGCGTTGGATTTGCCGGGAATGGAGTCGACGGAGCCGGGCATCGACAATGTGCGGTTTTCCATCACCAGCGCCGACATCGTGCATTGCACCGTGGCGAAGCCGGTGTTCAGTCCGCGCTGTCCCGCAAGCAGATTGCGCGGCAGGCCATAGCTCATTGTGGGATCGACAAGCCGCGCCAGGCGCCGTTCGCAGATTGAGCCAAGATCAGCCATCGCGATAGCCAGAACATCCATCGCCTGCGCCACGTACTGACCGTGGAAATGGCCGCCCGACAGGATTTCATACCCGCCCGCGCCGTTGTCGAACACAAGCGGATTGTCCGTGGCCGAATTGGTTTCGACGCTGATCAGGCCATCGACATAATCAATGGCTTGGCGCACCGGCCCATGCACCTGCGGGCCGCAGCGTAGCGAATAAACATCCTGCACGCGTGGTGCGGGCGGCTTTGCAGGGTCACGGTTTTCATCGGGAAACACAACATGACGCGCTGGCTCCGAACAGCGCTTCGAGCCCTCAATCATGCGCAACACATTGCGGGCGGTGGAGGCCTGTCCCGCATGGGGCCGCGCTGCATGAATGCGCGCCTCAAACGCCGTGCGTTCGCCACGCAGACATTCAAGCGACATCGCCAGCGCAACGTCCGCCGCTTTCAGGATGCGGCGCGAATCTTCCACCGCAAGCACGGCGAGCGCCAGCGATACGGTCGATCCGTTGATGAGGCAGGACGCATCTTTTGCCGAGAGATCGAAGGTTGGCGAAAGGCCAGCTGCAGCAAGCGCCTCGCGCGCAGGCATCCGCTTGCCCTGCCAGAACATTTCAGCTTCCGCAAAGCCGCAAACAGCGCCCGACATATGCGCTAGCGGCGCCAGATCGCCCGAGGCGCCGACAGACCCCTTCTGCGGAATAACCGGCGTGACGCCCGCGTTCAAGCAATCGATCAACCGATCAAGAAGCTCGACGCGCGGCCCTGAGTAGTTTGACGCAAAGGCGTTGGCGCGCAGCAACATCGTCGCGCGCGCTACGTCTTCGCAAAAGGGTTCGCCAACCCCCGTCGCATGCGCGTAAACAGACTTGGTCTGATACTCGACCATGTCCTTCATCAGCACGCGCTGATCCTTGAAAAGGCCAACGCCCGTGTTGAACGAATACATCAGCGGAGCTTCGTCATTCATGAAATTCGCGTCGAGCCAGGCGCGCGTCGCCATCACGCGCTGACGAGCGCCTGCATCAAGCGACACCTTGGCGAAGGCGCCCGAGGCGTCGCGGCGGACGACGCGCATGACGTCCGCGCCCGTGAGGCTCGCGCCATCGATGACGACACTCATTGGTTAGCTCCGATTGTCTCGAGAAAGTCTTCCAGCACAGCCAGCGCTGCCGCAATGTCGGCGGGCGCGGCGTATTCTTCAGGCCTGTGGCTGACGCCGCCGCGGCAGCGCACGAACACCATGGCTTGGGGAATGCGCTCGCGAAATGACATCGCGTCATGACCCGCGCCGCTGGCCAGGCGAAACAGCGGATGGTCGCAGCGTTCAAACGAGCGCGCGAAAGCTGTTGAGAGAGTCTTGTCGCAGGGCGCGGCAGGCATGTCGTAGGTGATGTTGAGATCCGCCTTCACGCCGCGAGCGGTCGCGATGCGCGTGATTGCGGCGCGAATGTCGGCGAGCGCGCGCATGCGCTCTTCATCGCGCGGCGAACGCACGTCAACCGAGAGGCGCGTGCGGCCCGGGACGACATTGACGGCGCCGTTGGGCACCTCGATACGCCCCACTGTGGCGACAAGTTCAGCGCCACTCTTTCCGATCTGTTCGATGGCGAGCACGATTTCCGCCGCTGCCGCAAGCGCATCCTTGCGCATGTTCATGGGCAACGTGCCTGCATGACCGGCCGCGCCTTCAATGGTGATTTCGCCGCGGCTGCCGCCGTTGATGGCGGTGACGAGGCCCAGCGCCAGCTTGTTGATTTCCAGAACCGGTCCTTGCTCGATGTGCAATTCAATGTAGCCCAGCGTGCGTGCGGGATCGCGCGCTTCGTCCTGCGCGCGCGAAGGATCGCAGCCAAACGCCAGCAACGCGTCGCGGCGAGACACGCCTTTTTCATCAACGCTTGAAAGAGACGCGGGGTCGAATGTGCCTGCGAGGGCGCGCGATCCTGTCAGCGAGGTTGGGAAGCGCACGCCCTCCTCATCGCCAAACGCCACGACCTCGATGGCGTAGGGCAGCGGCTTGTCCATCACATGCGCGCAGGCCTCAATGCCGAGAATGACGCCGAGGTTTCCATCAAAACTGCCCGCGTTGCGCACCGTGTCGATATGCGAGCCGATGATGAGCGTCCTTGCGTCCGGCATGGCTGCTTCGCGACGGCCCACGACATTGCCCACAGCATCCAGACGCACCGCAAGACCCGCTGCTTCCATCCAGCGTTTCACCATGCCGGCGGCGCGGGCGTGGGCGGGCGAAAGCGTGAGGCGGGTAAGGGCGCCCTCTGCGTCGCTCGCCTCGTTCAATTTTTTAAGACGCGCAACGACCCGCGCGGCGCCGCTCGTCATGGCGGCAACCTGTCAGCCAGACGCAGCGCGGCGATTTTTTCGATCTGCGTCAGCGCCTCTGCAAATTCCGCCTCCGGTTCGTTGGCGATGCGCCTTTCGAACGCCGCCATGATGGCCTCTTTCGAGGCGCCCTTCACGGCCATGATGAAGGGAAAACCGAAGCGCGCCTTGTAGGCGTCGTTGAGGTCCGTGAAGCGTTTCAGCTCGTCAGGCGTCAGGCGATCAAGCCCTGCTGAGCCTTGCTCTTTCAGGGAGTCGGCGGTCAATTTTTTTGCGAGCGCAAGCCGTCCGGCCAGATCAGGATGGGCCATAATAAGCGCGTGTTTTTCATCGCGCGTCATCGCGCGCATTTGTTCGACCAGCGCGGCGTGAAGGCCCGACGCTGTGTCCTGCGCACCTGTAAAGCCTTGGTCCCAGGCGCGCGCCGCGATCTGCGGCGTGTGTTCAAAAATATCGCCGAACGCTTCGACAAAAAGCGCGGGGGACATGCGGCTGGGGTGATACCCGCCTTTTGGCGGATGACGCCTGACCCAATGGCGCGCAATGTCGAGGCGGGTAGCCACCCATGCGTGTTCGTGACTCTGCACATAGTCCAGAAAACGCGCCAGCGCCGCCGCGCGGCCCGGCCGCCCCACCAGTCTGCAATGCAGGCCAATGGACATCATTTTGGGCGCGCGCTCGCCTTCGGCGTAGAGCACGTCGAAGGAATCCTTGAGGTACGAAAAAAACTGGTCGCCACTGTTGAAGCCCTGCGGCGTGGCGAAGCGCATGTCGTTGGCGTCAAGCGTGTAAGGCACGATGAGGTGAGGCCCGTACGAACCTTCCACCCAGTATGGCAATTCGTCCGCATAGGAATCGGCGGAATAGAGAAAGCCGCCGTCCTCCATGGTCAACTCAAGTGTTTGCTCCGATGTGCGACCCTGATACAGGCCCAGCGGGCGCGCGCCGGTGACCTCGGTCTGGATGCGCACCGCCTCGGCGATGTGGGTGCGCTCGTCCCCAATGCTGAAGTCCTTGTAGTCGATCCACTTGAGGCCGTGGGTCGCGATTTCCCATCCGGCTTCCTGCATCGCCGCCACAGTCTCAGGATTGCGGGCCAGCGCTGTGGCGACGCCAAACACGGTCACAGGCATGGCGCGTTCGGTGAACAGGCGATGCACGCGCCAGAAGCCGGCGCGGGAGCCGTATTCGTAAATCGATTCCATGTTCATGTGGCGCTGGCCCGGCCACGCTGCGGCGCCGACGATTTCGGAAAGGAACGCTTCGGACGCTGCGTCGCCATGCAGAATGTTGTTCTCACCGCCTTCCTCGTAGTTGACGACGAATTGAACGGCGATACGGGCGTCATTTGGCCAGCGCGGATGAGGCGGGTTGCGCCCATAGCCGACAAGATCGCGCGGATAGTCGTTCATCACGATCCCCGGTAGGTGGAATAAGCCCACGGCGAGGCCAGCAGCGGCACATGATAATGCCCATCGGCGTCAGCCATGCCGAAACGGATCGGCGCTATATCCACGAACGGCGGGTCCGGCAGGTCCACGCCCCGGGCGCGAAAATAATCCCCCATATGGAAACGCAGCTCATAAACGCCGGGCCGATAGTCGTCGCCCGTCAACAGCGGCGCATTGGTGCGCCCGTCCGCATTGGTGACCTCTGTCTTGATCAGCCGCTCGGCGCCGTTGCTGAGCGCATACAGATCGATCGTCACGCCTTCTGCAGGCTTGCCGGAATGGGTGTCCAGAACGTGTGTTGAAAGCCGGGCCATGACGAAGTCCTGCATATGATGCGCCACATATATCGCAGCGGGCGTTGCAGCGCAGCAATTCTTGGCGCCGCTCGTCTAGTCGGCGAAATAGCCTTCAAGCACCTGACCGAAAATAGCCGAAAGTTTGTGCAGGTCGGCAATGGACGTGCGCTCATCCACGGCGTGCATGGTCTGGCCCACGAGCCCGAACTCCAGCACTTCGCCGTAGCGGCAGATGAAGCGGGCGTCGGACGTGCCGCCGGTGGTGGAAAGTGCCGGGCGCCGCCCGGTGTGGGCCTCTATCGCCGCAGACAGCGTCTCGACGAAAGGGCCGGGCTTTGTGAGAAACGCCAATGCGTTAGTCGGCTGGAAGGCGACCTCGTAACGCGCGCCGTTCGCCGCATTCGCCAGCCGGTCGCGGATTTCGTTCGCGAGCGTTTCGGGCGTCCACAAGTCATTGAAGCGAATGTTGAATTGCGCTCTGGCGCTGGCCGGGATGACGTTGACCGCGAGATTGCCGGTGTCGATGGAGGTGATTTCCAGGTTCGAGGCGTCGAAATGCGCCGTGCCGCTATCGAGCGGGCTCGCCAGCAGGGCGCTTGCCAGCCGCACGATGTGATGAACCGGATTGTCGGCCAGATGCGGATAACCGACATGACCCTGCTTGCCCGCAACAGTGATCGCGCCTGAAAGCGAGCCGCGCCGACCAATCTTGATCATGTCTCCAAGCGCGTCCGGGTTGGTCGGTTCCGGCAGGATGCAATGATCGAAGAGCGCGCCGCGCGCGTGCGCCCACTCCAGCAGCTTGATGGTGCCGTTGACGGCCGGGCCTTCCTCGTCGCCGGTGATGAGGAAGGAAATGGAGCCTCGGGGCGCGCCCTTCTTTTCGACATAGGCCAGCGTTGCGGCAATAGCCGCCGCCAGTCCGCCCTTCATGTCGACGGCGCCGCGCCCCCACAGCATCTCGTCGGCGATTTCGCCGGAGAAGGGGTCAAAGCGCCAGTGAGCGGAATCGCCCGGCGGCACCACATCGGTATGACCGGCGAACATCAGGCTGGGGCCTGCGCCGGCGGGGTCTGGCTTTCCGGCAATGCGGGCGTACAGATTGTCGATGTCGGGGTAGCCGTCCTGCGAAAACCTGATGCGATGCGTCTCGAAGCCCGCGCCGTCCAGCAATTTCTGGATATGGCCAAGCGCGCCCCCGTCGTCGGGCGTCACCGATGGGCAGCGGATAAGGTCTCGGGCGATGGCGAAAGCGTCGGGCGTGGTCAAGGGTCGATCCTCAAGGCGGAGGCGCACTTTTACCCGCTTTGGCGCGATTGCGCGATGGACTAATCGCGCGCTGGCCCACAGGCGTCGTCCCGGTTAGCATGCAGCCCCATCTTGATGTCGACGACCCGGAGCCTGCCCCGTGAATTCCACTGAGACGATTGACGGGACCCGTCTGGAGGAGCGCAAGGCTGCCGCCCGCGCTTGGTTCGAAGCCCTTCAGGCTCGGATTATCGCCGCTCTTGAGTCCATCGAAGATCTGTGCCCGGGCCCGTTTGACCCGGAGGCGCCCGATGCGCCCGGCCGCTTCACCCGCAAACCCTGGACCCGGGCCGACCACACCGGCGCGCCCGGCGGCGGCGGCACGATGGCGATGCTGAGCGGCCGCGTGTTCGAGAAGGCGGGCGTCCACGCCTCGACCGTTCATGGCACGTTTGCGCCCGAATTCGCCAAGCAGATTCCCGGCGCAGAGGAAGATCCCCGCTTCTGGGCGTCCGGCGTTTCACTCATCATCCATCCCTGGAACCCGAACGTACCCGCCGTTCATATGAACACGCGCTTCGTGGTGACATCGAAAGCGTGGTTTGGCGGCGGCGCGGACCTGACGCCGGTGCTTGATCGCTTCCGGGTGCAGGATTACGCGGACAGTATCGATTTTCACGCGGCCTTGCGCGCCGCGTGCGAGCGCCACAGCCCGGTTGTCGATTATCCCAAGCTCAAAGCGTGGTGCGATGAATATTTTCACCTCAAGCACCGCAATGAGCCGCGCGGCATCGGCGGCATTTTCTATGACTGGCTGAACAGCGGCGGCGACAAGAACAATTCCCACTGGGACGCGGACTTCGCCTTCACGCGCGACGTGGGCGACGCCTTCCTCGGCGTTTATCCCGCGCTTGTGAAGCGCAACTTCGGGCATGTGTGGTCGCCTGCCGATCGCGAGGAGCAATTGGTCCGTCGCGGGCGCTATGTCGAATTCAACCTGCTCTACGATCGCGGCACGATTTTCGGCTTGAAGACCGGTGGCAATGTGGAATCAATCCTCTCTTCGATGCCGCCGCGCGTGCGCTGGCCCTGATGGCAGGCGCGTAAGCAATCGGCGGCGCTTCACGCGCGTCGCCCAAGAAAATGTATGTTCAGCCGTGTTCGCAATCGCCAGAGGCGAGCATGGAGTGACCCAGGGGAGCAGGCTGCTGAATGTCCGAGATCACAAAGAGACCCAAGCGAGCGACGATTACCGATCAGGAAGCGCTGCAATTTCATACGCGCGGGCGCCCTGGGAAGATCGAGATCATCTCCAGCAAGCCGATGGCGACGCAGCGCGACCTGTCGCTGGCCTATTCGCCCGGCGTGGCCGTTCCGGTAAAGGCGATCGCCGCTGATCCGTCCACCGCCTACGACTACACATCAAAAGGCAATCTTGTCGCGGTCATCACCAACGGCACCGCGATTCTCGGCCTCGGCAATCTTGGGGCCCTGGCCTCCAAGCCTGTGATGGAAGGCAAGGCGGTGCTGTTCAAGCGCTTCGCCGACATCGATTCCATCGATCTGGAAGTCGACACCGAAGACCCGGACGAGTTCATCAACGCGGTCAAATACCTCGGCCCCACATTTGGTGGCATCAACCTCGAGGATATCCGCGCGCCAGAATGTTTCATCATCGAGCAGCGCCTGCGCGAGCTGATGGACATTCCCGTCTTTCACGACGACCAGCATGGCACCGCGATCATTGCGTCAGCGGGCATTCTCAACGCGCTGAAGCTCACCGGCCGCGACATCGCCAAGACCAAACTCGTTTGTAACGGCGCCGGCGCCGCAGGCATCGCCTGCCTCGATCTTATCAAGGGTCTCGGTTTCGCGCCCGAGAACATCATCCTGTGCGACACGAAAGGCGTGGTCTATCAGGGCCGTACAGAAGGCATGAACCAGTGGAAGTCGGCGCACGCCGTCGTCACGGATCGCCGCACGCTGGCCGAAGCTATGGTCGACGCCGACATCTTCTTTGGCCTGTCCGTGAAAGGCGCGCTGACGCCCGACATGGTCGCCTCAATGGCGAAAGACCCGATCATCTTCGCGATGGCCAATCCAGACCCCGAGATCACGCCTGAAGAAGCGCACGAGGTGCGCGATGACGTCATCATGGCGACAGGCCGCTCCGACTATCCAAATCAGGTCAACAACGTCCTGGGTTTTCCCTATATCTTTCGCGGCGCGCTTGATGTGCGCGCGACCACGATCAACCTCGAGATGAAGCTAGCCGCCGTGAAGGCGCTGGCCGAACTCGCGCAGGAAGACGTGCCCGACGAAGTGGCTGCAGCCTATGAGGGCGCGCGCCCGCGTTTCGGGCGCGAATACATCATTCCCGCCCCGTTTGATCCGCGCCTCATCAGCGTCGTGCCGTCCGCTGTCGCCGCCGCAGCGATGGAGTCGGGCGTCGCGCGCAAGCCTATCGCCGACATGAAGGCCTATCGCGAAAGCCTGTCCGCGCGCCGTGATCCTGTCGCGGGGGCGCTGCAGATGATCTTCCAGCGTGTGCGGCGATATCCAAAGCGCGTCGTCTTCGCGGAGGGCGAGGAAGAGCAGGTCATCCGAGCCGCAGTCTCTTTCGTCAATCAGGGGCTGGGCTCGGCGATTCTGGTGGGTTACGAGGACCGCATCCAGACGTCGGCGCAAACATTGGGCATCGACATTTCCGGCATCACCATCGCCAACGCGCGCCTGTCCCAGCGCAACGCCGCCTATACCGATTACCTTTACGAAAAGCTTCAGCGGCAGGGTTATCTCTGGCGCGACTGCGTGCGTCTCATCAACACGGATCGCAACAATTTCGCCGCCGCGATGGTGGCGCTGGGCGATGCGGACGCCATGGTGACAGGTGTTACGCGCAACTTCTCCATCGCGCTTGAAGATGTGCGCCGCGTGATAGACCCGAGGCCCGGACATCGCCTGATTGGCGCTTCGCTTGTCATCGCGCGCGGCCGCACCGTGCTGGTAGCCGACACGGCGATCACGGAAATGCCCACGGCGGAAGAGATTGCGCAGATCGCGATTGAAGCTGCCGGCGTGTCGCGGCGTCTTGGCTACGAGCCGCGCGTTGCGCTTCTCGCCTTCGCCACGTTCGGGCATCCGCGCGGCGAGCGCTCGGCGCGTGTGCAGGAGGCGGTGCGCATTCTCGACCAGAAACGCGTCGACTTTGAGTACGACGGTGAGATGGCCGCCGACGTCGCCCTCAACAAGGACGCGATGGCGGCTTATCCATTTTGCCGCCTCAAGGATACGGCGAACGTGCTTGTCATGCCGGCGTTCCACTCCGCGTCCATCTCCACAAAAATGCTGCAGGAGCTGGGCGGCGCGACAGTGCTTGGGCCGATAATCGTTGGTCTCGACAAGCCTGTGCAATTCGTGCCGCTGGGCGCGCGCGATACGGACATCGTCAATATGGCGGCGCTGGCGGCCTTCAACGTCGGCGGATAATTGCGCGGACGGCGGCGCCCAGATTGAGCGCCGCCAGCAGGACAAATCCACCAGCCGCAAGAAGTCCCGGCGTTTGCTCCGTCGGGACGTTCAGCGCGCTCAAGGCAAACGCGACAAACATCGAAAAACTGAAAAGCCCTGCGCCCATCGGGAAGGCGATCACGACAGCCAGCGGAATCCTTCGGAACAGCGACGCGATCGAGATTCCGCTCGAAACCAGAAGCATAAAGGCGACGTATGCTCGAATCATGTCTGGTCCCGCGTAAGCGGTGAGAGGATCGCGCTAGATTGTCACTTGCGCGCCGAGTTCAACCACGCGGTCTGACGGGATGGCGAAAAAGTCCGTGGCGTTTGTCGCTTGTCGCGAAAGGGCGATGTAGAGCCCATCCTGCCATTTCGGCATCCCAGATGAAGGTGAGGCCTTCAGCGTCCGGCGGCCGAGAAAAAACGACGTCGTCATAATGTCGAACTTGAGTCCGCTCTTGCGAAGTGACGCAAGCGCAGCGGGCACGCGCGGGCTTTCCATGAAGCCAAAGTGCAGTGTGATACGCGTGAAATCATCGGAAAGTTTTTCTGTTTCGCACCGCGCCGATGGCGAAACGCGCGGCACTTCCTCGGTGCGTACAGACACGAGAATGATGCGCTCATGCAGCACCTTGTTGTGCTTCAGGTTGTGCATTAGCGCAGCGGGCGCCACTTCCGGGTCGCTTGTCAGGAAGATCGCCGTGCCCGGCACGCGCGTCGGCTTGGACTTCTCCAGCATACGGATCAGATTGCGCGTCGGAATCGAGTCTTTGTGGGTCTTTAACTCCAGTAGCCGCGTGCCTCTGTTCCATGTCCACATGATGGCGACCATCGCCGCCCCGATCAGCACCGGCACATAGCCGCCGTCGAACAGCTTGAGCAGGTTGGATGTGAAGAACGCCACTTCAATGCTGAGGAAAAGCGACACGAAAAGGGCAGAGCCCCACATGGGCCAACGCCACATCTTCCAGACGACGAAGAAGAGTAAGAGCGAGTCCACCAGCATCGACGCTGTCACCGCGATGCCATAGGCCGAAGCCAGGTTCGATGATGTGCGGAACGTCAATACAAGCAGGATAACGCCGATAAGCAGGATGCGGTTAACGCGCGGAATGAAGATCTGACCTTCCTGCGTGTCGGACGTGTGCTGCACGTCAAGCCGCGGCAGAAGCCCCAGTTGAATGGCCTGCCGCGCCAGCGAGAACGCGCCGGTAATGGTCGCCTGGCTCGCAATGACGGTGGCGACGGTCGCCAGAATGACCAGCGGCAGAAGCGCCCAGCCCGGCGCCAGCAGGAAGAAAGGATTACTCAGCGCCGTGCGGTCGGACAGGATGAGCGCGCCCTGGCCAAGATAATTGAGGATCAAGGCAGGAAAGACGAGGGCGAGCCATGCGATTCGGATTGGGTCGCGGCCAAAATGGCCCATATCTGCGTAAAGCGCTTCCGCACCCGTGACCGCCAGGAACACTGCGCCCAGAACGATGAAGCTGATGACGCCATGCGAGAACAGGAAAGTGAGGGCGTACACCGGATTGAAGGCGTGAAGAATCTGTAGCTCGTTGCCAATATTCAGGAGACCGAGGGCGCCGAGCACCAGAAACCACACGAGCATGATAGGGCCAAACCAGCGCGCCACGCCCGCTGTGCCAAACCGCTGCACCATGAACAACGGTATGAGGATCGCCAGCGTGATGCTGATCACATAAGGCTCAAACAGCGGTGTAACGAGTTTCAACCCCTCGACGGCTGAAAGAACAGAAATCGCCGGCGTGATCATGGCGTCGCCGGTGAACAACGCCGCGCCAATGATGCCAAGGACAAAAATGAACGTGCTGCGGCGACCGAAGGCTTTCTGCGCAAGCGCCATCAACGCCAACGTCCCGCCTTCGCCGCGGTTGTCGGCCTGAAGCACGAAGAAAATATACTTCACCGTGACGACCACGAAGATCGCCCAAATCAGCAAAGAGACGATGCCGATGACTTCGCCGTCGCTGACCACGCCGCCCACCGCAGCGTGGGAGAGCGCTTCGCGAAGCGCGTAAAGCGGGCTGGTGCCGATATCGCCGCACACAACGCCAACAGAGGCGAACGCCAATGCGATCGTTCCGCTGCGGCCGTGTCCCGGGCTGGGTTGGTGCGCGCCGTTGGCGTCGCCAGCTGCCTGGGTAGCTTGATCCGAAAGCATGGGTGAGCCTGGTTAGCCCCCTGCGGTCTTCGGCGCATTTAGCGCAGGCCGCCGGGCGTGAGCGTTTGAACGGTCCACGCGGCGCAGGGCTATACTCCCTTTGCGTGCGCTGCACAACGGGGCGGAAAGTCAGCTCTGCTGTTCCTGCATCCTGATGCGATTAGCCTTGCAGTGGGCGCGGGGCTTTGCCACTCAGCGTATATGATGTTTGACCAACCCTTGCCAATCGATGAGGCGCTTCCCGCCCTGCTGGCGGCGCTCGCCGCCTGCCCCCGGGCCGTGCTCGTGGCGCCGCCGGGCGCGGGCAAGACGACGCGCGTGCCGCTGGCCCTTCTGGATCAGCCGTTTATCGCGGGTGGGCGGATCATCGTGCTGGAGCCTCGGCGCCTCGCCGCCCGCGCGGCCGCCGAGCGAATGGCCGATACGCTGAGGGACAAGGTGGGCGGCGTCGTTGGCCTGCGCGTGCGCCTCGAATCCCGCGTCTCCGCCCGCACCCGCATTGAGGTCGTCACCGAGGGCGTTTTCGCCCGGATGATCCTTGATGACCCCTCGCTCGACGGCGTCTCCGCCGTTCTGTTCGACGAATTCCACGAGCGCTCGCTCGACGCTGACATGGGCCTTGCGCTGGCGCTGGACGCGCAGGCGGGCCTGCGGGAGGATCTGCGCATCCTCGTCATGTCCGCGACGCTGGACGGCGCCCGCGTGCGCGCCCTGCTGGGGGACGCGCCTCTGATCGAGAGCGAGGGCCGGGCCTACCCGGTTGAAACCCGTTATGTCGGTCGTAACGCTGGCGAAGACCCCGCCGAAGCCATCACGCGCACCGTTTTGCGGGCGCTGGATGAGGAAACAGGCTCCATTCTGGCGTTCCTGCCCGGGCAGGGCGAAATATTGCGCTGCGCCGAGCGTTTGCGTGAGCGTGCGCGCGATCCGTCTGTGGATATCGCCCCCCTTTATGGAGCGATGGATCGGGCCGAGCAGGATCGCGCCGTCGCGCCTTCCGTCAAAGGGCGGCGCAAGGTGGTGCTGGCGACCTCCATCGCCGAAACGTCCCTCACGATTGAAGGCGTGCGCGTCGTCGTTGATTCGGGGCTGTCGCGAGAGCCCCGCTACGAGCCGGATATCGGCCTCACGCGACTGGAAACTGTGCGCGCTTCACGCGCCGCCGCCGACCAGCGCCGGGGCCGCGCTGGCCGCACGGAACCGGGCGTTTGTTATCGCTTGTGGGAAGAGGCGGCGACGGGCTCGCTCCCCGCCTATTCTGCGCCCGAAATCCTCTCCGCTGATCTCTCTTCGCTGCTGCTCGATCTTGCTGCGTGGGGCGCACGCGATCCTGCATCGTTGCTGTGGCTCGATCCGCCGCCCGCTCCGGCGGTGGCGGAGGCCCGCGCGCTGCTCAATCGCCTCGGCGCGCTGGATGGTGAAGGCGCCATTACCGACGAGGGCCGCGCCATCCGCGCGCTCGCCCTCCCGCCGCGCCTCGCGCGCATGGTTGTGGACGCCGCCCGCGTTGGCGCGGCAGGACTGGCCGCCGACATTGGCGCCGTGATCGTCGAACGCGGTCTGGGCGCCAACGAGGTCGATGTGTGCGAGCGCGTGCGTCGTTTCCGCCGCGAGCGTTCGCAGCGGGCCGAAAGCGCGCGGCGCATGGCCCGCAATTGGGCGCAGCAGGCTGTGCAGGCGACCGGCGTTGCGCAGGCACATACAGACGCGGAAGGCGCGGGCGCGTTGCTGGCGCTCGCCTGGCCCGACCGCATCGCCAAGGCGCGCGGGGCACCGGGGGAATTTCTCATGGCGAACGGTCGCGCGGCTTCGGTGGAGGCCCACCACGCGCTGGCCCGCGAGCCATATCTCGCGGTCGCTGAAATCGTCGGCCGCGCGTCCTCCGCGCGAATTCTCGCCGCTGCGCCCATGAGCCTTGCCGATGTGGAGCAAGCCGCCGGCGCCGATATCGTGTCCAGCGCCGAGATGATCTTTGATCGCGCCAGCGCATCGGTGAAGGCGGCCAATGTGCGCAGGCTTGGCGCGATTGTCCTTGCGCGCCAGCCCTTATCAGCCACAAGCGCAGCTGCCGCAATCGCGCTGGCGCAGGGAATAGCGTCTCTGGGGATTGATCGCCTGCCGTGGACAAAGGCGCAGAAGCAATGGCGAGACCGCGTCATGTTTTTGCGCAATGCGCAAGCCAGTGATAACGACGAGAATCCCTGGCCCGATGTGTCCGACCTCGCGCTTGCAAGCAGCCCTGCTGATTGGCTTGCCCCCTACATCGAAGGCCGCACCTCGCTCGCCGCCATCAATGCGGATGATCTCGACAAGGCGCTGTCGGCGCTTTTGCCATGGGATTTGCAACGCAAGCTCGACATCGAGGCCCCCACGCATTTTGCAGCGCCGACCGGCTCCAGCGTCGCGGTTGATTATGAATCCGACGGCGCGCCCGTGATAGCCATTCGCGTGCAGGAATTGTACGGCCTCGCAAAACACCCGGTCCTTGCGGGCGGACGCGCGCCCCTCACTTTGCATCTGTTGTCGCCCGCCCATCGGCCGATCCAGATCACGAAAGATTTGCCCGGCTTCTGGCGCGGATCATGGGCTGCTGTAAAATCCGACATGAAGGGACGCTACCCGCGGCATCTGTGGCCCGACGATCCCGCCGCTGCGATACCGACAACGCGCGCCAAACCCCGGGGGACATGAGTTGCGCGAGCACAAGTGAGGAAACATGCTGATCCGTGACGCAGCGCCCGATGATCTGCCCGCCATCCAGCGGATCTACGCGCATCATGTCCTGCATGGCGTCGGCTCCTTTGAGGAAACGCCGCCCTCGCTTGAAACGATGCTGGCGCGCTTCGATCTCGTGAAGTCGCGTGGTTTGCCGTGGCTCGTGGGGCAGATGGACGGCGCCATTACAGGCTATGCCTATGCAGACCTTCATCGCGACCGCAGCGCCTATCGTTTCACGCTCGAGGACGCTGTTTATATTGCGCCGTCTCACGCGCGCCGCGGCCTTGGTCGCGCCCTGCTGCACGAAATTCTCGCGCGAGCGCAGGCGGGCGGCTTCCGGCAGATGATCGCCGTGATTGGCGACAGCCAGAACCATGGCTCGATCGGCCTGCATGCTGCGCTGGGCTTCCGCCACATCGGCACGCTCCCCAGCGTCGGTTTCAAGTTCGGCCGCTGGCTGGATTCCGTCATCATGCAGAAGGCCTTGCAGGACGGCGGCGGGAATTAGTGGCCCAGACCCACTGATGTTCCCTTAATGTTCTTGCATGCGACGCTGGCCTGAGCTACGCTGGAAGTTCTTCCAGGGGGCCTCGGCATGGTAGTGCGCGTAGCGACAGTGGCGTTCGAGGGGATCGAGGCTCGGCCTGTCGATGTCTAGGTGCAGATATCTGGCTGGACGGTCGGCTTCGCCATCGTCGGGCTCGCCGACAAGGCGGTTGGCGAATCTCGCGAGCGGGTGCGCGCCGCGTTGAACGCCTCGGGCCTCGCGCTGCCGGCCAAGAAAATCACGGTCAACCTCGCGCCCGCCCACGTGCCCAAGGAGGGCAGCCATTACGACCTGCCCATTGCGCTGGCTGTGATGGCCGCCATCGGCGCAATTCCGGCGGACGCCCTGTCGAATTTTACAATTCTGGGCGAACTTGCGCTCGACGGCGCGATCACCACGGTCGCGGGCGTCCTGCCGGCGGCGGTCGCCGCCAACGCGCGCGGCCACGGGCTCATCTGTCCCTTCGCCTGCGGGCCCGAGGCTGCATGGGCCTCTTCGGACATCGAAATTCTGGCGCCGCGCTCCCTCATTCAGCTCGCCAATCATGTGCGCGGGACGCAGGTCATGGCGCGCCCTAAGCCAGCCATGCGCACATCCGGCGGCCCAATGCCGGACCTGCGCGACATCAAGGGGCAGGAGAGCGCCAAGCGCGCGCTCGAAATCGCCGCCGCCGGAGGGCACAATTTGCTCATGAGCGGGCCGCCGGGCTCCGGCAAGTCCATGCTGGCGGCGCGCCTGCCCTCAATCCTGCCGCCGCTGTCCCCGCGCGAACTCCTTGAAGTGTCGATGATCCATTCGGTCGCGGGCGCGCTGGCCGGGGGCGAACTCACCGACCGCAGGCCGTTCCGCGCGCCCCATCATTCGGCCTCGATGCCCGCGCTTGTGGGCGGCGGAACCAACGCGCGGCCCGGCGAAGTTTCGCTGGCTCACAATGGCGTGCTTTTCCTCGACGAATTTCCGGAATTCTCCGCGCCCGCGCTCGATTCGCTGCGCCAGCCGCTGGAGACGGGCGAGGTCGCCATCGCGCGGGTGCATCATCGCGTGGTTTATCCCGCACGCTTCCAGCTCGTCGCGGCCATGAATCCCTGTCGTTGCGGCCACGCGACGGACCCCGGCTATTCCTGCCGGCGCATGCCCAACGATCGCTGCATGGCGACGTATCAGGCGCGCATGTCCGGCCCGCTGCTAGACCGTTTCGACCTCAGTATCGAAGTGCCGGCGGTGAGTGCGGCGGACCTCATCCTGCCACCCCCGCGCGAAGGCTCGGCAGAAGTTGCGGCGCGTGTTCTGGCCGCGCGCCAAATTCAGGCGCGCCGTTACGCCGCCATTGGCCTGCCGCACGTCACGTCGAATTCTGCTGCGCCGTCGAATGTCATCGAGACGGTCGCGGAGCTCGACGCCTCCGGCACGGCGTTGCTTCGTGAAGCGGCCGACCGGATGAAGCTTACGGCCCGCGGCTTTCATCGCGTCCTGAAACTTGCGCGCACGCTTGCCGATCTTGACGCTTCGCCCAAAGTGTCACGCGCGCACCTTGCAGAGGCGTTATCCTACCGGGCGCGCGGCCCCATGCAGCAGGCGGCGTAAAAGGGGGCTCCTTTGCACGTCGTTTTTGAAGTTAAAACGGATCGTTTCACCGGGATAGCGCCGCGGGGCGGGGTCAACGATCTGATCGGCGGCGACGAACTTGCCAACTGGTTATCCGCCGCCTTGCGTGAAGACGGGTTCGGCGCGGTCGATCCCTGGCCTGAAGATCATGGCTGGGATTTCTCGTTGCGCCACGCCGACATCGGCTATCTGGTCGTGTGCTCTTGTGACTTTGAGGATGACGGTAA
>CANMLK010000059.1 GCA_947498445.1 Beijerinckiaceae bacterium
GGATTTAAAAACCAGCCTTCGCCCGTCCAGGGATTTCCGGGCAGATTAAGATTCGACGTCCACACGAACGTATAAAGAAGCGCGCAGAGCAGGAACGGCAGCGCAGGGTGAACTTGCCTGAGGCCCATCATCACGGGCACGAGCGACAAAATAACGATATACATCGGCAAAATGTCGAGGTAGTCGGGCAGCCAGGTTAGGGTCACGAGCGACATCAGCGC
Organism: Beijerinckiaceae bacterium; assembly: GCA_947498445.1. Classification (GTDB taxonomy): domain Bacteria; phylum Pseudomonadota; class Alphaproteobacteria; order Rhizobiales; family Beijerinckiaceae; genus Terripilifer. The sequence continues at coordinate 222 of CANMLK010000059.1, forward strand.
TCTGGCGGGATCAGTCAGGAGCGGCGCAAACTGTTCCGAGACAAGCTTCAGATCGAAGCGGCTGTCCAGAAACGCAATGGTCGCGATAATTGTGACTACCAGACCGATATGCGCCCAGTACACTTGCCAGATGCGGTGAGCGATACGCACGCTTCCCAGCCACATTCCACGTTTGACGAACACAGACCCGAATGCAAGCGAACTCGCGATGCCTGAGCAAAAGACAAACAGCTCCGTTCCAGACGAGAAACCAAAACGCGCCGGGATATAATTGTTCCAGCTGTTGCCGGGCATATGCGCGACGAAAATGATGAGCATCGTGATGCCACGAAACAGATCCAGTCGTTCGTCGCGGGGGCGTTTTACCTGTTCTGCTGGCGTGGCGCTCATTAAAATGCGCCCCGATAAGAGTCGCGATCAATCTGACAGGCGAGAATTGTGAAGCCGTCACGCGCGAAGGCCGCACGTGTTTCCTGTTCGAGCGTTTCGCGATCACAAATGGTGGCGCCATATCCGCCCATTGCGCGCGCGACAGCGGCAAAGTCCGTCACGCCGAAGTCGACGCCCGCGCGCGTAAGGGCCTGCTGGTTTTGCTTCATCGCTATGAGATTGAGACTCCCGTCGACAAGCACCGCAATGACGACCGGAAGATTCAAGTCGCGAAGGGTCGCCAGTTCACCCAGTGACATTTCGAGGCATCCGTCGCCGACGATGCACAGGACCGGCTGCTTGACGCCAAGAGCTGCTCCGTTAGCCAGCGGCAGCGCGCATCCCATCGTGCAAAGTCCAGTTGATTGCAGCAGGCTGGCTGGCGCTTCGCACGACCACATCTGACTTAACAGGATGCGATGAGCGCCTGAATCCGTCGTCGTGATGACGCCCTGCGGCGCGCACGCGCGAAGCGTCTCGAAGATGGCGTGCGGCCCCCATTGCTGGGGTGCGGCGAACGCGGCGCGCAGGGCTTTGCGCACTTGCGTCGGGAGCCCGTCGCTCCACGTCGGCGCCAGGTCCAGTCTTTCGCCAAGACGTTGCAGAGTGTCGCTCACGTCGCCTTCGAGGACCATGCTCGAATGGTGCACGCCGTGAGGCATGTCCTGCGCGACGATATCGATGACGAGCTTGTCCGTCGGCCATGGATGACGCCAACCCTGCCGCATCTCGATGGGATCGTAACCCGCGAGGATGATCAGATCAGCCGCATCGATCAACGGCCGAACAATCGCGTCCGCCTTTGGCGAAAGGCCCACCGCGCCAATGACGCGCGGGTCACTCTCGGCGACGACGCCCTTGGCCTTGTAGGTCGTCAGCAGCGGCGCGCCTGTGCGTGAGAGGAAGTATTCAAGCGCCCTCCCGCCGCGCGCTTGTGCGAGATCCAGGCCCGCAATGACAAGCGGTCGTCTGGCTCCCGCCAGCATGTCGCGCGCCTCATCGAGATTGACCGGCGCGGATAAAGGAGGCGTGCGGGCCGCGACACTTGCCGGGACGGCGCCCCTTCCTTCCGCTACGGAAATTGGCAGGTCGATATGCACCGGACCAGGCCGACCCTGCGATGCGATCACAAGCGCCTTTTCAATAACGAGCGCTTCAGTTCCACATTCGGCGCGAAAGCTCGCTTTAACCAGTGGGCGCAGCACTGCCTGATGATCGAACACCTGGTGCGTGAAGCTTTCCGCAATCTCGCGGTCGACGCAGCCGGTTATAAAAATCAGCGGCACGCGATCCTGCTGCGCGTTGGCGATGACATTCACGGCGTTGGCGACGCCGGGCCCCAGTGTCGCGATAAGGATCGGCACGGAGCCCGTCGAGCGCCATAGACCCTCGGCCATAAAGCCAGCGGCGTTTTCATGCCGCGCGAGATGGAAGTGCACGCCGGCTCGCTCCAGCGCGTCGACCAGGGCCAGCACTTCGCCGCCGGGTATACCGAAAGCATGCTCAGCCCCGGCCTGCTTGAGGCATTGGGCCAGCACGTCCGCGCCCGTCATGGAACGTGGCGTCTCGGCGACGCCGGTCGCGATCCTTTTGGCGATATCCTGCAGCATGCTGGCTCCACGAGGCGGCCGGACGGCAGCGTCTTTGAGAGTTTCGTTTGCAAACGGCTTGCCGTTACAGCTTCACAGAAACGTGAGCGGCAGCGCTTTAGCGGACCGGCTGCTGCATCATCGCCCGCCATGCGCGCCCCACCCATTGCGCGTTCAGATCATGCCCGCCGGGATGCAGACAAAGTTCAAGGTGCGCATCAGCCGGGCACCCGGCCGCCAAGCGGCAGGAAAGCCCGCCCGTTTCGATGTCCGGCCCCGATGAGATGGCGCAGGCGGGTTCAATGCGCGCCAGGCTTTTGTAAACGTCCCCTTGCCGCCGCCCCGAGCGCACGAGGCGTCCGCCCATCGGTACGGTGGCGTCGCTGAGCCCATGAAAATGCATCATCCTTGGCCGCTTGCCTGCGCACGATTCCGGGATCGGCTCCCAAAACGCGCCAGCGATGGACGCAAAAGCAGCGAAGCGCTCGGGGATGCGGCAGGCAATATACCAGACCATCGAGCCGCCGAGCGAAAATCCGGACGCCATAAGTCTCTTGGGGTTGAGGTTGAACCGGTGAACCGCGTCGTCAACGACGCGCTCCACGTACGCAATCTCGTCGCGCTGTGGCTCGCTAACGCCAGGGATAGCCCAGCGGCCTCCAAGGCCGTCCATAGCGACCAGAGCGACCCCCTGCTGCCGCGCGATTTCGACGAGCCCCTTGTCAGAGATGGTTTCGAGCGCCGAGCCCGTGAAGCCGTGAAAGAAGAAAATGGCGCCGATATCGCTGAGGGGTTTTGTTTCAGCCGGAAGCACAATCCTGTATGCGCCATCGGAAACAGAACAGAGGGTGTCGCTGGAGCAGGCGCGTGCAGCCGTTACCGCGGTCAAAAAAACAAACAGAAGGACAAGGCCGACGGGGCCCATGACGAGGGCGCGGAATATTTTCATGAATATGAGACCGCCGAGTACTTCATGCCGGGAGCGTCGCCCCTGCGCAACGCTACATCGGTTGTAGCCGTTTCGCCGCTCACGTCTTTGCGATCAGCTCCCGTTCAAAAAACCGCGATAATGTCCTCGCCTGAGGGTTGAGCGCCAAGCGCAGACTTTCCACGGTGTGAGCGTAGTCTTTTACCGCTGTGACAGAACAGTTCGAAGTTTGCTCCGAAGCGGCTCGGATGTTGTCGTAAGTTCGTTGACCAGCTTCGCGAGGTCACCTGATGACATCGGTCGCACTTCGCCGCCCGCCCTTTTAACGTCGTCGAGAAAGCGAGGATCCACCATCGTTTGATCAAACGCGCGACGCAGGGCAGCAAGCCTGTCAGCAGGAACACCCGGCGTTGTGGCCACAGGGCGTCCAAAATTCACTGAATTGGATAGAAAACGAAACGCCGCCGCTTCCTCTGGTGTTTTTGCAAGATCGAGCAACAAGGGCACATCCTGAAGATCCGGTTCTTTCTCCAAGCCAACCTGTATCAGAGGCACGATCAACTTTTCTTTTACAAGCCTCGGCGCCTCTATCGTATATTGTGCCCAACTTGCGCTGCCGGACCCGTCAATCTCGCCTCGCTCCATCGCAAGGTTCAGTGGCGGGGTTCCGCCGTATCCAAAAATGACGTTAAATTTGGTGCCTAGGAAAGCATTGTAGAATGCTGGATATTGCTGTGAAACCGAGCCTGCGCCCGTTGATCCAATCTGACTAGGCGTTTCGCGTGCGCTATTGAGCGAAGTGACTTTGCTCTTATGCCACGTCACAAGCACCTGGTTTGAACTGCTGACGCTTCCAATCCAGTTGAAGTCGCGCAGATTAACCTGCAAGCTCTTATTCAGCCCCAGCGCCTGATCGACAGGAAGCCCCAATCCGATAATCGATAGAATTGTGCCGTCCCGCGGCGCTGCCAGGCCAACGTGATTTGCGGCGATAATGCCGCCCCCGCCTGGCATGTTGACGTTGATCATCGCAGGCCGGCCCGGGACGTGGTTCAGCATATGCTGGCTGAGTAGCCGCGAATAGAGGTCGTACGTCCCTCCCGGTCCGGACCGAATGATGATCCGCACGTTATTGGCAGAATAAAAATCGGCCACTGGATCTGCGATAGCATCTGGCGCATGCACTACGAGAACAGCCGCCAGCGCAAACGGCCACCGAGACTGAAGCGACATCGACTTCCTCCCATTCTACTTGCCTCTCGCCGCTTTGACGCGATATTCTGCGAAGGCATAATTTTCTCATCGGACTTTGATCACAGGCCAAGTTCAGGTCAATCGAAAATAACAATTCCTGGAAATTGAGGGAGCGCATGGCTGAGATTATCGACTTCATGATCGGAAACGTCGCCACCAAAGCGCTGGTTGCGTCACCAAAATCGGGACAGGCGAAAGCGGGAGTCGTCGTATCGTTCAATCACAACGGCTTCGATCCCTCCACGCGATCAATCGTTGACAATCTCGCGCTTGAGGGCTTTGCCGCTATTGCTCCTTTCCATTATCACGTCATGCCCGAGGGCGTGGACCTCGAGCATCGGCGAGATTATTTGCGTGACGAGCAGTTCGCAGAGGACTTTCAGTCGTCATTCGATTGGCTGGTCACCCAGCAGAAGATTGATTCAAAAAAGATTGCGCTGATAGGCCATTGTCAGGGCGGACGGGCCGCCTGGGTGGGAGCAACGGCAAAACCAGATCTGTGGGCCTGCGTCTGTGTTTGGTATGGAGGAGGCGCCTTCCGCCAGAGCGGGGCTCTACCCTCGCCCTACGATAGTCTGGATAAAATAAAAGCTCCCATCATGGGCTTCTTCGGAAATGCCGATAAGAATCCGTCAATCGAGGATGTTGACAAGTTTGAGGCCCGATTGAAATCTGGGGGGAAAGACTTCGTCTTTCATCGCTATGATGGTGCTGGACATGCTTTCATGAACTTTGACCATGAACACTATCACGCAGCTGCAACTGAGCATTCATGGCGCGAAGCGATGGCGTTTCTAAAAAAGCATATTGTTGAATGACTGTTCGCAGCCTCCAAATTCAGGTCGCTTGCTAAGCGACCTGAATGTTTAGCCCCTTGCAAGTCTTGTCAAAGTGCAAGTCTTGTCAAAGTGCAAGTCTTGTCAGAGAATCAGCCTGACGCCTCTTGCGTCGGTATCCGCTGTCCATTTCCTGATAATATCTCAAGCGTGCAATGCTGCGGATTAACGCTTGAGCGTGTAACTTATCTCAGATTTCGAAGCTGTTGCAGTACGTCTTCAGGCGTCGCCGCCAGTTGAGCGATGAGCTTCAAAGCTTCCGCCGCAGAGACGGGGCTGATCTCCAGCTTCATCTTTTCCGCCTCGGCCAGGAAGCGTGGGTCTTCCGTGGTGCGTATGAACGCCTGCTGAAGATCGGCGGCCCGGTCGGCAGGCACGTTTGGCGGGGCCGCAAATGGGCGTGCGAGTTGATACGGCAATTCCGCCGCGTCAAGCAGCCGGCGATCTTTGTCGTTGCGCGCAAGCTCGCGCACCGTTGGCGCGTCGGGCAATTCTGGCAGACGCGTTGTGCGCGCAAATTGCAACAGGACGCGCATGTCGCTATCAGGCTTGATCCACTCTGGCTTCACAACCCTTGTACTGACGAAGCCGATTAATTGTCCGTCCAGTTCACCACGTTCAACTGCAAGCGCAATAGCGCTGGTGCTCGGATAGCCGGATATAACCTTGATGTTGAGATTCAACGAGTCGCGCAGAATGACGCCAATATCATTGTCGGTGGCGCCAGCCGCTGTCGTGCCAATCGTAAGCTCCGGGCCGCCCTTGCGTCTGAGGTCTTCAACTGAGCCGACCTTCGCGCCCTTGCGCGCCCAGAGCACAAAAGCGTCGTCCTTGGTGGCTGAGAGCGAGCCGAGCCAGGTGAATTGCTCAGGTTTGAACCGAATGTTTGTATTACCGCCCAGCAGCGCCAGCAGCGCCATGTAGCGGTCAAAGGCGCCAAACACGGTGCCATCGCGCGGCGCAACATTGAAGAGATAATTCGTCGCTGTCAGACTCGCAGCGCCCGGCATGTTTTGCACGACGACGGGGGGCTTGCCAGGAATATGCGCGCCGATGTGGCGCGCCAATGCTCGCGCGTAAAGATCATATCCGCCGCCGACAGGATAGCCGATTACGACCGTGACGGACTTGCCCTTGTAAAACTCAGCGCCGTCAGAGGCAATTGCGTCAGACGCGATTGATGCAGCGCCTATTGCGACGGCCAGAGCAAGAGATGTCGCAGACAAAAGCTGTTTCATGACGCGTCCCCTGAATTCATTTTCTTCTCGATACGCAGTCGCACGGTCTAACGCACCAGCGGCAGAACGCGTTCGGCAAACTCCTCCATGCCTTCGCGCATGGGATAGAAGTGCAACATGAAAAGGCTGATGCCTAACGATTGATAAATCCTGATACCCTTGGCAATCGTTTCCGGCGTGCCGATGAGGGCTGCGCCGACGCCCGATGTGCCCACTGCTGTCAGGGGGTCGTTGGCGACAGCGCGAATGTGCTCGTCAGCCATCGCCTCAGCCTCCTCATCAGTTTCGCCGATCAGAACTAGAGCGTTGATACCGTAGGTCATGGTCCGGCCAAGCGCCTCAACCCGGCTTTGCATGACAGCGATTTCAGATTCAATACGCTTTAGGCTGGCTGCGTGGTTTCGCCTGTCCTTGTCGTAATTGACAAACCATGTGCTGCATTCGCGCGCGACAACGTCCATGCCCTCATCAACGCGGCTTGCAGCATAAAATGGCGGATACGGGTTCTGCACAGGCTTTGTCGGCAGGCGACCGTCTTTCACCGCATAATATTCGCCATCGAAGCTGAAGGCGTCCTGCGTCCACATCCCCTTCATCACCTGGATGAATTCATTCATGCGTCGGTAGCGCGGCTGTTCCTGATCAAGCCAGTCGCCATAAATCTCAAACTCGTCCTTACGCAGCCCGTTGACGATGTTGATGCAGAAACGCCCGCCGCTGATCCGATCAATGGATGCGCCCATTTTCGCAGCCATGCGTGGATCAGCAATGCCCGGATGGAGCGCCGCCATGATTTTTATTGTTTTCGTCTGCGTCGCCAGCGCCGTTGCAAGAATCCATGAGTCGAGGTCAGGCCCCAGATAGCGCTGTGCGATAAGACTTATCTCGAAGCCAAGCGCCTCGGCCCGCTGCAGGATGCTGACCGCGTAGAGATAGGATTCATCAACGCCGCCGCCATATTCCGTGAGCGCGGCGAAAGAGGGCCGTACCGGGGGATCGGGACGTATGGCTTGCGGAGCTGGAGTCCAGACTCCGAAACTCAGGCGTGACATACTCTCCCCTTCCCAAGCCCTATTCTAATTCTCAGTTTTTCGGCAAACGCCGACGGTCCGCGTCAGCTGCGCAAAAAGGTCGCGATTGCGTCGCCGGTTTCGTCCTGCGCCTCAACATGCGCCGCGTGACCTGCGCCACGAATAATCTTCAAGGGGCCGGAGCCGGGTAGCCCCTGCGCATAGGCGTGCCCGTGCGCAATCGGCGTGAGCCCGTCCTTCTCTCCCCACACGACAAGCGAAGGCATTTTTGCACGATGCAGGCGGTCAACCAAACTGCGGTTGTAAAGATAGGGCGGTTTGAAACCCACAAACGAGCAGAAGCGAATCATCTGATAGCGGCGTGTTTCCTCGTCGAGATCACCGCGGCCATCTGGATAGTAACGCAGTGCGAGCGGCTCATCAGCTGCTGAAAAATACATCCGGCGCAGTGTCGAATAATCCACGCCACGTTCTGGCTGCGTGTGCATGAAGACATCGCCAATCGGCTCGTTGGTCACAAAGAGGCCCGTCGCGCCGATAAGAACAAGTTTGCGAACCATGGCCGGGTGCCGCACCGCGATCTCGGCAGCAATCCATCCGCCGACGCTGTGCCCAATCAGGTTGAATTCCTTCAAACCAAGCGCGTCGAACACTTCCAGATAGTGAAAAACCGCGTCCTCAATCGAATGAGGTCCGGGCAGATCGTCTGATCCATTGCAGCCGGGATGCGCGGGCGCGAGAAGGCGCGTGCGTTTGGCAAGGTCCATATGGAACGGCAGCATCTCGCCCGCCACGCCATGAACGTCGGCGAACCCGTGCAAATAGACGGTGGGCTCCCCGTCCCCCGACTCGATCAGCGAAACCATGCGGCCAGAAACTTGTATCAATTGTGCGGACATTTTTGGTTTCCTCAGGCCTTCACTGCTTCAAGGGCGGCTTCGTCGCGGCCAAAGCGTTCGTTGAACATGCGGCCAGTCTCCTTCTTCAGGCGCGGCGCCACCTCGTCCCAGAACAGTCGCATGCTTTTGCGCGCGCATTCGTCAGACATATTGCCCATATGGAATTGAATAAGGAGGTGGCCGACGGGCGCGTGTTCCAGAACGCTCATGAAACGTTCAAAAACCGTATCCGGCGAGCCGACGATGATGGATTGCGCGCGCTGAAGATCGCCCCAGTCCTGCGTGTCGCCAAGAAGCGGCGTCGTAGGGTCGGACTGTGCGAGATATTCGCGGAACTCGTTTGCCGGGATGTAGGGTACGCCCGGGCCGAAGGTGAGCTGGCGTCCTTCGCGGCGTTGATGTCCCTTCAGGCAATTGCGCAAGAAGTACCAGATGCCCTCACGTGATTCCTCCTGCGCAATCGCGTCGGTTTCCGCCACGTATGTCGACATCAGGATGCCCATCCGCTTGGGCAAATAGCGGTCGCCGTGGGCCTTTAGCGTGTCGGCAAAACGATCAACAGCCTTTGCTGTGTCCTTGCCGTGGCTGCGCGAGGACAAGAAGTAGCAGTATCCGTTTTTGGCGATCTGCGTGAGCGTGTCGCGCGAGCGGGCGCCTGGAATCCAGATGTCTGGATGAGGCCGTTGCGTCGGTTGCGGCCATGGGTTCACATAGCGAAGCGGATAATGATGTCCCTCGAACATGAACGGGCCCTCGCGCGTCCATGCCTGACGAATGAGATCGACCGCCTCCCAGAATTGATCGCGCGAAGGCGCTGAAGCAACATTGTAGTTGAACGTCTCGGGGCCGGACCCAGGCGCAAACCCTGCAATGAGACGGCCATCGCTCATGTTGTCGATCATCGCGTATTCTTCGGCTACACGCAGCGGATTGGCGTGCAGCGGAAGCAGATTGCCAAGCACGACGATCTTGCCGCGCTTTGTCCTTTGCGTCAGCGCAGCGGCGATGATGTTGGGGGAGGGCATGAGCCCATAAATGTTCTGGTGATGCTCGTTCAGCACCATGCCATCAAAGCCCAACTCGTCCGCGTAGGCGAGTTGATCGATGTAAGTGTTGAGCAGGCCACGTGAGCGGTCCTTGTCCCACAGCTTGTTGGGCACCGTCACCCAGCCGGAATCGTATTTTTCATCAAAATCCGCAGGCAGGTGCGGATAGGACATGAAGTGCCATGCGTAAAGTTGAACCGGATCAATCATGCTCTTTTCCTTCCACGATGAGCCGTCATTTTGCCCCATCGCGCGATCTATGGACTGCCGAAGATTGAGCGCACGCGCTCCCGAATTGCGTCAGACACGTTGACGGTTTTACTCACGATAGCTTCGAGCGCCAAATGGTCTGCAGGTTCGAGATCAAGTTTGGCCTTGTCGAGGTCAGCCTTGAGCTGCGGGTCTTTCACCATGTTCTGAAAAGCCAGGCGCAGGGCGGCTGTGATATGCGCTGGCATTCCCGGAGGCGCGGAGATCGCACGTCCGATAGCGCCGCCGGACGCATAAAGATTCAGGAGTTGTCTGTCGTCATCGGTTTTGCCGAATTCGAGGAGAGCAGGAACGTCCGGTAATTCCGGATCGCGCTCGGGCAAGTTCTGCAGGATGATCTTGACCTTCTTGTCGCGCAGCCAGTCCTGCTTTGTTGATTTGATCGCAGCCCAGGACGTGCCGGAGCCGTCAACTTCGCCGCGCTCCATCGCGAGCATGCCAGGGCCAGATGACGCGTAACCGCTGATGACCTTGAACTTCGTGCCGATCAGCGCGTTCAGGAGTTTCGGCACCGTCTCGGCCAGATTGGCGGGGCCCGTGCCAGCAACTGTCATCTCGAACTTTAGCGTATCCTCGACCGATTGTGCTTTGGCGGTATGCCAGACGAGATGAATATTGTTTGACGAGGCGACGCGCCCTATCCACGTCAGTTTCGAAGCGTCGTATTTGACGCCCGGATTGCGGAGCGCCTGTTCCATCGCAAGCGTTTCGCCGAGCGCGCCAAGCGCCGTGCCATCTTTCGGCGCGACGCTATAGATGAAGTTGGCGGCCTGAAGCGAACCAGCGCCCGGCATGTTGGAAGCAACAATCGCGGGCTCGCCCGGAATGTGTCGGCCAAGATGCCTTGCTACCATGCGAGCATAGAGGTCGTAGCTGCCACCGGGCGCGTAGCCGATGTAGAGGTTCACCGTGCGGCTGGCCTTGAAGTGCGCGCTGGCGTCCTGCGCCAGCAATGGTTGCGCATAAAATATCGACAGGGCGGTGCATGCCCATGCTGCAATGATGCGGACTGACTTTGTGCGATCCCTCGCCACTGGTTTCCTCCATGCCCGATCCGAGCGTTTATTATTGCTAAAAGGATGGACCGAACATAGGCGTTTAGTCAAACGAGCAGAACGTCCTCGCATGTCTGGATCGCTGATGCAGGGACTTCGAGGGTCGGTTCCGCCCATCCGGTTCATTTGCTGGCCGGAATGAGCGCAAGAACCTTGTCGACAACCGCCTTTGGCGTGCGCTCGATCGCTTTGACCCGCCGCTCAATCTCATCGGGGTCCATGTAAGCGACATCGAGGCCAACCTTATTTGCCTCAGTGAGAAAGCCTTGATCTTCAAGAGTCGCCTTAAAGCCGACGCGAAGCGCGGCAAGCCGGTCAACTGGTATTTGCGCGGGCGCGGCGAAGGGCCGACCGTACGCCCAGAAGCCGTTGACGAACTCAAGCGCCTGCCGCTGCTCCTCCGTGGTTGCAAAGTCCGTCGCATTGGCGACGCCCTTCAGGTCAGGGTGGTTGCCGGGCGGCATTTGCAGGATCACGCTGAATTCGCCGCGCTGAAAATTGCTCCAGTACTGCGCCTTCAAGGCTGATGAAAGCAGGATGCAAGCTCCGTCGACCTCGCCGCGCGCGCCGGCCAGCATGATGTCCGCCGATCCCTGATAACCGGAGACGATGCGGAACTTGAAGCCGAACATGGATTTCAGAAGTTGTGCGCCGATGCCCGAGCTGCCAGCTGCTCCCGAGCCGCCAAAAACGAGTTCGCGCGTGCGCAAGTCTTCGGCGCTTTGCACCTTTGCATGCGGATAGACGTGACAGGTGCTCACTTCAGAATTTGCGCTGCCGATCCACGCTAGTTTCTCTGACGTGTGCTTGGCGGACTCAGGCGTCATGAGCGGCGCGGTCGTGACGGATGGATTAAGCAGCCCGATGACGCTGCCGTCCTTCGCCGCAACCGTGACGAGGTGATCCATATGCCGCAGGCCGCTTGCCCCAGGTAGATTTTCAATCACCATCGCAGGTGAGCCGGGAACATGCTGCGGCATGTACCGGGCAAGAATCCGCGCGTAAAGTGTGAAGCCGCTGCCCGCCGCCGAACCGACAGTCAGCTTCATGGTGCGCCCACGATAAAAGTCTTCGACGGACTCCTGCGCAATAGACATGCCGCCTGAGAGCGATCCGAGCGCGATGCCGATTGCACAAGCGCAGACGCTTAGTTTCATCGAGATTGTCTCCGCTGGCAAAAGTTTAAGAAGGATCTCTCAAAATCTATTCAGCAGCGGCGGCTTTTGGCCGATACTTGTCGCAGATCGTGTTCCAATAGGCGACGCGGGCGCTTTGCTTTGCCACAATATCGTCGGGGATTTCGACGAACGGCGGACGGAGCGGGCCCGGATCGACGTAGCCTGCCATGCGGACCGCGATCTTGGACGCCGTTTCCCGCCAGCTCAGATTCGGCGCACCTTCCTCGCGTTGCGCCCGCAGGTCAGCTGTAATCGATTCCGCGCGCGCGATGTCCCCCGCGCGGATGGCGTCGCGCAGCGCAAATTGGGGCCAGGGACCCATCCAGGCGTCAATGGACCAGAAGCCGGTGGCCCCGTAGGCGGCGTATTCCGCAAACTGGTTCTGGTTCACCATGACGTTCATCTTGCCACTGATGACTTTCATCAGAGCCTTGAACTCATCCGCGCTGCGATGGCTGTCCTTCATCGCGACGACGGCCGGATTCTTCGTGATCTCCTTGAAGGCTTCAACGGGGAGCTTCACGTTGTGAAGCGCCGGATTGTGATAAATCATGATGTTCAGCTTGGGGAACGCTTCACCCACGTCCTTGAAGAAACGAACCGCGTTCTCGATGGTCGACGGAAAATAGAATGGTACGCCGATAAGCACGCCGTCGGCGCGCGTTTCGCTGACGATGCGGCACTTCTCCATCACCTCGCGTGTGTTGATGGAGGTTGCGCCGATGAAAAGCGGAACGCGTTTGTCGACAATGCTCGCCGCTTCGTGCGCAAGAGTTCGAAATTCATCGGTCAGAAGCGTGTGAAATTCACCGAAGCTTCCCGTGGTCGAGATCACATTGGCGCCGTCACGGATCATCCGGTCCAGCCCGACCCGCATCTTGTCGACGCCGATTGTTGATGTCTTACGATAATCAGCCGCGTCGTCTGTTGCGAACGCCGGCATCATGGCCATCAGGCCGGAGATATCTTTAGCGGATAGCATGAACGTTTCCTCCAATGATTTTTTTCATCTCACCCCCCGGAGGCTGGAGTGTCAACCGCCCCATGCGTCCGAGTGGCGCAAAATGTGAAAGTCTAGCCTTCGCTGAACCCAAACCTGGCGCTGTTCTCAAACAATGCGCGGCGATAGAGATCGATCGCGTCGGCGGCAGCGTCCGCGCCCATGGTGACACGCCCCAGACTTGGCGCGATTCCCGTCGGCTTGATGAGTGCGAACAAATCGGCCCATTGCCGTTGCAGCGCCTGAGTTCGCGCCCGCTCTACCCAGTCGAACCGGGCGATAATGGAGCGGCGCACCGCCGCCACGTCGGGGAGGCCAAAAGAGTCTCGCCGGATGGTCGTGGTCTCCCGGTCAGGCAACAATTCATTCGAGAACGTGTCCGACGTGAACAATATTCCCGATCTGCGGTCGTGTATCCAGATCGTGTTGAGGATGCGGATGATGGGCGTCACCGTGTCGAGCGTGGGAAAGCCAGCGCCGGCAAGCTTTTCGCCACGCACGATGCGGCGCGCCTTCACGCTCTCGCGCCGATCAGGCCGCATATGGGCGAGGCCGAGGGGCGGCAGCGCGCGCGTCGTCGTGATCAGTTCCACGCGCGGGAAATTGTCGATGATGGAGCCCATGTTGCCGATGGATTCCAGTTCGCTTCGCGTCGGCAAGATGACCAGCAAACGGTCTTTCACTATCTCGCGCAGGCTCTCCTGTATGGACTCGTCATGGGCTGCGGCGCCGGTTTCGATCAACAACGCGCAATCGTCCTCGAGTAAGACGTACTTGTTGAACGGTTCGAAGCCAGATGTGTCTGACGGCAGCCAGCTTCGCGCGGGGTCTGCAGGCTCGAGATCCGACAGGACGTAGATGTTGTCTGTTAACTGTTCGACCCTGCTCATGCGTCGGCTCCGCTCACGCGTCGTAATCCGCCCTTGAAGACTTCCGTCAACTGGTCGGGATTTGTGACAACGCCGCCATGCGCGGGCGCGATGATGCTTGGCGGATAACGTCGCAGAACCTCCAGCACATCGGCGATGACAAGCTCCGCATCCACATGCCGCGTCCAGCCCAGCGCGCCTTCGATGACTGGCCCGGTGTCTTCCGGCGCTGGCGCGTAAGGCAATTCTTCCGACGTCAGGGCGCATTGCCCGGCTTCATGCTCGTGCGTGTAGGGATAGCCGTCACTGACAAACAGAACGTGGTGCAACGTGTCGTAACCCCACAATGTGTTCTTGAGATCATGCACTGCCGCTGGAACCATGATGAGCTGACGGTCGCCAAGGTCCAGGACGTCGCCCTCCCGCTTGTGCGAAAAACGATGCGTCAGCTTCGGATGGTAGAGATGATAATTACGCAAGTCCCCGACGAGTTGCGCGTGCGGAAACATATCCATCAGCGGGCCAGCGTTCCCCATGTGGGGCGATTCCGGGTGTGTCGCGAACACATAGTCGATGTCTCTTCCAGCAAGAACATCGAGTAGCTGACCCTTGAGTTCGTCCCACGAGAATGGCAGGCCGGTGTCCACAAGCGCAACGCGATCGCGGCCGATCACAAGAAAACATGAATTGTGATTGTGCACCTCGCGACCATTGACGGAAAATGGAAGACAAGTGCTGAACCAAAACGTGTTTGGCGCGATCTCGCGTGGAAATCTGGGTGGGGCCTCACCGTCTCCGGTCATGCCTTTTCTCCTGTATCGCGGACTGATCCGCCGGGGCGCATGGGCAAAATGCTATCACCTCTCGCCCCTTCGTCAATGGCGCAGAACTTGCTTTTCTCCGCAGATGGAAATGAGTATCATTCGTTCAAATGAAGAACGGACGCGCTAAATTTAACTTTCAAGCTTCAGGGAGTGCGAAAATGGCGAGCAGAGCATGCGCGTGGCAATCGGCGGCAATTGCCCTTCTGATGACTCCCTCTGCATACGGGCAGAGTTTTTTCGCGGATAAACAGATGACAATTGTTGTCGGCTCAGGCGTCGGTGGCGGCTACGATCTTTACGCCCGACTGGTTGGCCGCCACTGGCCCAAATTCATTCCTGGCGCTCCCACATTCGTCATTCAGAATTTGCCGGCGGCTGGCAGTCTTGTTGCGATGAACTTGATTGCAAACTCGGCGCCGAAGGACGGAACGCACATCGGCGCGGTGCAAAATCATATTGGCGTTGAGCCCATCATGGGTATCACGGGTTCGCCTGAAAACGCCCGTTATGATTCGCGCAAGTTGCACTGGATCGGCAGTACGGCGAAGGAAGTTGCAGTTGTCATTGCCTGGCACAACAGCGGCTTCAAGACGTTTCAGGATCTGCAGCAACGTTCGATGCTTGTTGGCTCGCCAGGTGTGGCGACCTCAAGTTCGGTTTACGCAAATCTGCTGAACGAGCTTGCGGGTACGAAGTTCAAGGCCATCACCGGTTATAATACGCCAGCAGCCATCGACCTCGCGCTTGAGCGAAATGAGGTTCAGGGGCGCACCGGGTGGTATGTCTCAAGCATGCTCTCAGCGAAAAAGCAGTGGCTGGACGATGGCAAGATCGATGTGTTGCTTCAGCTGGCGGTGGAAAAGCACGCGGCTTTCCCCAAAGTTCCGCTGGTCACAGAATTCGTCAGCGATCCTGTAAAGCGCGCGCAGCTCGAATTCGCGTTTAGCTGGCAATTGATGGGCCGCCCGTTTGTGGTTCCCGCCGAAGTCCCGCAGGACCGCGTCAAACTTCTTCGCGAGAGTTTCATGACGATGATGGCGGACTCAGGCGTGCAAGCGGAAGCGACCAAGCTCGGTCTGGAAGTAAGTCCCATGAGCGGCGAGGACGTACAGGCGCTGATTTCGCGCATCTATGACACGCCGCCGGAAACAGTTCAGCGCATTCGTGCGATCATCGTTCCCAAGTAACGCAAAGCGTAACGCGAAGCGGCGAGTGGCGGCCGGAAAGCCCGGCCGCCGATCACTATTAGTCGCGTATCGCCTTCGCAGCGAGATCGAGAATCCGCTGTGGCGTCCTGTACATTTTCTCGACGACTTCCTGCACGCGTACGCCTGTCGCGGGTGTGATGTCGACGCCCATCTTCTCGGCTTCCGCGAGCAGTTTTGCGTCCTTCATGACCGAGTCCAGCGCAGCGCGCATAAGCTTGACCGCTTCAGCGGGATTGCCGGGCCCCATCACGAAAGGCCTGCCGAAGAATTGCTGCGCCACAATCAGCTCCACCACAGCGCGATTATCGTCACCCGTAGTGAAGTCCATGATGTTGGGAACGCCAAGCGCGTCGAGCTCGTCGTTTTTATCCACGCTCGCCTGCACGAGAACATTGATCGATTTGTCACGCACGAGGTTCGGTCGCTGCGCCTTGACGCTAGACCAGTCAAACCCGCAGACCGTGTCCACCTCGGTGCGCTCCATCGCGAGGAGAATGTCGGCCATGCCCTTGTACCCGGGCACAACCGCAAACATCGCGCCCGACATATTTTTATGCAGATTGGCGTAGTCAAAAGAAGACGCGCCGCGACCAGCGGCGCCCGCGACAACCTTTTCTGTCTGCGCTTGCTTGTAGGTCTTGATGCGCGAATTTGGCAGTGT
The DNA here is from genome assembly GCA_947498445.1 of Beijerinckiaceae bacterium. Classification (GTDB taxonomy): domain Bacteria; phylum Pseudomonadota; class Alphaproteobacteria; order Rhizobiales; family Beijerinckiaceae; genus Terripilifer. The sequence continues at coordinate 16,537 of CANMLK010000059.1, forward strand.
CACGCAGACGCGCGTGCCTGAATCTGCGCTGGCAATATAGATCAGCTTGTTTGCGTCGTAGGTCGGCTTGACGTCTTTGTCGAACAGCGGGCCGACCACGGCGCCCGGCTGGATCAGGGCGAGCGTCATGCCGTCCTTGGGCGCCGACGCGTAAACATGCCCCGCCGCGCGCGCGCTTCCCGCGCCCGGCATGTTCTGCACTACCACGTTGGGCTTGCCAGGGAGATGATCGCCCAGATGCCGGGAGAACAGGCGGGCATACGTATCGTATCCTCCCCCGGGCGCACTGCCGACCACCAGATTGACGGTCTTGCCGGCATACATGTCATGAGCCTGCGCTGTGCTGGCTGTCGCCATGACGGTCAAGGCTGCGCATCCCGCTAAAATGCCGGCTAAAGTCCTTGAAGAGTTAGCCAAATGAAATTGCATGCGAAGTTTTCCCTTCCGTGAAAGGCGCCTTTATGTTTGCTGGCGCTCTTTGATCCCAAGATTGCGATTGAGTCCCGCCGACGTCAAGACCGGCCTCAAGATTGCGACCGGAGGGCCCCCATGCGGTTCTCGATCCAGCGCATCAGGCTGACAACGAGAATAAGCGGCATGATCTGAATAACGCCGAGCGCGCAAACGGCGCCAAAGCTGCCGCCTTCCTCCCACATCGTCAGGCTGATAGTGCCCAGCACATGGGTGCCCGGACCGGAGAGGAAGATGGAAGCGGAGAGTTCGCGCACGGCCAGAACAAAGACAAAGAGCCACGCCGCCAGCAGCACAGGGGTGAGCAGCGGAAGCAGCACCCGACGGAATGTCTGGATCAGGTTTGCGCCGCTGGTGGATGCGACCTCTTCCAGTTCACGATGGATCTGAACGATTCCGCTCGATGCGAAGCGCATTCCGTAAGGCAGGTTCATCGTCACGTAGGCGATGAGCAAGAT
>CANMLK010000060.1 GCA_947498445.1 Beijerinckiaceae bacterium
GCACAAGTGGCAGCTCGGCGATTTCGTGATGTGGGACAATATGGCGACGATCCACGCGCGCACCTACTTCCCGAAAGAAGAGACCCGTCTTCTGCGCCGTTGCACGGTCGACGGAGACCTCGTCAGCGCAGCCGCATGACAACAAACAAGCGTTAAATAGACGATAGAAGGCCGCGCAAAGCGGTAAACCGAGGGGGAATTTCGATGGCGTTCAAGAGCCATGTGTTGCGTCGCGCCGCGTTGTTCGCAGCCTGCCTGACAGCAAGCGGCGGCGCATTCGCGCAAGATAATTCGATCCGGCTGATCGTCGGATTTTCGGCAGGCGGCGGCTTTGACATGTACGCCCGCTTGCTTGCGCGTCATTTCGGTCGTCAGCTGCCAGGAACGCCCAACGTCATCGTGCAGAACATGCCGGGCAGTTCCAGCCTCAAGTCGGTGCAATTTCTCGATCAGGGCGCGCCGCGCGACGGCAATTACATCACGGCGTTCAACCCCGGCCTGATGACAAACTCGCTGCTGGAGCCTGAAAAGGTCACCTACAACTTTTCCGATCTGGGCTGGGTCGGCAGCATCACGCAGGATTACCGCGTCTGTTATTCCTGGAACCGCGACGGCAACGCACGTTCGTGGGACGAGATCACAAAGCAAGCGCGCTTCAACATGGGCACGACGTCCATCGGCGCATCCGCCTATCAGAACGCCGCTGTTCTCAAGAACATCTTCGGCGTGAAAATCCATCACGTTCTCGGCTATCCCGGCAGCGCGGAAGAACGCATCGCCATCGAGCGGGGCGAGCTGGACGGCGGATGTGGCGCCTGGGCCAGCAATCCGCCCGATTGGGTGATCAACAAGCGCATCTCGCCCATCGTGACATTCACCAAACCTTCGAACGCCGATCCGTCAGTCAAGGCGCCCTACATTCTCGATCTGGCGAAAACGCCCGAGCAGAAGGCGATTCTTGAAATCCTCACCGCCGCCGACCTTCTGGGCCGACCCTATGTCGTCTCGAAGGCTGTGCCGACGCAACGGCTCGCAGTTCTGCGTAAAGCGTTCGACGCGACGATGCTCGACAAGGAGTTCCTTGCCGAAGCCGAGCAACGCATGCTTCCCATCGCCGCCGTGTCTGGCCCGGAGGCGCAGCAAGTCGTCGAGCGGCTGTACAAGGCTTCGCCCGAACTGGTCGCCAAGGCGCGAGATGCTGTAAAGTAGCATCCAGAACTGCAGGAGACTTCGCATGAACGTCCACTCGCCCGCCCCCAGCGGCAACCGACTGCCAGTTCTCCAGACCTTCATCGAGGAATTGCGCGAGATCTGGGGCGCCGACCCGGACATCGGCAGCTGCATGGAAAAGGCGCGCGGCGTTCTCGAAAAGCTCGTGCGCGATCCAGACCTGAAAACGCGCTCCGCCGATTGGCCGTCCACCGAAGGTCGCAAGAACCTGCTTCTCTATGTGGACGAAGAATACGGCTTCGCCATCAACGCTGTGGTGCGCGTGCCGGGCCGCAAGGGCAGCGTGCACGACCACGCGCACGCCTGGGTGCTTTACGGCGTCCTGCACGGCAGCGAGAGCCTTGAGCGATACGAGCGCATCGATGATCGATCCCGCGAAGGCTTCGCGCAGGTGCGCATGACGTCTGTCAGTCAGGGCGCTCCGGGCAAGGTCGATCTCGTGCCCCCGTTCGACATTCACGCTGAGCAAGGCGGCGAGGGTCGCTCGGTTGCTATTATTCTACGCAGTTGCAGACTGGGCGATATCACCCAGAACCAGTACGATCTGGAAACCGGCGCAATCCGCCCCGGCCCGGGCCCGAGCCAGATACCGTTTGAACTGACGGTTTGAGGCGAAAAATTCAGAAGGTCACCGCGATGCTGCAGACCAACGGCTTTGTACACTTCACCATTCCCGTGAAGGAGCTTGATCGCTCCGAAGAGTTCTACACGAAGATCATGGGCTTCCGGAAACTGCGCCGCAACGCGCACATGGTTTTCGTCGAGACGAACGGGACATGTTTCGTCCTCACGTTGTCGGAAAATCGGATTGATCCCAACAAGGGCGACAAGCACGACATTCACACCGCGTTCCGTGTGACGTCGGAAGAATACGATCGCGCAAAGACATTCCTTGCCCAGAACAACGTGCGAATATTCAAGGAAGAAGATCGCCCAACCGGCACGTTCCAGGGACGTAGCGCCTATTTCCACGACCCGGACCGCAACGTGATCGAAATCATCGATCTCGTGCGCGGTCCAGTCGCTGAAGGTGAATGACGCGCCTCAGGGCTCCTGAGCGTCGATCAGCACAAAAGCGATCCGGCAAACCTGCGTGCCGCGATTGACCCAGGCGTGGTTGGTTCCTTGCTGGACAACCACGTCGCCGGCTTTCAGGCGCACCTCGCTGTCGTCGAGCAGCATGTCGACTTCGCCGTCCATGATGATGGCGTAGTCGATCGTGCGCGTGGCGTGCATCAGCGGATGGCGCGGCGGCATGTGCCGCTTGGGCGTTGAATCACCGTGCTGAGACGAATGGTAATCAACGGGCAACGCCTCAACGTCCGGCGTGATCGGCGGAAGATCCACGATACGAAAAATCGAGCCGCCGCGCGGCGGCGCAACCCCGACCTCGACGGCCGCGCGGTCCACCGGCTCATTGATTTGCGCCGGCGTTTCGTTGGTCACCCAGAGCAGGCGCGACACCGTTCCGCGCTGAGGGCGAACGCGCTTGTGCGGATTGTCGCCATCGAACAAGGCGACAGCCTTCCCCTCCTCGTTGACGTAGGTGACAAGCCGCCGGACTTCCGCGCTCAAGGTCATTTGCTTTCCTCCCGATTTGGCAAAACGCTATGCGGCGCGGGCGCCCCGGTCAAACGGGCGCAGCGTCACGCGTGAGGAGGCTGGCCTGATAAGCCTCTGCCCCTTGCCGCAGCCCTTCGCTCAAGGGTAGATTGCCGCCAAACCCGGTACGGGGTGGAAAGAACAAGCCGGAGGGAAATTTATGCTCCAGACCAAACGCCTGCTTGCCTGCGCGGCCGCATTCGCTGCCACTGCTCTGATGGCTCATGCCCCCGCGCGCGCGCAGGACGGCGCCGACTTCTACAAGGGCAAGACGATCACCATCGTCGTGGGAATCGAACAGGGGACTGGCTTCGATCTCTACGGCCGTGCGCTGGCGCGCCATATGGGCAAGCACCTCCCGGGCGCCCCCACGATCATCGTGTCCAACATGCCGGGTGCGAGCGGACTCATCGCCTTCAACTGGCTGGCCAACGTCGCGCCCAAAGACGGAACCACCTTTGGCATCGGCTCCTTTTCTGTGCCCTTCGAGCCAATGTTCGGCAACGAAGCGGCGCGCTTCAAAGGCCCGCAATTTGGCTGGGTCGGCAACATGGATTCGGGCGTCAGCGCGTGCCTAGCGCGCGTCGATTCCGGCGTCACCGAATGGAAGAACGTGTTCCAGACCGAGGTGACGATGGGCGCGGCCGGTCGTGGCGGAGCCATCAGCCAGGCGCCACGCGCCTTGATCGAACTCAGCGGCGCGAAGATCAAACTTATTGAAGGCTATGTGGGCACCGCCAGCATCAAGCTCGCAATCGAGCGCAACGAATTGCAAGGCATCTGCGGCATCTCGATGTCTACCGTCCGCTCGCAATGGATTGACCTGCTGCAATCAGGCCTCGTGAAGACCGTCCTTCAGATTGGCCCCATCAACGACCCCGCGCTCAAGGGCGTGCCCAACGCCATTGACTTCGCCAAGAACGATCAGGACCGGCAGGTCTACAATCTGCTTTTTGGCCCGCAGGGTCTTGGGCGCTCGTTCGCCGCGCCGCCGGGCATTCCGGCCGACCGCCTGAAACTGTTGCGCGACGCCTTTACCGCAACGATGAAGGACACAGCTTTCATCGCCGACGCCGAGAAAGCCAAACTCGACATTTCGCCCCAATCCGGCGCGGAGGTTCAGGCGTTTGTGGAATCAATTTACGCTTCGCCGCCCGACATTATCGCGCGCGCAAAGACCGTCCTTGGACGCTGAATTTGCAAGCGCGGCGGAAACCGGAAGGTTTCAATCGCGCTTGCTGAAGTGTTGCGCGTCGGCTTTCGTTTCGCCGGAAAAATCCAGACCCTCGCGCTCGCCCACCCAGGGACAACTTGTGACTCCGAGATCCGCCGGGTCCATCTTCATCGGACCGGCAACCGGGCACAACTGAGTAAGTCCGTCGATGTGCTCGTCGCCTGCGCTGCGCATCGCGCCGACGCGCGTCCAGATAGCCTCAAGCGCATCGAGCATGTGCTCAATGTCTTCGTCGCTATGCAATGGCGAAGGCGTGATCCGAAGGCGCTCTAACCCGCGCGGGACGGTCGGGTAATTGATAGGCTGAATGTAAACGCCAAACTCGTCCATCAACAGATCGCTGATGAGCTTGCACTGCACGGGGTCGCACACCATCACGGGGACGATATGGCTTGGATTATCGAGATGGGGAATCCGTCGCCGATCAAGGCCTTCGCGCACGCGCCGCACACGATCCTGATGGCGTTCACGTTCAAGGGACGAATTCTTGAGATGCGAGACAGCCTCGCAGGCGCCCGCAGCCAGGGCCGGCGGCAAGGCTGTCGTGAAGATGAACCCCGAGGAGAAACTGCGCACGTAATCGCAGAGCGCCGTGGACGCGGCGATGTAGCCGCCAAGAACGCCATAAGCCTTGGCCAACGTGCCCTCAATGACGGTCAACTTGCGGCACACGTCCTCGCGTTCGGAGATGCCGCCGCCGCGTGGCCCATACATGCCCACGGCGTGGACTTCATCGAGATACGTCATCGCCCCGTAGCGCTCCGCAACGTCGCAAAGTTCGTCGATCGGAGCGATGTCGCCATCCATCGAGTAGACTGATTCGAACATCACGATTTTCGGACGAGCCGGATCGAGATCGCTGAGACGGCGCTCAAGATCGCGCGGATCATTGTGGCGAAAGATGCGCTTTTCGACGCGCGAATGACGGACGCCCTCGATCATCGACGCATGATTGCCAGCGTCCGAGATGACAATGCAACCGGGCATCCCAGCGGCAAGCGTGCCCAGCGTCGCCCAGTTCGAAACGTAGCCCGATGTGAACAGCAACGCGGATTCTTTTTGGTGAAGATCCGCGAGTTCCTTCTCGAGCAACACGTGATGGTGATTTGTGCCGGAAATGTTCCGGGTGCCGCCGGCGCCGGCGCCGCAGCGCGAGACTGCTTCGCGCATGGCCTCGATGACCTTGGGATGCTGCCCCATGCCAAGGTAATCGTTCGAACACCACACGGTCACGTCGCGGAGACCATCAGGCCCATGATATTTGGCGCGAGGAAATGCACCTGCGACGCGCTCCAGGTCCGCGAAAACACGATAGCGCCCTTCAGAACGCAACGCGTTGAGCTGATCGGTGAAGAAGCGTTCGTAGTTCATGGCCTGCTCCGTTATGGGCCCGACTCAAGACGGCTGGACACCGCGACGCATGCAAACGTCGAGGGACGTGGTTACGGCCCGCTCTTTGCGCCAGGAGAACCCAACACAACTGGTTTTCTGACGCAAGCGTGGTCGCATATCGGCAACACGAGAGATATCCGGTCAAATAGGCGCCGCAGGTAAGTGGAAAAAGGCTGTCACAGGCTGCGTGCCGAAGTAAGAGCCAAGATGCCGCAGGTGGGGGGCAAAAAGTCGTAGGGCGCATGCAAAAATCTCAAAATAACATTGGTTTTCAAGATCATCCGCTAAAGGTGCAGATGAACTCCCCTGCGGAACAAGATCACCAGACAAATCCGGCGAAGACTGCGACTCTGCGCCACACAAGCGCGGCAAGAGCGCCTGCGAACCGTCCACCCCGAACCCCGTGAGGCGGCCAATCTTCTCGCCTTCCTCAATCAGTTCGACCCCTCTGGCAAGAAGAAGAAAATCCACTTAGGGTCGCGCGCAGCGACGCGTGTACGTTCATTGCAAACAAATCGAGCCGGATGGTGGGAATGAAGAGTGGTCGGGCGGCTGCGGGCAGGTTCCTGCGAGTTCTCAGCGGTGAAACCCTTGCGCGCCCCCCCCTCTGGCTGATGCGCCAGGCGGGCCGGTATTTGCCCGAATATCGCGAGCTGCGGGCGACCGCGCCCAATTTCATGACCTTCTGCTACGATCCGCCCAAGGCGGCCGAGGTCACTCTCCAGCCAATTCGGCGATTCGGGTTTGATGCCGCGATCATCTTCTGCGACATCCTCGTCGTGCCCGACGCTCTGGGCCAACCCGTATCCTTTGAAACCGGCGAGGGCCCGCGACTTGAACCTATCGCCGAGCCGGCGGGGCTTTCGCGCATCCGGGACAAGATTGATCTCAGCAGATTGTCCCCTGTCTATGAAGCCATTGACCGGGTAAAAGGCGCCCTCCCCGCCGATACGGCGCTCATTGGCTTTTGCGGCGCGCCCTGGACCGTCGCTACTTATATGATCGCCGGGCGCGGCACGCCCGACCAGGCCCCCGCCCGCCTGTTTGCATACCGCCATCCAGAAGCTTTTCAGCAACTTATTGATATTCTTGTCGATAGCTCCATCGAACATCTCTCGGCGCAAATCAAGGCCGGGGTCGATGTCGTCCAGATTTTCGACTCTTGGGCGGGCGTACTCCCCGAGCCTGAACTTGAGAAATGGTCGTTCGCGCCGATTGTTCGCATCGCCGAGGCGATCCGCGCGCTCCACCCTGCAACGAAGATCATCGCTTTCCCGCGCGGCGTCAGCACGCGCCAGACCGCGCAGCTCGCAGCCGTGGGCGCCATTGATTGCGTTGGGCTCGACACGGCCGCCGACGTCAGCGCCTGCGCGACCAGTGTGGACGCAAACTGCGCGCTGCAAGGCAATCTGGACCCGCTTTTGCTGCTGTCGGGCAGCACTGCGCTTGAAACGGACGTCGAGCGGATCACAAAAGCCCTTCGCGGGCGCCCGCACATCTTCAACCTGGGTCACGGCATCCTGCCGCCGACGCCAATTGCTCACGTTGAACGTCTCATTGCCCACCTGGACCGCCTTGGAAGCTAAACATCCAGGGGCAATACTGGCACGTGATTTGTCACGGCGCTCCCCTGTGGTAAACGTGTCCAAAGCATAATCTAGACGTCGACGCAGGGAAGGGTTGATATGGGCAAGAAAGCCATCTTTTGGCTTAGCGCGGTAGCTGTCGCCATAGGGGCGGGAGGCTTTCTGACGCAGTCCAATTACCTTTCCAAAGTGACGCCCGCGCCCACGCAGGCGCAGGAAAATCGCCCTCAGGGAGCCGCCGTTGAGGCCGCGAAAGTCAAAACCGGCGAGGTGATTGACGACATCCGCGCCGTCGGCACGCTGCAGCCCAACGAAGCGGTCGCCATTGCTCCCGAAATCGCCGGACGCATCTCGTCCATTCCTTTTGGCGAGGGCGTGCCCGTCAAGGAAGGCGCCATCCTCGTTGAGCTCGATCCGATCATTCTGAAGGCCGAACTCGATAAGGCGCGGTCCGACCTCACCCTTTCCACCGCCAACCGCCTGCGCGCAGACACGCTCGCCGAGCGTGGAAGCGGCACAACGCGCTCACGCGACGAAGCCAACGCTGCCTATCGCGCTTCGCAGGTCGCACTTTCTCTTGCCGAAGCCCGCTTGCAAAAAAGCACCCTTCAGGCCCCGTTCTCCGGTGTTCTTGGCCTGCGCGCCGTCAGTCCCGGCGCCTACGTGGCGCCCGGCCAACGACTGTTCGATCTTGTGCAAGTCGATGTGCTGAAGGTCGACTTCCGCGTTCCTGAAATGAACGCCAACAAGATTAAAGTCGGCCAGACGGTCCTGGTTTCCCCGGACGCCGCGCTCGATGAAGCCTTTGAAGGCAAGATCTACGCGATCGACCCGCTCATCGACGTCAACGGCCGCGCCATTCGTTTGCGCGCGAATGTGCCAAACAAAGATGGCAAATTGTCGCCCGGCTTCTTCGCCCGGTTGCGCGTCGTGACCGAGCGTCGTCCCAACGCGATCATCGTGCCCGAATCAGCGATCTTCCCGCTGGCCGGCCGCACGCTAGTTTACAAGGTCGTCAACGGTCGCGCAGTCCAGACGGACGTGGTTCTGGGTCAGCGCATGCCCGGCGAAGTCGAGGTGCGCGAAGGCCTTACGCCCGCAGACGTGGTCGTCACGTCGGGGCAGCAACGCCTGCGGAACGGCATGGCCGTCAGAGTTGTCGAAAACGCATCGGGGACATGATCGCAGATGTTTGAATTTTTCATCCGGCGCCCTGTCTTCTCGACCGTCCTCAGCCTGCTTATCATGCTTTGCGGGCTAATTTCATACGGCTCGCTGACAATCCGTGAATATCCAAACATCGACCAGCCCGTGGTCAACGTTCGCACGTCCTACCCCGGCGCGAGCGCTGAGATCATCGAGAGCCAGGTCACGCAGGTTCTTGAAGCCTCCATCGCAGGCATCGCCGGCATCGAGATCATCACGTCAAGCAGCCGCCCGGAAGAAAGCCAGATTCAGGTTCGCTTTCGCCTCGGCACAGAACCGGACACCGCTGCAAGCGACGTACGCGACCGCGTGGGCCGTGTCCGCAAACAATTGCCTGCGGAAACCGAAGAACCCGTCATCGCAAAGGTGGAAGCCGACGCGCAGGCCATCGTCAATATAGCGCTGCTGAGTGACAGGCATACCCCCCTCGAACTGTCCGATTACGCCGCGCGCTTCATCCGTAACCAATTGCAGAACCTGCCGGGCGTTTCGGAAGTGCGCATCTTCGGCGAACGCCGTTACGCCATGCGTATATGGGTCGATCGCCTGCGCCTTGTGGCGCACAACCTCACCGTGCAGGACATTGAAACCGCGCTTCGCCAGCAGAATGTGGAAGTACCATCGGGTCGCATTGAGGGGCTGGACCGCGAATTCACCGTTCTGGCCCGTACCGGGCTGACCTCGCCCGAGCAATTTCGCCGCATCGTTGTGAAGGACGTCGAGGGCTTCCCTGTCTATCTCAGCGATCTCGCGCGAGTCGAACTGGGCCCTGCAGACCAGCGTCGCTCATCGAGCTTCATGAGCGAAACCGCCATTATTCTCGGCATCGTCAAGCAGGCGACCGCTAATCCGCTCGACGTTTCACTCGCATTGCGCAAGGTGCTGCCAAACATCGGCCGCGACCTGCCGACCGGCATGAAAATTGACGTGAGCTACGATCGCTCGGTGTTCATCGAGGAGTCGATCAAGAACGTCTACAAGACCATCGCTGAAGCAGCGTTCCTTGTCGTCATCGTCATCTTCATCTTCCTGCGCTCCTTGCGAGCCACGATCATCCCGCTCGTCACCATTCCCCTCTCGTTGATTGGATCCTTCGCGATCATGTCCGCGCTCGGATTCTCCATCAATGCGCTGACTCTTCTCGCGATGGTGCTCGCCATCGGCCTTGTGGTGGACGACGCGATCGTCGTCCTGGAAAATATTCATCGCCACATCGAAGAGGGCCTGGAGCCGCTTCGCGCGGCTATTATCGGCATCAAAGAGTTATCGGGCGCCGTCATCGCGATGACGCTCACGCTGTCGGCGGTTTATGCGCCTGTCGCGTTTTCTCCCGGGCGAACCGGAAAACTATTCGCTGAATTCGCATTGACGCTCGCGGGCGCGGTCATAGTCTCGGGCTTTATCGCGCTCACGCTCAGCCCGATGATGTGCTCCAAAATGCTCAAGCCGCATCAGAGCCACGGGCGCCTTTTCAACCTTGTCGAAAACGCCCTGCTCGGGCTTAACCGCGGCTACCAGAGACTTCTGCAACTCACGTTGCGCGTGCGGCCACTCATCATGCTGCTTGCTCTCGGCGTCACGGGTTCCGGCTACGTGCTGCTCACTAGCCTGAAAGCGGAACTCGCGCCCATCGAGGATCGCGGCGTGCTCTATACCAGTGGCGTCGCGCCGGAAGGGTCCACAATCGATTTCACAAATCGATATGCGGGGCAGATGGAAAGTCTGCTCAAGAATATTCCGGAAGTTGACTCCTATTTCGTGATCACGGGCTCGCGCGCCGTCAATGAACTCATTTCATTCTCGCGTCTGAAGCCCTGGGACGAACGCCAACGGACCCAGATGGAAGTCGCCGCTGAATTACAGCCCAAGCTGGCTGCCATTCCCGGCGTGCGCATGTCGGTGAACAATCCCGGCTCCTTCGGCCAGAGCCCCCGCGCACGGCCCATCGAATTCGTTATTCAGACCGCCGATGATTATGACAAACTCGAAGAATACGTCAACGCTGTCATGACGGTAGCCCGAGAGAACCCGGGCCTCGTCAACCTCGACAGTGATCTTGATCTGAACAAGCCGCAATTGCAGATCGACATGGACCGCACGCGCATCGCTGACCGCGATGTGAGCGTGCTGACGGTTGGGCGCACGCTGGAAACGCTTCTGGGCGGCCGCAAAGTGACGAAGTTCATTCAGAACGGCGAGCAATACGACGTCATTGTTCAGGTGCAGCAGGACGACCGCCGCACGCCGGGAGACCTCAACGACATTTACGTGCGTGGCCGTAATAATTCGATGATCCAGCTTACAAGCATCGTCTCGACACGTGAAAGCGTGGCTCCCAAGGAGTTGAACCGTTTCAATCAGTTCCGCTCGGCGACCATCACGGCGAATCTTGCGCCCGGCTACGCGCTTGGCGATGCGTTGAAGGCGATGGAGCAGGCAGCCGCGAAAACGTTACCCCCGTCGGCGCGCTATGAATACGCTGGCGTTTCCCGCGAGTTCAAGGAATCGGGCTCAAGCCTCTTGTTCATCTTCATACTGGCGCTTGCCTTCATTTTTCTTGTGCTTGCGGCGCAGTTCGAAAGTTTCGTCGATCCGCTGATCATCATGTTCACGGTGCCATTGTCGCTGACAGGCGCGCTGCTGGCACTGAATCTGACAGGGACGTCGCTGAATATTTACAGCCAGATCGGCCTCGTGACGCTGATCGGTCTCATCACCAAGCACGGCATCCTGATTGTGCAGTTCGCCAATCAGCTTCAGGACAATGGCAGACCTTTGAAGAACGCCATCGTCGAGGCTGCGTCGCTTCGTCTGCGTCCGATTTTGATGACGACAGGCGCGATGGTGTGCGGCGCAATCCCGTTGGCGCTCGCCCATGGCGCCGGCGCGATGGGGCTGCGCTCTGTGGGATGGGTTATCGTAGGCGGCATGTCGTTCGGCACATTGCTGACGCTGTTCGTCGTCCCCACCGCATATTCGTTGCTCGCGCGCGACCGTTCCAAAGTTGTTGCGGCCGCGCCTCACTCGACTGGCGCGCATCAACCGGCAGAGTAAAGCCGTTTGACGAAACGCCGCGCGGCGCATTACGCTCCGCCCCAATAAGCGCGCTTCGGCAACAAGCCGCTCTGGGGAGAGATGCATGCTCAGGACTTGGTTCGTCGCCGCCGTGGCTCTTGTGTGTGCGGGCGGCGGCGCTTTCGCGCAGAACGTCGCCGACTTCTATCGCAATCGACAATTGCAGATCATCGTCGGCTATGGGCCGGGCGGCGGCTACGACGTCTACGCGCGCCTTGTCGCACGACACATGGGCAAGTACGTACCAGGCAATCCGAACACTGTAGTGCAAAACATGCCTGGCGCCGGGTCTCTTCTGTCGGTCAATTACCTCGCCAACACAGCAGCCCGCGATGGCTCGGTGATCGGCACCTTTGCACGCGATATGGCGCTGCTCGCCTTGCTCGGCGGCAATGCAAATGTCCGCTTCGATCCGCGCACACTGACATGGATAGGCACGCCATCAAGCGCGGGCGACGACGCCTATCTGATGTTCATGCGCAAGGATGCGAAACTGAAGAAAATCGAGGAAGCCACGCGGCAGGGTGGCGGAATCGAAATGGTGCTCGGCGGCACGGGCGAGGGTTCCGCAGGCAATGACTGGGCGGTCATGCTGCGCGACGCCGTTGGCCTCAACATCAAGCTGATAGCCGGTTATCGCGATTCGAACGCGCTGTTCCTGGCGGTCGAACGGGGTGAGCTGGATGGCCGCTCGCTCGACTATTCGGCCGTCAAATCCTCGCGCCCGCACTGGCTTACGCCAGACAGTCCGGTTCGCGTTGTTCTTCAATTTGGACGCGAAACCCGCCATCCCGATTTCCCGAATGTCCCACTTGCGCGAGACCTCACCAAAGACGCGTCAGTCTTGTCGCTGATTGATCTGGCGGAAGCATCCAACACGCTCTCGCGTCCCTTTGCGGCGCCGCCCGGTGTGCCCGCAGACCGCACGCTTGCGCTGCAGGCGGCGTTCATGGAGATGTGCAACGACCCCGAGTTCCGCGCCGAAGCGCAAAAACTGCGGGTTGACGTTTCGCCTGTCAGCGGGCCGGATGTCTTGCGTCTCATCGAGAGGCTGGGCGCCTCTCCGCCTGAGGTTCTTGAACATATGAAGAAGATCAGGTCGCAGTCGCACAAAGGCTGATCGCACCTTGCGGCCACGCTAGCATGAATGATGCCGACTGTCTGGCGAAATCATTGAAAATAACAGTGGGGAGAATCCCCGGAGGGAGGAAAAATGAGGGCTAAAGCACAGGCGGCATCGGTGATCGCGCTCGCGTTCATGACAATCGGCGGCGCGGCAAGCGCTGACCCTGTAGCCGATTTTTACAAGGGCAAGACCATGTCGCTGGTCATCAGCTCCGGCGCAGGCGGCGGTTACGACACACTTTCCCGCACCATCTCACGCCACATCGGCAAACACATTCCAGGCACCCCGAACATGGTGCCGCGCAACATGCCGGGCGCAGGCGGCATCGTCGCGACAAAACACCTTTTTTCGGTAGCGGCCCGCGATGGCGCAGTCATGGGCGGCGTGCAGAATAACGCTCCGCTGGAGCCACTTTTCGGCACCAAGGAAGCCGATTACGACTCAACAAAGTTGAACTGGATCGGGACGCCCTCCCTTGAGACCGGATTGCTGATCGTCTGGCACACATCGAAGTTCAAGACGATCGACGACGTCCGCAAAAGCGAGATGACCGCCGGCGCGTCCGGCGTCAACTCTGCGCCGGCCTTTTACTCTCGGCTGCTCAATGAATTGCTCGGCACCAAAATCAAGGTCATCGCCGGTTATCCAGGTCAAAACGACGCCTACCTGGCGATTGAGCGCGGCGAGCTCGACACGTACGGAACGACCTTCTGGAGTTCGCTCACGTCAACGAAGCAGGACTGGATCAAGAACAAGCAGATCCGCATCCTTGTTCAATACGGCCCTATAAAAGAAGCAGAGCTTCATGACGTGCCCTATGGCCCGGACCTCGTGAAGAATGAGGACGACAAACTGTTGTTTGAAGCGGCCTATGGCCCGCTGACGCTGGGACGCCCCTTCCTGATGCCGCCGGAAATTCCCGCCGACCGTCTGGCCGCCGTTCGCAAAGCCTTCATGGACATGATCAAAGACGCCGATTTCCGCAATGAGGCTGACAAGCTCGGGCTTCAGATCGACAATCCCCGCTCCGGCGAGCAATTGCAGGCGGATGTGGAGCGGCTATACCGCACCCCAGCCAATGTCGTGGAACGGTTGAGGCGAATTGCCCAGGCAAAGTAAGCGGCCAGCTTATTGCTAAGCCCGGTAAAACGCATGTACGCTGGTCTCCTGGGCGGTCCACACTCGTGGTGGCGGATCGTCCGGCGCCTTCGGAGAGAAACGGACAAGAATCCATGCTGACTGCAGTCAAGAAGACGGTGGACACGCCACTGACCCGAGAGGACGTGTTGGCGCGCGCCCAAGCCATGATCCCCACTCTGCGCGCGCGCGCAGAGGAGGGCGAGAAGCTCGGTCGCTGCCCGGACCAGACGGTCCGGGACTACGTCGACTCCGGCCTGCTGCGCGTGTGCCAGCCATCACGCTACGGCGGCTACGACCTTGGCTACGACGTCTTGTGCGAAGTCATCCAGACGCTGGCGCGCGGCGACGCCTCGCAGGCCTGGGTTTACATGGTCCTCGGCGACAATCCGCTGAAATTATCCTCCTACGAAATCGCAGCGCAGGACGATGTGTGGGGCAAGGATTCGACAAAGAAGTTGTGCGTCGCCGTTTCGCCCGTCGGTCGCGCCACGCGCGTTGAAGGCGGCGTCCTCTGGAACGGCCTGCATGGGTTCTCGAGCGGCATCGACCACGCCGATTGGGTGATGTGCGGCGGTTTTGAATACGACGGAGACGGCAAAAAAGGCCGCGGCCTGATGGCCCTCATGCCCACAAGCGAAGTGCGCATCATTGACGACTGGAAGGTTGTCGGTCTCGCAGGCACGGGCAGCAAGAGCTTTGAAGTCAAGAATGTGTTCATCCCCGAACACCGCCTGCTCGACAAGAAGGCCAATGACGAAGGCCGCGCGCCCGGCGCCTTGTTCTACACGGCGCCTGTCACACGCCTGCCGCGCGGCGGCGTGTCGGCGGTGAGCTATACCGCCGTCGTAGTCGGTGTGGCGCAGGGGTTTCTGGAAGAATTCCTCAAGATCACCGCACCGCGTCAGTCACGCGGCAATTCAGTGTCGACCAACGTCGCAATTCAGGCGAGCATCGGACAGGCGGCAGCGGAAATCGAAGCCGCCGAGCGCATGTACCTCGGCGCCATTCGCGAAACGATGCAGGTTCTCGCACGCAACGAAACGGTGAGCGAGGAAATGCACTATCAGGGCAAGCGCAACGCATGTTTCGCAGCGCAGCTTTGCCTGCAGTCCGTGCAACGCTTGTACAATATCGCTGGCGGGCGCGCGCTTTTCCTCGATAGCCCCCTGCAGCGCATGTTCCGCGATTGCTTCGCCGCCGCAGCCCATCACTCGCTCGTATGGGAGACAGCGGCTTCCGAATACGGACGCCACGCTCTGGGCGCGCCCAAGTCCAGCTCCCACTGACATCTACACGAGGAATAACACGATGAGCGACGGTATTGAACGCGACGGCCTTAAGCCGGGCGATGTGGTTGTCATCACCGGCGCCGGCGGCGGTTTCGGCCGCGCATTTTCGCTAAGATTCGCCAGCATGGGCGCCAAAATCGCCGCATGGGACGTGAGCGAAAAGCTGGGCGAGGAAACAACCAGACTGGTGCGCGAAGCGGGCGGCGACATCACCTTCTTCAAGGTGGATCTGTCAAAGCGCGAGGAAGTTGACGCAGCCGTCAAAGGCACCTTCGCCAAGTATGGCGCGCCCTATTGCATCATCAACAACGCCAGCATCTATCCCCGGGCGCCAACCGTGGACATGACGGCGGATGCTTTTGAACTGGCTATGCGCGTCAACATCATGGCGCCGTTTCTTATCGTGAAGGCGTTCGCGCCCAAGATGATGGAGAACAAGCGCGGCGTCATCATCAACATCGCGTCCGGCCGCGCGCTGGAAGGCGCTGCGGGGGGCGTAGGCTACGCCTCGAGCAAGGGCGCGATCCTGAGCTTCACGAAAACGCTGGCCATGGAATGGGCCAAGCACAACATCCGCTGCAATTCCATCGTACCGGGCGTTTCTTTCACAGCTCAGCCGCTTGAAGCGACCAACCCGGAAGAATTGCTCGAGCGTGGACGCAAGTCCATTCCGCTGGGCCGCGTCGGCTTCCCTGACGACATGGCGGGACTTGCCGCATTTCTCGTCAGCTCCGACGCCGCCTACATGACCGGACAGGCGATCGCCATGAACGGTGGCCGCGTGATGATTTCCTGATACGAAAACTCAAGCGCCGCCGACAAATCGCGGCGTATCAATACACAATGGGAGAACATCATGGGTGAGAGAGCCCTTCTCGCCAGTCGCGTTGCATTGGTGACGGGCGGCGGCGGTGAAATAGGCGGCGCCATTTGTCGTCGTTTCGCAGCCGAAGGCGCCGCTGTCGTGGTAGCCGATATCAGCCTCGAAAAGGCGCAAAAGGTCGCCAACGAGATCAAGAACAGCGGCGCAAATGCTGCGGCTGTCTGCCTAGACGTCACCGTCGCGCAATCGTGCAGCGATGCGGTGAGCTTCGCGGTGAAAACCTTCGGCAAGCTCACCACGCTGGCCAACGTCGCCGCCGCAGCCACGCCCCTCGGTGACGCGGAAAAACTGTCTCTCGACGACTGGAACAAGGCGTTTCAGGTGAACGTCACCGGCCAGTTTCTGATGAGCAAGTTTGCGGTCGTCGCGATGCGCGAAGCCGGCGGCGGCGCCATCGTTTCGATTGCTTCCTCGCACGGACACATTGGCATGCCCGGCAGGCCCGCTTACTGCGCCAGCAAGGCCGCCGTGCTTCAGCTGACCAAATGTCTCGCCATCGATTTTGCGAAGTACAACATTCGCGCCAACACGATTTCGCCCGGCGCCATCGACACGGAACGCGCGGCGCTGCAGCGGTTCAAAAGCCGTGAAGAGGCGAACCGCGTGAAGGGGCCTGCGTATCTCGTCGGCAGAACGGGCAAGGTCGAGGAAATCGCAGCGGGAGCGACGTATCTCGCGTCGGACGAATCGGCGTTCATGACAGGAACAGATTTGTTGCTGGATGGCGGCTACCTTGCGTTCAAAGGCACGACAGACAATCCTGTGTGACTTTGGCGTTGGCCTGTTTGATATAGCCCCTTGGCGTTCGCATGCGGCGGGTCTTAAGATCAACGCATCAATGCGGTTCTGCCGCGCATGCGCACGCCATTCCAGGAGGTCAACATGCAATTCGGGCTCTACGCGCCTGTTCCGCACGTCACTGTCGGCTCAAGGCAGATGGCGGCCTCTGTCGCAGGCGCCGCCGACCCGCTTCCGCCAGGGGTTGCTGACCCGGCTTGGACGCTGTCACGCGAACTGTTGATTGAAGCCGACAAGGCTGGCTTCGACATCATTCTCTTCGCCGAGCGCCATCTGGGCACGGATATGGAGGCCTGGGTTCTGGGTAGCGCGATCTCGTCGCTCACGACGCACATTCGCTCGATGATCGCGGTTCACCCCGGGCTGTGGCATCCCCAAATCGTCGCCAAGATGTCGAGCACGCTGGACCGGCTGTGCACCGGGCGCATGTGCCTCAATCTCATCACCGGCTGGAACGTCGAAGAGCACCGCATGTATGGCGGCGAAACCATGCTCGGCAATGACGATCGCTACATCCGCGCGGAAGAGTTTATGGAGATTATACATGGCCTGTGGCGTGAAACGCCCTACAGTTTCAAGGGCCGCTTCTATGAAGTCGACGCTGCGGAACTGCTGCTGAAGCCCGCCTCAAAGAGGCCGCCGGAAATCTTCACCGCCAGCCGCAGCCCGCGCGGCCTCGAAATGATCGCCAAGATCGGCGACTGGTGGTTCCTCGACTACGACAAGGACGCCCCTGATACGAAGACGGTGATGGAAAGCCTCCAGCACTCCATCGACGACATGCGCGAGCGCATGGCCAAGACCGGCCGCACCGTGCGATTCGCGTTCAACCCTTA
>CANMLK010000061.1 GCA_947498445.1 Beijerinckiaceae bacterium
GCGCAGGGCAAGCAGGTCGGCAAGTCGCTGTGCGAGAAAGATTTGCTCGACACCGCGCGCCGCATTCTGCAAGCCGCAAAAGCCGCCAATTGCGAAATCGTGTTGCCTTGCGACGGAGCGCTGGCAAAGGAATTCAAGGCGCATGCGCCGATGCGGATCGGCGATGTCGACCATGTCGCTGACGATGAAATGATCCTCGACATCGGGCCGCGCTCGGTCGCGGATGTCGAGCGCGCGCTCAAGTCCGCCCGGACGCTTGTCTGGAACGGCCCCTTCGGCGCATTCGAACTGCAGCCTTTCGACGCCGGGACAAACGCCGTCGCTAAATTGGCCGCGGACCTTACCAAAACCGGCAAGCTCTTGTCGGTTGCGGGGGGAGGCGACACCGTCTCCGCCTTGAATCAGGCGGGCGTTTCTGATCACTTCACCTATATATCGACAGCGGGCGGCGCCTTCCTTGAATGGATGGAAGGCAAGGCGTTGCCGGGAGTGCAAGCCATTCGCGCATGAAGCTTTAGAATATAAACGAAAACGAAAGCGGCGGATGGCACAATATTCGCCCATCGCTCATGGAGAGAGAACGATGCCCCGCATCACGCTGAGACAGCTTCTCGACCACGCCGCCGAACACGATTACGGCGTGCCCGCATTCAACATCAACAATATGGAGCAGGCGCTCGCCATCATGGTGGCCGCCGACAAGGTCGACGCGCCAGTTATCATTCAGGCGTCGCGCGGCGCTCGCCAATACGCCAACGACATCATGCTCAAGCACATGATGGACGCGGTGATTGAAATTTATCCGCACATTCCCGTCTGCGTGCATCTCGACCACGGCAACGAGCCCGCGACGTGCATGACCGCGATTCAGGCCGGTTTCACCTCGGTGATGATGGACGGGTCGCTCAAGGAAGACGGCAAGACGCCGGCCGACTGGACCTACAACGTCGATGTGACACAGAAGGTCGTCAACATGGCGCATCTTGGCGGCATATCGGTGGAAGGCGAGCTTGGCGTGCTGGGTTCGCTTGAAACCGGCATGGGCGAGAAGGAAGACGGACACGGCGCCGAGGGCAAGCTGTCGCACGACCAATTGCTGACGAACCCCGACGAAGCCGTGAAATTCGTCAACGAGACGCAGGTTGATGCGCTCGCCATCGCCATGGGCACCTCGCATGGCGCCTACAAGTTCTCGCGCAAGCCCGATGGTGCGGTGCTGGCGATGAACGTTATTGAGGAAATCCACCGCCGCATGCCGAACATGCATCTTGTGATGCATGGCTCGTCCTCTGTGCCGCAGGATTTGCAGGACATCATCAATTCGTTCGGCGGAAAGATGCCGCAGACGTGGGGCGTGCCGGTCGAGGAGATCCAGCGCGGCATCAAGAACGGCGTGCGCAAGATCAACATCGACACCGACAACCGGATGGCGATCACGGGCCAGATCCGCAAGGTTCTCGCCGAGCATCCGGGCGAGTTCGATCCGCGCAAATATCTCAAGCCCGCTATGGACGCGATGGCCAAGATTTGCAGCGATCGCTTGCAGCAGTTCAACACTGCGGGCCAGGCGCACAAGATCAAGGTTGTGCCTGTCTCGACGATGGCCAAGCGTTACGCGTCAGGCGAGCTGAAGGTGAAGGCCGTCTGATCAGCGTTCATCCTGATTTGAATGGAGAAGGCCGGGGTCTCGCCCCGGCCTTTTTCTTTGTCTCGCAGTTCGTTTTGCTGGGCTGGTGGCGGCAATAGAAAAGGGGCGGTCCGAAGACCGCCCCCAGATATTTGCATCCGCCCGGCAAGCCGGGCGGGCGTGGTATTAGAAGGTGCGCTCGACGCGCAGGCGGCCAGACAAGTTGTTGTCAGACTGCGAGGTCATGACGAGAGCCGAGTTGCGGACGTCCTGGGAGACGCGAGCGTAGATGACTTCCACGCCGATTTCGAAGTCCTTGGTAGGGATCCAAGCGAAGTTGGTGCCGATGTTAAACACCTTGGCGTCGCCGAAGCCGCTCGTGCCATTCCAGGCGCGGGCGGAAGCGGTGATCGGAGCGTCAAGAGAGCCGTATGTAGCAAAGAGGACCGAACGATACTGGGGGGTCCAGTAATGCTCGAGCAAGGCGGCGACATTCCAGGACTTGACGGTCTCGATGCGAGAGGTGAGGCCCGAACCTTCGAACACTACTGACGGATGGTTCATGGTGTACCCGCCGACGTCACGCTGGTAAGCCGACGACTTGAACGACGACCAGTTGGTCGTGTACTCGGTCATGCCGTCCGCGTAAGCGGCCGTCAGGTAGAGCTTACTGCCCTGAGCGAGCATTGGGAGGTTAAAGCGCGCGCCGATGGTCGCGGCCCACACTGTCTGCTTCTCCGAGAAGTTGTTGATGGGGCCAAGGGTGTTGTTGCTGGCGGAAACCGTCGCAACAGCGCCGGCGAGCGACAGTTCTCCCCAGCCCTGTTGGAGGTCCAAACGACCAACGATGTTCGGGAGAGAGTTGTAGACGTAACGCGCGTTGCCGGGGACGGAACCATCGACCTGGAAGGTCGATGCGGACTGCGTGTCAGCAAGATCCTGCAACGCGATGGTGGCCGAGAAGCCGCCGCCGAAGTTAGCCGTGTAGGCGATCTGCTTGGCGCCGTTCGCGAACGAACCCCAGTGGCCAGCGCCGTAGGTCAGGCTCGGCATCATGGCGAAGTTGTCGCGCGACGCGCCGAAGGTGAAGCCCGCGAAGCGAATGTAAGCACTTTCGAGGGTCGAGCCAGCGCTCGTGGACGTGCCAGTAGACGTGTTGACGTCAGCGCTGCCGACAACGCCAGTGGTGCGGGCTAAACGCAGTGCAGCTGCGGTCTGGACAACGCCCCATGAGGTCTGCGTGCGAGCATCGAACGTGATGCGAGCGCGCGCTTCCCAACCAACGGTGTGCTGACCGTTCTCGTAAACGCTAATGGTCGGCACAACGCCGACGATGCCGCTGTACACTTTCTGAGCAGCGACGAAAGAGTAATCAGCGCGCACGCGGCCACCGATGCGGAGGCAGGTCTGTGTGCCAGGAATGTAGAAGAAGCCTGCGCCATACGCGTCGCAAATGCGAACGTATTCAACCGGCGCAGCCTTGCGCGACGGCAAGTCTGCCGCATAAGCTGTGGCGACAGAGACGATAGCCGCCCCGGTTCCCAGAATCGTGTTTTTAAAAAGCCCCATTTTATCCTCCGGTGTCGGCTGGCGTGTGCCCGCCTGAGAACGGTTTCTGTCTAAACCACAGAAGTTAATGCAGCAGACGAATCAGATGATAGGCTAGGGGCGGGGCCAAGGGCAAAGTAAAAACGAGTAAGGATGGCAGCTTTAAGAGCAAGTGTTACATAAAAACCATACTTTATTGCTATGTTTCTGATATAAGCGAATCAATACGGGGCTTTATTAATTCAGAAATAATACCATGAAAAATATTCTAAATTTCAGATACTTAATAAATCTAACAATAAATATTGTGGAGTTAGTGTTGCTGCTTCGACCGGTCACGGGTTCCTCCCTTCAATTCCACCGTTGTGGCGGATGTTGGGCCGCTCGAGGCGGAATCGGCCGGGTCTGAATGGGTGGGGACCGTTGTTCCGACAACCTGCCGCGATTAAGGCTCAACTAGTTTGACGAGATCACACGGGGGCCGCCCTTTCGCCGGGATCCTTTTCGATTTAGGCAGTACGTGATCCGGGGGACAATCAATGGCCGACGATTCGCCGAGTCTTTTTCTCTTCACGCCAGTGATCGAGCGCGCTGACGACTTTGCGCCGCTCCTCGACGCGGTGTTCGGAGCGGCGGATGTCGCTTCGGTCTTTTTCAGGTTGGCCTCGATCGGCGAATCGGACGCCGCGCGGCTCGCGAGCCGACTGGCGCCCCTTGCCCAGGGCGCGGGGACGGCGGCTCTGTTCGCCGATCCACGCATTGCGGCGCGCGCCAACGCGGATGGCGTCCATCTATCCGGGCAGGGCGAGGCGCTTCTCTCTTCGCTGGAGGACGCCATTTCCAGCATGAAACCCCAGCGGATCGTGGGCGCAGGCGGCACGCGCACGCGCCACGACGCAATGAGCGCCGGGGAGCTTGACGTCGATTACATGTGCTTTGGCGACCCCGCCCCGGACGACTGGACGCCGGACATCGGCCTCATCGTCGAGCGCGTGGAATGGTGGTCTAAAATCTTCAATGTTCCCTGCGTCGGCTTTGCTGCAACGCTCGAACACGTCGAGCCGATTGTGTTGGCGGGCGCTGATTTCGTCGCTTTGGGCGACGCCTTGTGGGCGGACACGCGTGGTCCTGCTGTCGCCGCCGCTGAGGCAGCCGATATCATCGCGCGGGCGGCGCGCGCTCGAGCATGAAGGCGCTGCAGGCGACCATTGGTCTGACCTCGGGTCTTTCAACCGCCAGACTTGCGGTTTGCGGCGTTGCGGTCTGCCTGATGATTGCAAGCGCGTCCGCTCAGGAGGCGGATGGCGAGGCCGTCAAGCCCGCGCCGCCTGCTGCTTCTGATGCGGCAGCCCCTTCCTCTTCTCCTTCCCCTTCTCCCGAATCAGCGGGCCCCCCTCCCGATCTCGCTTTCGGTGCGTTTCAACGCGGCTTGTTTCTCACCGCTCTCGAGGAGGCGCTGAAGCGGGTGAAGGAAAACCCGGACGACGCCCCGGCCATGACCCTGCTGGGCGAACTTTACCGGGATGGCGTCTCTGTTCGACGCGATCTAACGGAGGCGATGCGGTGGTATAAACTGGCCGCCGACAGGGGCGACCGGCAGGCGCAGTTCGCGCTGGGGATCGCGCATCTGAACGGCTCCGGGGCGGCGAAGGATCGCAAGGTCGCCCAGGACTGGTTGGAAAAGGCGGTGGCGCAGGACCATGCGGGCGCACTTTATAATCTGGGCGTGCTGGCCATTGACGCTGAATTGCAGGATTTTCCGCGCGCGTCCGGGATGTTTCGCAAGGCTGCTGACCTTGGCGATATGGACGCGGCCTATGGCCTCGCTGTCCTCTATCGCGAGGGAACGGGCGTGCCCCGCGACAAGGCCGAGTCCGTGAAATGGCTGAAACGCGCAGCGGACGAGCGGCATATCGCGGCGATGGTCGAGTACGCCATCGTCCTGTTTAATGGCGATGGTGCCGAAAAGAGCGAGGTCGGGGCCGTAAAACTGTTCGCCAAGGCGGCGCAGGCCAATTCGCCCATCGCCCAGAACCGCCTCGCCCGCCTCTATGCGGCGGGGCGCGGCGTCAAGGCCAACGCGGTGGAGGCGATGAAATGGCATATCCTCGCCCGCGCCAACGGCGTGAAGGATGATTGGCTCGACAGTCGCCTCGTGACCCTTTCGCCCTCCGAGCGTCTGGCCGTCGAGGAAGCAGTGCAGAGATATATCGGCAATTAGCCTTGACGCGCGCCGCCCCCGGCGGGCACATCGGGCTCAATCTACCGAAAGATGAACATGATCCGCTCCGCTTTGATGAATGTGATGACCGCCGCCGCCATAAAGGCGGGACGGGGCCTCAAGCGCGACTTCGGCGAAGTCGAAAATCTCCAGGTCTCCGTCAAGGGCCCGGGGGATTTCGTGACCGCGGCTGACAGAAAGGCTGAAAAGACCCTTTTCGACGAATTGTCTCGGGCGCGACCGGGCTATGGCTTCCTGATGGAAGAGGGCGGCGAGGTCGAAGGCGCTGACAAGTCGCATCGGTGGATCATCGATCCGCTCGACGGCACAACGAATTTCCTGCACGGGCTGCCAATTTTCGCGATCAATATTGCACTTGAGCGTGAGGGGCAGATCGTCGCGGGGCTGACCTACAATCCCATTTCAGATGAGATGTATGTCGCGGAAAAGGGGCAGGGCGCCTGGATGAACAACCGGCGCCTGCGCGTCTCCGCGCGCCGCTCCATCGCTGACGGATTGATCGCGTGCGGCATTCCCCCGCTGGGGCGCGCGCCTTTACATCCTCAATTCAACTCCGAACTCGCTGCCGTAATGGCGCATGCGGGGGGCGTGCGTCGGCTTGGCGCTGCCGCGCTCGACCTGGCGCTTGTCGCCGCCGGGCGTTTCGACGCGTTCTGGGAGCGGGGCCTTCATCCGTGGGACATGGCGGCAGGCATGTTGCTTGTGCGCGAAGCTGGCGGATACCTCAGCGACGCCGACGGCGGCGACGCGATGTTCAAATCTGGCTCCATCTGCGCCGGAAACGAAGCGATGTATCGGCATTTGCTTCAATTGATCCGTGCGGCATGATGCAGTCGCGTTTCATTACCGCGCGTTTCATGACAGAAGGATTCCGCATGCGCGATGACGTGAGGAGCAGGATCGTTCAGATGGCCACCGACCGCGAACTGCACCGTATCTCGACGCCGCGCATCTACCTGTTTCGGATGCTGGTGTTCCTCGCGCTCATCGGCTTTGTCGCGTTGATCCTGCACCGCCAGATCATGACCGCGTTCATGGCCAATCCCGGGCTCAACGCGCTGATTATCGGCGTTATGTTCATCGGCATCGTGCTGGCGCTGCGACAGTTGTGGCGCCTGTTTCAGGAAGCGCGCTGGGCCAATTCTGTGCGTGATAATCAGGCCAGCACGAACCGTCAGCCTGTTTTGCTAGCGCCCATGGCGCGCATGATCGGCGAGCGCGGCGGACGGCCTATTTCGACGCTGATGCTGCGCGCGATTCTTGATTCTGTCGGCTCGCGTCTGGATGAAGCGCGTGAGATATCGCGCTATCTCACGGGCCTTCTCGTTTTCCTTGGGTTGCTGGGCACTTTCTGGGGCTTGCTCGAGACGCTGGGCTCCATTGGCCGCGTCATCAGCTCGATGCAGGGCGGCTCCGACACCACGCTGATGTTTGATGAACTGAAAGCCGGACTGTCCGCACCGCTGGCGGGCATGGCGATTTCGTTCACCTCATCGCTGTTCGGACTCGCCGGTTCCCTCGTCCTGGGGTTTCTCGATCTGCAAGCGGGGCAGGCGCAAAACCGCTTTTATACCGAGCTTGAGGATTCGCTGTCGGCCAACGCAACCGATCCGCTGTTCGAGGCCGCGTCTAACGCTGGCCTGCCGCCTGCGCTTGCCGCCGCGCTCGCCAAAATGAGCGAAGGCGACCCCGCCGCATCGCACGCGTCGACAACGGCGATGGCGAATCTTGCTGAAGGCATTCAGGGCCTCGTCAAGCACATGCGCAGCGAGCAGCAGATGATCCGCGACTGGGTCGAGGCGCAGGCGGCGCAGCAACGCGAATTGCGCAAGCTGATAGAGCGCCTCGGGGCTGATCACGAGCCACGCTAATGGCCACGCGCACACGGCGCCGTTCTGGCGGGTTCGATTACTGGCCCGGCTTTGTCGACGCGCTGTCGACCATGCTGCTGACCGTCATCTTCTTGCTGTCAGTGTTTGTGCTGGGGCAATATTTTCTCGCGCGCGAAGTTTCGGGCCGCGATTCCGCTTTGCAGCGATTGAATCGGCAGATTGAGGAATTGACGTCTTTGCTCGCGCTGGAGCGCGCAGGGATTGGGGATTCTAAATCCTCGCTCGCCAGCCTCATGTCGACGCTTGAAGCGACGCAGAAAGAGCGGGACAGGCTGCAGGGCCTCGTCAGCTCTAACGCGAGCAACGCAGATGCGGCAGGCGGCGCTGCAAGCGCGGCGCGGCAGGCGCTTGATGCGGAAAAGCAGGTTTCGGCGCGCGCGCTGGCGCAGGTTGATATTCTCAACCAGCAGATTTCAGCGCTGCGCCGGCAATTGGCGGCGATCGAGGAAGCGCTGGAAGCATCCGAAAAGCGCGACAAGGAAAGCATGACGCGCATTGCCGATCTGGGGTCGCGGCTCAATGTGGCGCTGGCCCAGAAGGTGCAGGAACTGGCGCGGTATCGCTCTGATTTCTTCGGGCGGTTGCGTGATATTCTGGGCAACAGGCCGGGCGTGCGCGTCGTGGGCGATCGTTTCGTTTTCGAGTCCGAAGTTCTGTACGATACGGGTCGCGCGGATTTCAATAACGCGGGCCGCGCGGAGCTCGACAAGCTGGCGTCCGCTATCAGCGATCTTGAACGTATCATTCCGCCTGAAATACCGTGGGTGCTGCGCGTTGACGGTCATACGGACAAGCGACCTCTGCAAGGGGTCGGCATTTATCGGTCGAACTGGGATCTGTCTGCGGGGCGCGCAATTTCCGTGGTTCAGTATCTGGTGACGCGCGGCGTTTCGCCCGAGCGATTGCTGGCCGCAGGCTTTGGCGAGTTCCAGCCGATTGATCCGGGCGAGAGTGAAGAAGCCTTGCGTCGCAACCGCCGCATCGAGATCAAATTGACAGAACGCTGATGATTCAAGGTCGCATCATGCACGGTGTTCATCTGCACTATTTTTTGCGGCCCGATCACTGGGACGTGGCGGATTTGTGGGCGCCCCATTGGGGCCCGCATCTGCCGTCGCTGGCGTTTCATGACCGGCATGACTGGCTGTTCGAGCATATTGAGAACCTTCATGATGCGGGCTCTAACACTGTGTGCGCCGTGAACGCGCGGACCGGCGGGGTTGCCGGGTTTGTTACGTTTGAGCCTGCAGCCCAGCGCTTGCATCAAATCGTGGTGTCGTCGAGCGCGCGCGGGTCAGGCGCTGCGAAAATGTTGCTGGACGAAGCCAAGCGCCTCAGCGGCGGCGGCCTCGTCGTTGAGATTGAGACGTCGAATACGCGTGGCCTGCGATTTTTTGAACGCGAAGGCTTCGTCTTGGCCCCGCAAGACGGCGCCGCTATACGTATGTCATGGCGCGCAAACGGATTGATGGCGAAGAGCGGGCGTCAATTTGTGCGTTCTCATCCGGCGACCGGCGTGGGCGGGAGCCTATGTCGCTGGCGCGCGCCAGCGTAAGCGCGTTGGGATAAGCTGGCGCTTCAGCGATTCGGACACGCACATGATCGGCAAACTCAAGGGCCTCATCGACTCCTACGGCGAGGATTTCGTGATCCTCGACGTGAACGGGGTCGGCTACGTAGTGCAATGCTCGGCGCGCACGCTGCAGAAGCTGCCGCGCCCCGGCGAGGCGGCGGCGCTGGCCATCGAAACGCAGGTGCGCGAGGACGCGATCCGGCTGTTTGGCTTCACGTCTGGCTCGGAGCGCGACTGGTTTCGCCTGCTGCAGAGCGTGCAGGGCGTCGGCTCCAAGGTGGCGCTGGCGATTTTGGGCGTCATGGGCCCCAATGAGCTGGGCACGGCCATCGCCTCGCAGGACAAGGCGACGGTAGGCCGCGCACAGGGCGTGGGGCCAAAACTGGCGGCGCGCATTGTTGCGGAATTGAAGGACAAGGCGCCCGCGTTCGGCCATGTCGATCCGCTGGTGGCGCGGCTTTCGGGCGAGGACGACGACAAGGCGACGCCCGCGCCGGTGCGCGACGCCATCTCGGCGCTGGTCAATCTGGGTTATGGGCGCCCGCAGGCGGCTGCCGCTATCGCCGCCAGCGTCAAGGCGCTGGGCGAGGGGGCGCAGACCAGCGCGCTGATCCGGCAGGGGCTGAAGGAGCTTGCTTCGTGAGCGTGAAATCTGAAACATCCTCCCCCCCGCCTGGGCGCGAATACAGCTTTGGCGCGAAGACGTGGAATTTCTTCGTTGTGGTTCTCATCTTTTTGCTCATTGGCCCGCCCGTTGGCGCCGTCGTGTTTCTGGCCATGATCGCGGTGTGGATAGGCAAAGGCTCGGACCCGGGCTCTGTCGCCTCCGTGTTCGCGTTCCTCACCCTCTATGGCTTGTTGTTCTCGTGGTTCATCGGCGGGCTGCCGGCGGTGTTGACCGGACTGGCGTTCGCAACCTGGCAGACGTTTGTTGGCCCGGTGCGCGCGACGATTGCGGCTGTCGCAGGCATCGCCGCCGGGCTGCTGCTGACGCTTGGCGCAGGCGATATCGCACGCGAAATTGGCGATCTGCCGATGTTTCCGCTGTATCTCGTGACGTGCTTTGCCGCGACCATGGTTTGCTGGCTGCTGGCCCGCAGTTTTGTGACGGCGGGAGCGCGCACATGAAAGTCGATCAGCGATGACCCTGCCGCCCCAACGCCTCGTATCCGGCGAGAAACGTCAAGACGACGTGGACGCGTCGATCCGCCCGCTGACGCTTGATGATTTCACGGGGCAGGAGGCGGCGCGCAAGAACATGCGCGTGTTCATCGAGGCCGCAAAATTGCGCGGCGATGCGCTCGATCATGTTCTGTTTGTCGGCCCGCCGGGCCTGGGCAAGACGACGCTGGCGCAGATCGTCGCGCGCGAAATGGGCGTGAATTTCCGCTCCACGTCTGGCCCCGTCATCGCAAAGGCTGGCGATCTGGCTGCGCAGCTCACCAACCTTGAAGAGCGTGATGTGCTTTTCATCGACGAGATTCATCGCCTCAATCCGGCGGTGGAGGAAATTCTCTATCCGGCGATGGAGGATTTTCAGCTCGATCTCATCATTGGCGAGGGCCCCGCCGCGCGGTCGGTGAAGATTGATCTGGCGAAGTTCACTCTGGTGGGCGCCACCACGCGCGCGGGTCTGCTGACGACGCCGTTGCGCGATCGTTTCGGCATCCCCATCAGGCTCAACTTTTACACGGTGCCGGAGCTTGAAAGCATCGTCAGCCGCGGTGCGCGGGTGCTGGGCCTTCCCATGTCGCCCGACGGCGCCAACGAAATCGCCAAGCGGGCGCGGGGCACACCGCGCATCGCTGGGCGTTTGCTGCGCCGCGTGCGCGACTTCGCCATCGTGGACAAGGAGCCGAGCGTCACGCGCATCGTCGCTGATCGCGCGCTGACATTGCTGGATGTGGACCCCATCGGCCTCGACCAGATGGACCGGCGCTATCTGCTGATGATAGCGGAAAATTTCGGCGGCGGACCGGTGGGCGTCGAGACAATGGCGGCTGCCTTGTCCGAGCCGCGCGACGCCATCGAAGACATTATCGAGCCGTATCTGTTGCAGATCGGATTTTTGCAGCGCACGCCGCGCGGGCGCCTGTTGACGAGCAACGCCTTCCGGCATCTGGGGATGGCCGAACCCTCGCGGCAGACGCCGCAGTTCGGCTTGTTCAGCGATGATGTCGAGGCGTAGAGGATGAGAAGTTGAAGCCCCACGCACTCTCCATCCGCGTCTATTACGAGGACACCGATTTTTCCGGCGTCGTTTATCACGCTTCCTATCTGCGGTTTCTTGAGCGTGGCCGCACGGAATTGTTGCGCGATCGGGGCGTTCATCAGGCCGCGATGTTTTCGGGTGCGTTGGGTCCGCCCTTTGGCTTTGCCGTGCGGCGCATGGAGATTGATTTCCTGAAGCCGGGGCGCATGGACGACCTGCTCACCATCGAGACATGGCCGGAGGGCGTGCGCGGCGCCTCTATAGATCTGGTCCAGCGCATCCTGCGGGAGGACGAAGTTCTGATGACGGCGTATGTCCGCGTGGCGTGCATTTCGGACGGGCGCCCGGCGCGTCTGCCCGGCTGGGTCCGCGACAAACTGAAGTAATGAGCGCCGATTTGGGCCAGCCGCGCCTCCGCCTAAACCCTTCGTTAACCATGCCCGGGGCTTAACTCGATCTTGCAACTTCGCCCGCGGTGCGCCCGGGAGGAGCCCAAGTTTCGTCGGATTCTGCGCCCATTGAGCGAACCCGCCGATAATATCGAAGGACGTATCGCGAATGACCCCTGCCGACGCGGCCATACCGCACGACCTCACTTTCTGGGGCATGTTCTGGGCCGCCCACTTTGTCGTGAAGACCGTGATGCTCGGCCTCATAGCGGCCTCGCTTTGGTCATGGGCGATCATCATCAACAAGTATCTGCTCTATTCCCGCGTCGAAAAGAGCATGGATCGTTTCGAAGAGACGTTCTGGTCCGGCAATTCGCTTGAGGAATTGTACGACACGTTGTCCACGCGCCCCACCAGCGGCATGGCTGCGGTCTTCGTTGGCGGCATGCGGGAGTGGAAGCGGTCGTTCTCGTCGGCGTCTTCGGCGTTCATGGGGCTGCAGGCGCGCATCGAGAAGGTGCTCGACGTCTCTATCGCGCGCGAAACGGAGCGGCTTGAATCGCAACTCCTGGTGCTTGCCTCGGTGGCTTCCGCAGCGCCGTTCGTGGGCTTGTTCGGCACGGTGTGGGGCATCATGACGGCCTTTCAGGCCATCGCCATTTCCAAGAACAGCTCGCTTGCGGTTGTTGCGCCTGGCATCGCCGAAGCGTTGTTCGCCACGGCCATTGGCCTGTTCGCCGCCATTCCGGCGCTGATTTTCTACAACGCGTTGCAGGGCCGTGTGGCGCGCTCGCAAGCGCGGATGGAATCCTTCGCCGACGAGTTCTCGTCGATCCTGTCTCGCCATATGGACCAGCACGTGTCCGTCGAACGCGGCCACGCGGCGTAAGGGGCTTTTTTAGTGACGCGTTTTCTTCTCGCGAACCGGAATCACTTCGCTTGAAAACGCTTTAGGAGACTTTATGGGCGCATCTATCGGAGCCCCTGGACGCAAGAGCGGTCGGCGCAGGCGCGGCGTTCCGCGCTATGGCGCCATGGCTGAAATCAATATGACGCCGTTCATCGACGTCATGCTGGTGCTGCTTATTATTTTCATGGTCGCCGCGCCGTTGCTGGCGACCGGCGTGCCGATTGATTTGCCGCAGACGAAAGCAGCGGCGCTGAATATCGACCAGAAGCCAGTGTCCATCGCCATCGACGAGAAGGGCAATATTCATCTCATGGATCAGCCTGTGCGCGTGGAGGATCTGATCGGCCGCTTGCAGGAGGCCGCCAAGGCCGGCGCGGACGAGCGTATCTATGTGCGCGGCGCGCGTTCTGTAAATTACGGGCGCGTCGCCGAGGTGATGTCGATCATCACGAGCGCTGGATACAAGAAAGTCGCGCTTGTCACCGAGCAGGAGAAGTGAGACCGGCGTGAAATTTCGTCCCACAGAGCCTGGCGCCTATATCTCGGCCGCGTTGCATGGCGCGCTGCTGCTGGGAGCGCTTGTCTCGTTTTCCGACACGCGAAAGTTCGAGGATGCGGCAGAGGCGATTCCAGTCGACATGATCACGGAGTCGCAGTTCAACGAAGTGGTGAAGGGTCTGCGTGGGGCGCCGCCCGAACTGGCCAAGCCCGTGGTGGATCGTGTTGCCGAGGTTGAGGAGTCAAAGCCGCAGCCCGTCCTGCAGGAAGCCAAGGTCGATATTGCAGCGCCTCCGCCGCCGATGCGCGAGCCAGATCCTGCGCCGCCAGAGCCGCCGCAGGCTGCTGCGCCGCCCGAACCCGCCCCGCCTGTGCCCACGCCCCCGCCGCGCCCGCCCGAGCCGAAGGTTGAGCCGCCGCCCAAGCCTGAGCCTCCGAAGCCTGAGCCGCCCAAGCCCGTGGCCGCGGAAGCCATTACGGCGCCCACGCCGCCGCCGCGTCCCCGTGATATTGCGAAGGTCGAGCCGCCGAAGGTCGAGCCACCCAAAGTTGCGCCTCCCAAACCCGCGCCGCCCAAACCGGAAATCGCGAAGCCGGCGCCTCCCAAGGTTGAGCCGAAGGTTCCTCCCAAGCCTGCGCTCGACCGCGCGCAGATTACGGCGCTCCTGGCCAAGCAGAAGAAAGAGGACGAGGCGAAAAAGCCTGCGAAGCCCCCTTCGGGACGCGAGGCGACCGAGCAACGCAAGTTTGATCCAAACTCCATCGCCAAACTTCTCTCGAAGGAGGAGCCCGGCCAGCGCGCGTCGACAGGTCGCGCGGTAAACCAGACGGCGTCGCTCGGCAGTCCGACTGCGAGCGGACAACGCATGTCGCCTTCATTGTGGGGCCAGCTCGATGGCTACATGATCGATCAATACAAACGGTGCTGGAGTTACATGTCGCTCGGGCCCACAGCCCGTTTCATCCCGCAGATCGAAGTGTCATTTACCTCTGCGGGTGTGCTGGCGCGTGAGCCGAGGCTTCGCAACCAGCCATCAGATCCCAATTTGCGCGCGCTCGCCGACAGTGCGATGCGCGCGGTGAAGCAGTGCAATCCGCTGCGCATCCCAGCGCAGTTTCTTCCCTATTACAACGAGTGGAAAGACCGCATCTTGCGGTTTGATCCAGAAGAAATGTCAGGTTAGCGCAGCGTACGTGCGACGCCCTCCTTAACTTCAGTCCGAAAGACCGCGCCATGACCCATCTCTTTACCCGCCGCAGCGCCGGCCTCTCGCTCGCCGGATCGCTTGTGGGTCTCGCCGCCTCGCCCATCATAGCTACGCCATTGCAGGGGTTTTCCGCGCAGGCGCAGGTGCCGCGCGAACTTGAAATCCGTGGTGGCTCGTTTCGTCCGGTGAATATAGCGGTGACGAATTTTGCTGGCGATGCGCAGCAAGGGCCCGCGTTGAGCGCCGTCATCACCGACAACTTTCGCCGTTCGGTTTATCTGGCCCCCATCGATCAACGCACGTTCACCGATCGCAATCCAAATCCCGACGCGCCGCCAAACTTCGATGCGTGGCGTGCGATCAATGCGCAATATGTCGTTCTTGGCCGCACCGGTCGCGGACCTGATGGACGGCTGCGCACGGAGTATCGGTTGTGGGATGTGGCGAGCGGGCAACAGGTTGCAGGACAGCAGTTTGTCACCGATCCACAAAACTCGCGCCGCGTTGCGCATATTGTCTCTGACGCGATCTTCTCACGCATTACAGGCGAGAAGGGTTGCTTTGACACGCGCGTCGCCTTCATCGATGAATCGGGCCCGCGTGAAAAACGCCGCAAGCGTCTTGCGCTGATGGATCAGGACGGCGCCAACGTGCGCTACCTGAGCACAGGCGACGAACTTGTCGTGACGCCCCGTTTCTCGCCGTCATCGCAGGAAGTCACTTACATGGCGTTCGGCGCAGGCGATCCGCGCGTCTATTTGTTGAACATTGAAACGCGCCAGCGTGAGGTCGTCGGCAATTTTCCCGGCATGACATTCAGCCCGCGCTTTTCGCCTGATGGACAGCGCATCATCATGTCGCTCTCGCAAGGCAGTTCGACCAATCTCTACACGATGGATTTGCGGTCTCGCACGACCACGCGCCTGACCGACACCGCAGGCATCGACACCTCGCCGTCCTATTCGCCAGATGGGTCGCAGATCGTGTTTGAGAGCGATCGCGGCGGCGGTCAGCAAGTGTATCTGATGGCAGCGAACGGCGGTGGCGCAAAGCGCATTTCCTTCGGGCAGGGCGCTCGGTATTCAACGCCCGTGTGGTCGCCCAAGGGCGATTTCATCGCCTTCACGCGCCAGCGCGCCGGCTCCTTTGGCATTGGCGTCATGAAGCCCGATGGATCAGGCGAGCGCATCATCACCGAGGGCTATCACAACGAGGGCCCGACGTGGGCGCCCAACGGGCTGTTCCTGATGTTCTTCCGCGAACCGGGCGGACAGGCCGGCGGCAAGATCTACATGACGGACGTGACGGGACGCGGCGAGTTCGTGGTCAAGACGCCAGCTTTTGCGTCCGATCCGTCGTGGGGTCCGTTGCTGAGCTGACTTTAAATGCTGCGCTGGGTTGATCTAGACGCTCCGCGCCAGCGCCAGCTTCATCGCGCGTGCGCCACGGTGTTGCGCATGGCAGATGGCGACAGCAAGCGCGTCGGCGGCGTCAGCTGATTTTGCTTCAGCGCGTGGCAGTAGAATGCGGATCATCGCGGCGATCTGCTGCTTTTCGGCATGGCCCGCGCCGACGACGGTTTTCTTGACAAGATTGGCTGCGTATTCGGCGACCGGCAAACCTGCAAGAGCGGGCACGACGAGCGCAACGCCGCGCGCTTGACCGAGTTTGAGCGCCGACTGCGGATCGCGGTTGACGAATGTTTCCTCGACCGCAGCCTCAGCTGGCAAATGCGCGTGGATGATTTGCGCCAAGCCTTCGTGCAATTGCCGCAAGCGGTCGCTGAGAGCCAGCGTCGCGTCGGATCGCACAACGCCGCAGGCCACAAAGACCAGCCGCGAGCCAACGGCTTCAATAATGCCCCAGCCCATGTTGCGGAGACCAGGGTCGATCCCGATAATGCGAATCGGCGTCTGTAGCATATACTCAATCTACCAGCCCCGATGCGCTTTGCGCCAGCGCGTCTCCCCCCAGCGTGTCTCCCCGGAGCATAACTTGTCGGACGCCCATAGCCTTGGCTCGCTGTTCGGGGAAGCCTGGGCGCTCCTCATGCAGCCTGCGACATGGTTTGTCGCTGCGGTCGTTTTCGTATCTGGGGTCGTGCGCGGCTTTTCAGGCTTTGGCGGCGCGCTGATCTTCATTCCTCTGACAGCGTCCATTCTTGGCCCGGCCAAGGCGGTGGCGGTGTTCTTCCTTTTCGATCTCGTGAGCGCGACGCCGTATGGGTACACCTACATCGGTAAATGTCGGCTCCGCGAAATCTTGCCGATGCTCGCAGGCTCGGCGCTCACCGTTCCTTTAGGCGTGTGGATTCTCGCCAATGCGGACCCAATCTTATTGCGCTGGGTGTTCGCCGTCGTCGTGGGCGTGATGCTGGCCGTGCTGGCGACGGGCTGGCGCTACAAGGGGGAGCCCAAGCCGCCGGTCTCGTTCGGGCTCGGCCTGACAGCGGGAATCGCCAGCGGATCGACTGGCATGGCCGGGCCAATCGTCATCGGCTATTGGTTGTCGAGCACGGCGGAAGCGGCCGTGATCCGCGCCAACATCATGGTGTATTACGCACTGTCCGCAACGATCGTGGACCTCGTACTTTTCTACAAAGGCTTGTTCACGTGGGATGTGGTGCTCTATGCACTCATCGCCTGGCCGGTCTATTCGATTGGGCTGGCGCTTGGGGCCCGCGTGTTCAAATCCTCGAGCGACGCAAACTACCGCATCGCGGCCTATGGGCTGATTGCGCTTGCCGCGCTCCTCAGCCTGCCGCTTCTAGACCGCTTTGTCAGATGAACGCACTCGCGAGATAACTAATATGATACATCCCCTTTACGTTCTCGGGCTCGTCATGTTTTTGGGCATTGTCGTGTGGCCTATGGCGCGCGCGCAGGGCTATGCGCCCCACAATATGGAATCCGATCTGATTGTGGTCGCGGTGCTCATCCTTTCGTACATGGCTTACAAGAGCTGGTGGCAGAAGAAACAGGGCAAGTAACAGAAGCAGAGCTTTGTGTTCTGCCATCCAAAGCCTTGAAAATGGATTCCATAAGTAGGTGTTAATACGTACCATTTCGGCAGGGCTGCAAAAGCCATGTATTTGATTGATGCTTCCCAGAGCGATTCATCCCGCATTCGCTGGATGACGCAATAATTTGATGCGCTGGACATGCGATTCATCTATATTTTGCAGGGACTTCTTCGCACATGGAGGGCTCCTTGATGACGCACCCGGCGGGTGAATCGAACGATGCGTCTCTCCGGGTCGATTTCGA
>CANMLK010000062.1 GCA_947498445.1 Beijerinckiaceae bacterium
GCCAGGCGACGACAACCGGATATTCCTTGGCCGCGCTAAACAACCAGTTCATTTGCCGCGCGTCGTATCTTGCGTTTTCAGCCGGTCCGGTAACGCCCATGATGGGCTCGACGCCGATGTGTGTTTGAACCGCTCCAATGGTGAGACCATCTCGCGGGGATGAGTTTGCGAGCTGATTCATCGCTGCGAGACTTCCCGCCGCCGGCATGTTCTGCACGACAATCACAGGCTGACCGGGAATATGCTTCGGCAGGTGCCTTGCGAAAAGTCGGGCATACGCATCGTAGCCGCCGCCGGGGGCGCTGCCGACGAGCATATTGAGCTGCTTGCCTGCGTAGAAGTCCTGCGCGGCGGTTGAAACAGAAAGCAGGGTCATGCCGAGAATAGCGGCCACGCCGCCTAGTCCGGATGCCGAAAGTATTCGTGCACTCTTCATTCGTATCGCCTCCCGAAATTCGTATAGCCTCCCGAAGCCGATCTTCAAAAGAGACCGGTTTAATTTTGCCCCAGCCTCATCGATATCAATCAATTTGGCAAGGGTGGCCCGCGGGAAGGACGCAGATATCCTCGCTGATCATGCAGCAGGCTCGAGCGAATGCGGGTGCAAGCGCGCCCGGAAGCGCAGCGTACATGATGTTCGTCTCGTCCCAGCGGCTCGCCATCAAGCGGGCGCCTGTCCGCACGCGGGTTGCGTAAAGTTCCGTGATCCGACCTTCGCGTCGCGAGGGGACAATTACGCTGCCTCCGGCGGCCATTTCTGTGTGCCTGCGGGGCAGGCCCGGTGGTGCAAGGAGTCGCACCCCGGCTGGGAACGAAAGTCCTGTCGGGTCGGTTTGACGGCCATGGGTAATCAATCTTCTGACTTTCGGCGGGCCGTCACGGCTCTGCTCGAGTATCTGTCCCGGCAACGTTACGGCTTTGTCACTGTGACGCCGTCTACGCATGCGCGCGTGGTCGCACGGCGCAGGGGCAAGGCAGCTAAGACACTGCGTGATGCGTTTGGCTGGAACATGCCGTTTGACAAGGATCTCCTGCCGCCAAATCTTTTCGCAATGCTTCACGCGGACGAAGTGGTCAGGCGCACCGATGGGCTATGGCTTAGTAATGTGCGCGTCGCGTCACTCGACAGTCATCTTTTTGTTCATTCCGCGTATCCAACGCAGGAAGAGGATGCGGTTTTCTTCGGGCCTGATACCTATCGTTTCGCATCGGCTGTCCAGCGGCGATTGCGCACGGATCAGTCAATCACACGCGTTGCGGATATTGACTGCGGAACGGGCGCGGCTGGAATCTTGATCGCGCAGAGTAACCCGGAAGCAGACGTGTTGCTCAGCGATATTAATAAACGTGCTTTGCAGTTTGCCGCCACCAACGCCGCCGCCGCGAACGTCGCCAACGTTTCCATCCATTACAGCGACATACTGGCGCAACTTCCCGGCGACTTCGATTTCATCGTCGCAAACCCTCCCTACATGGTTGATGTCGCGCAACGCGCCTACCGCTATGGCGGAGCATCTCAAGGGACAGAGCTAAGCTTGCGTATTCTGGAAGCCGCCCTGGAACGGCTAATCCCTAACGGTTCCGGACTTATCTACACCGGCGCGC
Organism: Beijerinckiaceae bacterium; assembly: GCA_947498445.1. GTDB lineage: Bacteria > Pseudomonadota > Alphaproteobacteria > Rhizobiales > Beijerinckiaceae > Terripilifer. Next base: position 1,606 of record CANMLK010000062.1, read on the forward strand.
CAGTTGCTGCCGGTAAAGATATTTTTCGAGCTGGCGCTGAAAGCATTTTTTCCAGACATCGCGCCACGTGGACGTATGACGAAATTGATCGGGATGTTTTTGGCGAGGAACTTGATCAACCAGCGTACCTGAATGTTGAGAGGATCGCTGCTGTTGTTCTTGAGTTTCGGAAAGGTTGAGTACGATGTTGCTAGCTGACAAGTTTGAAGCCTCTGAAGCGAGGGACCGCAAGACTCAACTGGATTTGCTCGAACTGAACCGTTTGCGTCTCACACCGGCGACACCAACCGGCGTCTGGCGCGAGGATGTGCGTCGCCTTTCCGCGTTGACGCTTATGGAGGGGGCTTTCCTTGAAGCTTTACGGGACCTCGTTGCGGATGAGGCTGCTGTGGTTCCAACTAAGCCACGACATTTCACAAATTGGTTCACGCAACTCGAAAGGACCGCACCTGGCCAACATGATGACCTCTTCCCCTGGCTTGCCGAGCGAGCCAGCCTTGACCAAATGAAGTGGTTTCTCGCTCAAGAAGTGGTGGGTGAGGCTGGTTTTGAAGATCTCACCGCACTCACGCAAGTGCGGCTGTCATCGCAGCCCAAGTTGGAAATGGCCCGAAATTACTGGGATGAAATGGGGCGGGGCAATCTAAAGGTATGCACGGACCGCTCCTTCAGCGGCTTTCGGAGGCGTTAAAGCTACGTCCAGATCCAGTTGAAACCGTAACGGAGGCGCTCATGCTCGCGAACCTCATGGCTGGCCTCGCGCTCAATCGGCGTTACGCTTATCATTCCGTCGGCGCGCTCGGAGCCATAGGATTGACAGCGCCGGAGCGGACGGCGCACGTGAATGACGGTTTGCAAAGACTGGGCTGCTCGGCCGATATCAGACATTATTTCAGCTTGCATGCGGTTCTTGATGTTCGCCATTCACAAACCTGGAATGCCGAAGTTATCCTGCTCCTCGTTGAACAGGATCCAGCAATTGCAACAGCGATAGCCGAAGGCGTGCTCATGCGTTTGCGCTGTGGCGCAGCCTGCTTCGAACAGTATCGGGCGCGCTTGTGGTGAGATTGGCGGGAGCAACTGCCGCGTTGACATCGGCAGGTGGAGTGACCACAAGCTTCTTGAAATCGTGGGGCCAATTGATGATTTTTAACGAATACAGCCCGCCTCGATAGGCGGGCTGCTTAGTGTAATTATGTCAAGGACGTCTCGATCGCTTCGAAGGCGATAGCAACGACTAGTCGATTACCTGCATAATCCGTCGCGAGCGAGGATCAACCAGAACCGGCCTATCGTTGACAACGGTTTAACGATAATTGCGTGCGCTGTATTCAGCGGGAATTTCATAATAGGTTACTCCCGCCTCAGGCAATTCGGCTCCTACAATTACCTCACCGCGATAGGCGTAGGACGGACGACGCTCCGAAACGACGTATTCGCGGAAACGTGGGCGCTGATCAACGCCCAGTAAGCCGGCTACCCCGCCAGCAACACCGCCAGCAACACCGCCAGCAACACCGCCGACGACGCCGCCCACGACTCCGCCTACAGGACCCGCCGCCCGGGAACCATCCCTCGCGCCTTGCTCTGCGCCACCGATAATTCCCTGAGCCTGTGCTGCAAAAATAGAAGCCACAGACAGCGCTGCAATTATTAATACCTTACGCATTTTCGCTTCCTTTTGTTTCGCTTCAACTCAACCGCCTCCACATTTAAATGGTTCCGTATAAGGAAGCGAAGTCCGCGATTTCGTCAGATAATTTCCTTAAACCGCCATGCGGGTGCATCAAAGTCGCTGCGCCCACCACACGCGTGCGTGCGTGCTAAATATCGGCGGAGTACGGCGAAGTTCAGCAGAAGCCAGAGCCGATCAATGGCGGTGTTACGCTTTGTGATTTTCTTGACTGCATCGTGGCCTTGCAGGGCCATTGCAGAGCCCCGCTTTTGACCGGCTTTGGCGCTCTGGCTGTCGATGTTCGCTGCTGCGAGTCTATCTTCCTGGTCGGGCTGGCTCGAGCGGCGCTGTAGGGCGTCTCAAGGATACGACCCAGCGCGCCGCTGCAATCGCGTATGCTAACGGTCAAGCATGCGGTGCATATTTTGCGGCGCTATTTGGCGTCGTCGCCGTTGCTATTTGGATGCGTCGCTCTACCTTTCGGTTTATGAAAGCTGGCGCGTCCATTTATAGCTGGGTTGCGGCGGCAATCTTGACGTTGGTGTTCTGCATCAGCGCGTCGACGGTTTTTGCCCATGGAGCGCACCATCCTTGGCCCGCTTCCTGGCAGCCAGCTTCGACGATGTCGTCGGCTTGTACTGACCAACTGGATTATCCATTCGCCCGCAAGGCGGTGGTTGCGGCGCCCGCTGCAAATGTCTTGGGGGACAGCTCGGACATTCACTCGCGCCAAGCTCCCTGCTGTACATGGAGCGCGTGCGCGTCCTGCTATGGGGCGCTCACATTCGGCGTTATGCGCGGCGTGACCGTGACGTCGGGCGCATTGCGTCGATCACCACCAGGCCACGACCTGCGCCGGCGTTCCTTCGCCGCAGAAGCGCCGCCAGAGCCCCCTCGAACCTTCGCCTGATCCCGCCCCCGTGAAGGCTGACTGCCCTCATCGTGGACGGCTAGCCGCAACGCATTGTGCCGTCCTCGGCCAGCGGCAACCGTTTATGGGGACCACGACCGCCTCCGTTTCCCGCGAGCTGAACGGCGCCGTCTGCATGTAGACGCCCGCGGGCGCTGCCATTCAAGGCAAGATCTGATCAAGGCGAAGACTAATCAACTCAAGGTCTGATCAAACGTTGCCGGCCCCGCCGGAATTCGTTCAGGCCATCGAAGGAGCATTCTATGAAAACGCTTATCGCTACGACCATCCTCGCCGCCGCGCTCGCCGGGATACCGGCCCACGCCCAGCAAACCGAACATGACCATGGGAGCACATCCGCACCAGCTCAGCCGTCGCAGCCGCAGGCTCCCGCCAGCGGGGGTATGATGGGGCAGATGATGCAGCACATGCCGGATCATTGTCGCGCCGCAATGCAGAACATGCCGCAGGGTTGCGCCGGCATGATGCAGAAGATGATGGGTGGAATGGGACAAAGCATGGCTGGGTCTGCTGGCGAAGCCAACCAGTCACCCCACGTGCGTGAGAATAATGCCGCCATGGACAAGATGCACGGTCCCATGATGGACGCGGCAAAAGCGCCTGATGCCGACGACGCTTTTGTCCGTGGAATGATTCCGCACCACCAGGGCGCAATCGACATGGCGCAAATCGTCCTGAAGTACGGCAAGGACGATCAGGCGAAGAAGTGGGCGAACGACGTGATCCGCGAGCAGACGCGCGAGATCAAGGAAATGCAGGAATGGCTGCAAAAGCGCAGCAAGTGAGTCGATAAACATACGAGGGTAGGCCAATCGGTCGACCCTCGTCAGCGATGTGATGTCATCTCGTCCAGAATGGGACAATCCGGACGATCGTCGCCATGGCAGGACCTGACAAGTTCGCTCAGCGTTGCGCGCACGGACTCCATCGCGGAGATACGCTGTTCAAGCGCTTTGAGATGCACATCCGCGATGCCGCGAACCTGCGCGCTGGCTCTGCGCCTGTTCCTCCATTACGACAGAAGTTCGTTGATCTCTTTTATCGAAAAGCCGAGCAACCGTGCGCGGCCGATGAAGCGCAATTCGTGCAGGTCACGTTCCGTGTACTGGCGGTAGTCATTGGACGCCCTCGCTGGCGGCTTCAGGAGCCCGATGGACTCATAGTGGCGGATCATCTTTGCGCTAACGCCGGACACTCTCGAAGCTTCGCCGATATTCATGTGGATCAACCAGTTGACCTTACCACCGTGGGAAGGTGTAGAGTCGGGTTTGAAATCAAGCAAGGGAGCGGATCATGTCTGATCATCACGGTCGTCACGCGCATCATACCCATGGGTCCGATTGCGCCCACGGTGGGCGCGGCGCGCTCTCTATGAAGGACCCGGTGTGCGGCATGGACGTGGACCCCCAAACAGCCAAGCAAAGTTCCCGCTTGCGTGACCGCCTGTACTATTTCTGCTCCGCTTCGTGCAAAACGAAATTTGATGCGGACCCTGGGCGCTACCTTTCGCCGACACCCATCGGCGATGCGGTCGACGCCGACGCGATTTTTACGTGCCCGATGCATCCAGAAGTCAGGAAGGCGGGTCCAGGCTCATGCCCCATCTGCGGCATGGCGCTGGAACCCTTGATGGTTACTGCGAACGCTGGACCAAACCACGAACTCACCGACATGACTCGACGTTTCTGGATCGGGCTCGCGTTATCGTTGCCGGTCATTGCGCTGGAGATGGGCGGTCACTTGACTGGACTCGATCACATCCTTTCCCGCGTTACGTCCAACTTTCTTCAACTCGCCCTGGCGACGCCCGTGGTTCTTTGGGCAGGCTGGCCGTTCTTTGTCCGTGGCTGGCAGTCGCTGCTCAGCCGAAACCTCAACATGTTCACGCTGATCGCAATGGGAACCGGTGTCGCCTGGGTTTACAGCATCGTGGCGACAACGGCGCCTGAGGTCTTTCCGGCGGCTTTCCGGGCTGCAGACGGCACGGTCGCGGTGTACTTTGAGGCCGCTGCGGTCATCATCGTTCTCGTGCTGCTCGGCCAGGTGATGGAGCTTCGCGCCCGCGAAAGCACCGGCGGCGCCATCCGTGCCCTGCTTGACCTCGCGCCAAAGACGGCGCGTCGCCTCAAGGCCGACGGTTCCGATGAAGAAGTGCAGCTCGACGCAATCAAGGTCGGGGATCGGCTGCGTGTAAGGCCAGGCGAGAAAGTGCCAGTCGACGGCATTGTGGTCGAAGGTCGAAGCGCAGTCGATGAATCCATGGTGACGGGCGAGTCGATGCCAGCCACCAAGAGCGTCGGCGACGCTACCGTCGGGGGGACAATGAACCAGTCCGGCGCTCTGGTGATCGAGGCGGGTAAAGTAGGCAGCGACACCATGCTGGCCCGGATCGTTCAAATGGTGGCGGAGGCGCAGCGCAGTCGCGCGCCAATTCAGCGTCTGGCTGATGAGGTGTCCGGATATTTCGTGCCTGCTGTCATCGCAATTGCGGTGCTTGCGTTCGGCGCCTGGGCGATCTGGGGGCCGGACCCGAGCCTCTCTTATGGTCTCGTCGCCGCCGTATCAGTCCTGATCATCGCTTGCCCCTGCGCGCTCGGCCTTGCAACGCCGATGTCGATCATGGTTGGCGTTGGGCGCGGTGCGCATGCGGGGGTGCTGATCAAGAATGCTGAAGCGCTGGAACGGCTGGAGAAGGTCACCACGCTGGTCGTGGACAAGACCGGCACTCTGACTGAGGGCAGGCCTTCGGTGACCGGCGTCATCCCCGCGCCAGGCACGGACGAGGACACGCTCTTGCGCCTGTCCGCCGGCGTCGAGCGCGCAAGCGAGCATCCCCTCGCTCGAGCGATTGTGCAGGCCGCAGAGGCGCGCGGCATCTCCATTCCCGCCGTCCAGGGATTCGACTCACCGACCGGCAAGGGCGCCGTGGGCATGATCGAGGGCCAGCATGTCGTGCTCGGGAACGCCAACTTTCTCGCCGAAACCGGCGTGACGACCGACACAATGGCGGCCGCGGCGGACGGGCTGCGCGAAGCGGGCGCAACCGCAATCTTCGTCAGCGTCGCAGGAAAGCTCGCCGGCGTTCTGGGCATCTCAGATCCCGTGAAGCAGAGCACGCCTGAAGCTCTTGCGGGACTTAAAGAAGCTGGAATCCGGGTGATTATGCTCACCGGCGACAATCGGCGAACGGCGCTTGCAGTCGCTCGCCAGTTGGGTATCGAACACGTGGAAGCTGACGTCCTGCCCGACGAGAAGAGCGCCGTCGTGCAGCGCTACAAAGCGCAAGGCGAAGTTGTCGGAATGGCTGGCGACGGCGTCAACGACGCGCCAGCGCTCGCGGCGGCGGACGTCGGGATTGCAATGGGCACGGGCACCGACGTCGCGATTGAAAGCGCGGGGATCACACTCCTGCACGGCGACCTTGTCGGCATCCTGAGAGCACGGCGCCTCTCGCACGCGGTGATGAGCAACATTCGCCAAAACCTGTTTTTCGCATTCCTCTACAACGCGGCGGGAGTGCCTATTGCAGCTGGCGTACTCTATCCCTTCTTCGGTATTTTGTTGTCGCCGATCATCGCGGCCGCAGCCATGGCCTTGTCGTCAGTCAGCGTGATCGTCAACGCAGCGCGATTGCGGACCACGCACCTCTAAATTGACCTACGGCAATTTCATTGGGCCGTGTCTTCGGCGACAAACACGCGACGTGAATGCAAGGGTGAAATGAGTTATCATTTGCGTTGCGTGTCGGAATGCCTTGGTCGAGGAGGCGGTGTCATTGTCCTCGACGTGCTCATCAATCACTCGTCTTCGCCCATCCTGCAAATTCAAGCGGAACTTCGGCTCGTTTACAAAATAGACGCGGTCATACGAGGGAAAAAAATAGTTTCCACTTCTTCGCGCATTTCATCCCAAATCGCCACCGAGCTCAACCGACGAATTCGCCAGAAAGGGATCGCCCGGATCACCAATCTCATCGATCATCCCAAAGAGGTTCCACCGGCGTCTGCATGAACTCGATCAGGAATGGGACGTAGAACGGGTGATCGAGGCCAATGCTTCCACGTTTGCACCACGTCAACGAGATAGCGCCACGCGACCAATGGATCTATTGGGACGTCGGGTTCCTGATCTGGGGCGCTGTTATGCTGGCGTTCGGTTGGAAACTTTTCTGTGCGGCCGTAAGGAAAGCCCTGGCGAGCGATAGGAATACGGATCAGCCATTTGTTCCAATGATCTTCGCGTAAGCGTCGATCACGGACTTTGGCGTGTCCCGCGCACGGATAAGGAGTTGTTCGAGGTCCTTATGATCGATCGGGCTATTGTCAATTTGCAGTTTCTTCGCATCAGCAATGTATTGGGCATCCGTCGTTACGCGCATGAACGCCGCTCTCAGGATAGCCGCGCGCGCAGCCGGAATCTCGGGCGGCGCCACGTAGGACTGCGCCATGAAGAATGGAAGCTCCGCGAACTCAAGCAACGCAAGTCCATCTGCGTCCTTGATGAGTTCACGCCCCGTCGGCACATCCGGCAAATCGGGGTGACGGTCGCGGCGGCCTAACTGCAGAAGCGGTTTAACAAGCTTCCGCTGCCACATATCTTGCTGCGTCGCCTGGATGGAGACGAGCCCTATGAACTGGCCGTCGACCTCTTTGGACTGCATGGCAAGCGCAATTTTCGCCGTTCCGGCATAACCTGATATGGCCTCGACCGGTAGTCCCATCACCTGTTTAGCGAGAAGCGCGAAGCTGAGATTTGTAGAACCTTGTCGGCTAGCTCCCACGCGCACCGGCTGTCCCGCGGACTTTAACTGCTCGACGGTGTTTGCCGGAAATTCCGTGTTCACCAGCAGCATGAAGGCATCGTTCTTGTAGGACGACAAGCTGCCGAGCCATGTTAGTTTCATTGGATCGAACCGCACCTGCGGATCGCCCATGTAGGCTAGCTGTGGAATGGCTCGCTCCATCGCAGCGATCTCTGAACCATCTCTGGGTGCGGCGTTGGCGATCCGGTTGGCGAGCACAAGTCCGCCGCCGCCAGGTTGATTGACGATGGCGAAACTCGGGTTGCCCGGAATTTGTCGTCCAAGGTGTCGCGACAGGAGGCGGGCGGTGATGTCGGCTCCGCCACCAGCGCTCGTTCCGACAACAAGTCGCACTGAACGGCCATTGTAGAAATCTTCCGCCATGCCGCGAGACGAAATCAGAAGTCCCAGCGCAATGCTCGATGCACAGAGCATCTGGTGACTGTAGCGCATGCGTTCCTCCCAAGCCGTGACCTTTTTTCAAAAGGTACACTGACATGTACAAGGTAGCAAGCAATGCAGCTTCCATGCGCCCTTGCAGTAGAAGCCGAAATTGGGGAAAATCGCTCCGGGAGGAAACGATATGAAATTCGGCATATACGGCACGAACGCTCATGTGACGGTCGGTTCGCAACAAATTGCAGAGGCCATTGAGGGTTCGCGGTTACCGCTGCCTTCCGGCGCTCAGGATAAACAGTTCGAGTTCGGACTTGATGTCCTCACGGAGGCTGACAGGGTTGGCTTCGACATCATACTTTTCGCGGAGAGACATTTGGGCCCCGACCTGACGACGTGGGTCGTCGCTGGCGCCATTGGCTCGCGGCTGAAACAGATCACATCCATGGTTGCCGTTCATCCGGGCCTTTGGCATCCAACTCTCGTGGCTAAACTGGCTATAACGCTCGACCGGCTTTGCAAAGGCGGCATGGCGCTCAATATCGTCACGGGCGCCAATGAGGCTGAGTTCCAGATGTTCGGTGGAACAGCGATGCTGAATGATAATGATCGCTACGTGCGCGCAACCGAATTCATCCAGGTGCTGAAGGGGATGTGGACGGAGCCCGTCTTCAATTTCGAAGGAAAATACTACCAGGTCCGCGATGCCGAACTGAGACTCGCCCCGCGCAATTGCGCGCCGCCGGAAATCTATACTGCGGCGAGGTCCAATGGCGGGCGCGACATGATCGCCCGCGTTGGAGATTGGTGGTTCCTCGACTATCCGAAAACCGTACAGTCAACCGACGAGATGTTGCGTTCGTTGGAAGCTTCCATGGCCGACATGCGGCGACGCATGAGTATCGAAGGTCGCACGGTAAAGTTTGCATTCAATCCTTTCATCAATCTGGGCGTCGACGAGGAATCCGCGTTGGAAAGCGCTGTCAGCCGGATCACGACTTACGACAAGGAACCCGACAGCAAGAAGGTGAGAGTGCGAATGTTGCCCGCAGCGCTGGGCGGGTGCATCGGCCGGCCGGAGAAGGTGCGCCAGCAAATTCAGCGGTTCGCTGACATGGGCATCGAATTGCTTCTGTTCAAAATGGCTGCGGGCACGGACGATGTTCGCGAAATCGGCCGGGAGATTATCGAACCTCTCGGTACACGCAGGCAAGCGGCGAGCCTGGCGCTCTGAGGCTTTTTGTGAATTGGCCGACGCAATGGTTCACGCGTGTGCGGGAAACTGGCGCCGGCCGTCTCTCACCGTGTGCGCCGCGAACTTCATCACCTCTTGCATCGTCTTCAACGGTATCGCCAATGGGGACTTGAACGCGGCGCTTTCATGATGAATTCGCTTTCAAGTCTGCTTCAGCCGACAAACGATGGAGCGCGTTGGCGCGCGGCTATCACTTATCCCACAGTCGGCGGCTCGCAATTTGCGCGCCTTCGCTCAAAGAGCGCAGCTTTGCCCAGGCAACCTCGGGATGAACCTCGTCACCGGCGCTAGAGGTCGCGAACCCGCAATCATTTGACGCTATTACGCGCTCACGTCCGACGACTTCCGCAAACCTGCAAATGCGTTGAGCAACAAGCTCCGGGTGTTCGATCAGGGACACGCAGTGGGAGACAACGCCGGGAATGAGAAGCTTGCCGTCTGGCAAGCGGCATTCCCGCCAAATAGCCCATTCGTGTTCATGGCGGGGGTTCGCCGCCTCGAATGAATAACCCGCCGCGTTGATTTTCAGCATCAAATCAACGTAATGTCTGAGCTCCAGATCATGAACGCGCGGAGCAATATTCGTGCTGTAGCAGGTGTGGAATCTAACCTTTTCGGGCGGTATGCCGCGAAGAGCGTAATTGATAAGTTCGACCTGCTCCGCGATAAACGCCCGACATTCTTCAATGCTCACGTCCGGATGGCGGTCATAATGTGTCGCGAGCCGGGGATCGTCGATTTGCAGGATAAATCCGGCATCGACAATGGCGAGGAATTCCTCCCGCATCGCATCCGCCAGCGCGGTGTAGTATTCCTGGTCGGTTCGATAATAGCGATTGGGGTAATAGAGCGCCACGTTGTTGGGTGAGAGGGCCGTGATGAAACATTCGGTCACGCGTTGCATCCCGACAGCGCGTTTCAGATTTTCGATGTCCGCTGCAACATTTTCATGGCCGCGATAGCTTACCGGGCCGGTGCAGGCCCAAGACTGTCGCGCCCGCGGCGTCGCCAGTCTCAATGGCCTCGCAGCACACATTGCGGCATGGTCTTCATAGGCCCCGGGAAATGCGCGACGATCTCGAGATGCGGCATTTCGGTCGACTACGGTCTCGACCGGCTCAAATCCATTCAGGCGCCGAGCGGTGTAAGAGCTGAAGCTAGACTTGCTGTGCTCGCCATCATTCACGATGTCTATACCGAGATCGACCTGCTTCTGGACGACTTGCTCCACGGATAGCCGGACCATCTGCGCAAGTTCCTTGGAGATCGCGTCTCCAGCATTTTCGTTGGCCCGTAGACGAACGAAAAGTTCTGTCGCGCGTGGCAAACTGCCGACATGCGTCGTCAAAATGCGGTCATGGCTTGTGCGCATCTGGCATTCCTCCCTGTCCCTGATTGAATACGCGATGCCGCCCTCCTGCAACTAGGATTATTGACGAACGTAATGTTTGGCGTACGCTCTCAAAAAGACCATCCGGGGAGGATTTCGACCATGCGAGGACTTTCACGCGTTGCGCTGCGCGCATCTATATCGCTCAGTTTTTTGTCTCTTCCGCTGGCAACGCTGGCCTCAGCGCAGAGTGTGGAAGGTTTTTATCGCGGAAAGCAGGGCCGTTTTGTCATCCACAGCACGCCCGGGGGAGCGTATGATGGCTGGGCGCGGGTGATTGGACCTTACCTCACGAAGTACGTGCCCGGCGCACCGATTTTCGTACCTCAAAACATGCCCGGCGCAGGCGGGCTTGTCGCCGCAAACTATCTATTTGCGCGTGCGCCGAAAGATGGCTCCGTCATCGGAATGGTCGGTCGCAACATTCCCTCAGATGCGTTGATGAAGGCAGGCTCTGTAGGATTTGATCCCAGGCAATTTAACTGGATAGGCAACCCGGAGTTCGGGGCGACTGTCAGCATTGTTTCGTCACAGGCGCAGGTGAAGGTTGCTTCGGATCTATTTGAGAAAGAAGTTCTTGTCGGGGGAGCGGGCGCTGGAAGCGCTGTGAGCACGATGCCTATGGTGATCCGAAATTTGCTTGGCATGAACTTCAAGTTGGTCGAGGGGTATGGCTCCCAATCGGCGATTACGCTCGCGATCGAACGCGGCGAGGTTCACGGCACGTTCGCCACGCTGACATCCGTCCTCACTTCTTTTCCGGGCGCAGTTGAAAGTGGAAAGATCCGCATCCTGTTTAATCTGGAACGCAAGCCTGTTCCGGGCCTCAATGCGCCCTCTATCTTCGATTTCGCCAAAACCGAGGAACAGAAGCAGGTGCTAAACCTTCTGTCCGTGTCCAGTGAAGTCGGTCGCCCTATGCTAACGCCACCGGATGTGCCGCGCGAGCGGGTCGAGGCGCTGCGACGTGCATTTGACGAAGCCATGAAGGACCCGCAATTGCGGGCCGACGCCACTAAGATGGGGTTGCCCATTGCTAATGTCGTCAGCGGCCACGAACTGGAGGCGATCATTGCCGATCTGATGTCTACCCCGCCCGCTGTCGTCGAGCGGATGAATGCACTGCTAAAACAATAACAGGCTATCTGATGATCCCGATGTATCAGTTGTAATTTATTGATAGAAGCTCGATTGGTCAGGCCTCCAAAAAATGGAAAAATAATTGCCGGGTCAAGCATAGCGTCGTTCTTGCAGTGAGAAGTCGGCTCTGTCCCGTTTTTGAATCTGAGCTTGCCCCGGAAAAGGTCCCAAGGCTGACGGTGTATTATCAGGAGGGCATGGCATGAAGAAAACAATGCGGGGGCGATACACGCAAGAGTAAAAGAAGGAAGCGTCGTTTGCTATTTATGCGCTTGCGAAACGGGGTGTTTGGGCGCCAGATCCGCCGCCTTTTTCCGCGCCTCATTGGGGCGCGGAGCAGGACCGGCAGCAGAAAGAGCTGCTTTCCCGATAGCGTTTCGACGCAACATCTGGCGGGCGCCTGGACCCGGTAGAGGCGCTGCCGGGCGCTTCACCCGCCAACTGCGCGGGTTGTCCTGATGCGAGCCCGCGCCTTGCTCTGGTGATTGGTCAAAGCAGAGCCTGTTGCGCGACCTTAAGTCAGTCAGTGATGACGATTGTAGGTGTAGCTGGACGATTCGCCGGGTCGTGGCGGCCCTATTCGGAGCCGCTCAGCCCCAGTTCTCGCAGGACCTCGCGCGTATGCTCGCCGAGTTGCGGTGGGGCCTGCATCACGGTTCTTGGACGCGCGCCGTCGGCGAGCACCGGGCAATCTATCGTAACGATGTCTCCTTCCGAGGGATGCGTCATGCGCACGCTCGTCCCGAGAGCCTTCACCTGGGGGTCATTCAGCGCTTCGCTTATCGACTGGATGGGGGCGTATGGCACGTCCGCCGCTTCCAGCCTGATCGCCCATTCGTCACGCGGTCGTGACGCCATCGTCTCGCCCAGAACGATGGACAGGTCGTGGTAGTTGAAAACTCGCAAATCGTAACTTGCGAAGCGAGGATCTGCCGAGAGGTGGCTCGCATCAATGGCGGTGAGAAATGACCGCCAGAACTTGTCTGATGTGGAAAGATGAACCGAAATCAACTGCAAATCGGAGCAGCGGATGGCGAAGCATTGAGATCGACTGACTCGCGCGAATTTGTCGCTTGCGATTCCGGTGCGCGTAAAATTGACGAACAGATCCTGGATGAAGGCCATCGAGGACTCGAGCATGTTTACTTCCAGGCGGCGGCCGCGACCCGTTCGTTCACGCTCCATCAGCGCGCCGAGTACGGCATAGGCGGCATACATCCCGGTGACATTGTCTGCGATTGTCGGACCAAAAGCTCTCGGATGCTCTGGGTCTACGAAAAGGCTCGCAAGGCCGCTAAATGCCTGTCCCACAGAATCAAATGCGGGGCGGTCCTGATGTGGCCCGGTGGAGCCGAAGCCTGTTATGGAGCAATGGATCAGGCGGGGATTGCTCGCTCGTATCTGCTCGGGATCAAGACCGAGCTTCTTCAACGCGCTTGGCCGGTAATTGTCTATCACCACATCTGCGCGTTGAATCAGGCGGGCTTGAATCTCGCGCCCTGCTTGCGTTGTCGTGTCGGCGATGACGCTGCGCTTGTTGCGGTTGAACGCCAGGAATGTTGGGCCGTAACTTGATCCCCGCGACCGCCGGAATGGATCTCCCTCGGGACGCTCCAGTTTGATGACGTCGGCGCCGAGGTCGCCCAGCATCATGGCCGCGAGTGGCGCTGTAATGAATGAACCTAGATCAACGACGCGAACACCCGCAAGCATCATAGGTATCTCTCCCAATTGTTGGCAGGCGCTGGACCCATCGCCAAGGCTCTCCGTCAGCCACGGAGATCATAACTCGCCACTCGGGAGTATAGGCGTTCCGCCAGCCCACGCGCGCTAATTGATTGTCTGCCCGCCATCGACAACAATCGTGGCGCCATTAATGAACGAGCTCGCGTCCGTCACGAGAAACGCCGCCACGTCCCCGATCTCATGGCATTCCGCAAGACGCCCCAGCATGACCTGCGCCTGCAGGGCGCGGACATCTGTCTGGCCGCCTTCGATGTAACCGCGGACCCGCGGCGAGAGCGTTGGTCCCGGGCATATTGAATTTACCCGAAGCCCTTTCCGGCCGTAGTCGATGGCAAGCTGGCGCGAGAGGTTCACGACCGCACCCTTGGTCGCACAGTATACCGGCATTTTTGGATTGCCGATCACGCCGAATGAGGACGCCACATTCAATATTGATGCGCCTTCCGCCCGAAGAAGGAGCGGGATGAACGCGCGGCACATGAAGAAAACGCTGTCGAGGTTGGCGGCGTTGATCTCGCGCCATTTCTCCGTGGACAGATCAGCGATTTCCGATCTGAAATTTGTCCCCGCATTGTTGATGATGGCTTTCACCCGGCCCCATTTGGCGTCGACCGATGATGCGAGCTCGATCACATCGGATTCGCGCGAAACGTCCGCGACGAAGCATTCGCACACGCCGCCCTCCGCGACAATTTCGGATCTGGTTTCTTCAAGCGTTGCGAGTGTGCGCCCAACGAGCGCCACCGTGGCGCCCAGCTCGGCGAGGGAGATGGCTGCCGACTTCCCGATGCCAGCCCCGCCGCCCGTGACAACCACAACTTCGCCTTCGAGGCGCATTCTCTTCAGCATTGGTTGCCTCTCGTCATGATGAACTAGCGATCGCGGCGCTTTCCTTACGGAAGCCGCGATATTGGCGATCATCAAGCGGCCGCAGGTGCGGAAGCACTTCCGACGCGAACATCCTGAGGTTCTTTTCCGTCAGGTGCGCTGGCAAGGTTCCGAACTGAAACATTCCGAGAAGTTCCTGAAATCCGAGCTCCTCGTGGGCCGAGGTGATGGACTTGAGGACGGTCGAGGGACTGCCGCACAGAAAAATGCCCCGTTCGATGAGCGTTTCTATCTTTACGCCGCCCGCGTGCGCCCGTTTGTTGCGGAGCACGTGTTTCAGTGATTCCGGCGACATATAGCCGGGAGGGAAAAACATAAGCTCGGACGTTTTTGGAAGGAATACATTGAACAAATTCTCGATATGTTCGCGCGCCTCGTCGATGGCCTGCTCATCCGTGTCGGCGACGTAGATGGGAGTTCCCCAACCCAATTTCGACGAGTTTGCAGTGTAGCCGAACTTCTCCTCACAGACGCTCCGATACATGTTGAGGTAGCGGGAGACCGTCTCGCGAGGGCTGTAGTTCTGCAGATAGACGTGTCGGCGATCTGGATGGGCCGCCCATTCGATGGTTTCGAGACTCCCCATGGACGGACACCAGATCGGGGGATGTGGTTGCTGGAAGGGACGCGGCCAAAGGTTCACATATTCGAAATGATAGAATCGGCCCTCGAAGGCGAAGGGGCCGGTCTCAGTCCATGCGCGAACGACAAGATCGTGCGCTTCCTTGTGGCGCTCCAGCGAATGCACCGGATTGGCGCCGGTGGAGAAATACTCAGAACCGACCCCGCGCACGAAACCGCTGATCAGTCGCCCGCCGCTGATCACATCGATCATTGCATGCTCTTCTGCAAGCGTAAGCGGATTGTCACGCAAGGCAAAAGCATTCCCAAGGATTGCGATGCGGCAGTCCCGCGTCCGCCGGACAAGCATCGACGCCGTGACCACTGGCGAGGGCATCAGGCCATAGGCGGTCTGGTGGTGCTCATTCACGCAGACGCCATCGAACCCAAGTTCGGCTGCGAGCTCCAGTTCATCCAGGTAGCGATTGTAGAGCGCATGGCCGACAACTGGATCGAAGTGATTATTGGGCAGAACAATCCAGACGCTGCTGTACTGCTCGCGAACCTTCATGTCCAGATTAGCATAGGGCATAAGATGAAAGCTCATAACCTTCATTGCGCGTTCCTGTCTGTCGCGGCGGAGGACGAGCCCCCGAATGTGTTGCGATCAATTTAGGCAAAAATTTTGGAAGGCGCACGCCGGAGCAAGTGCTTTGTGAGCATAACACCGGTTGTCGCTCGAGCAATACCCTATGCTAGGCAAATAGCTTTGCTGCGGCAACGCATTCGGGGCGTTTTGCTTGTGTCGCTTCAGCATCTGACAGGTCTGAACGTCTGACAGGTCTGAACGTCGGCCGTTGAATGCCCGTGGATAAGGAACGGCTGTGGGGAGACAAAATATGTGGGGGGGGGGCACTCGAGG
>CANMLK010000063.1 GCA_947498445.1 Beijerinckiaceae bacterium
GGTCGTGTCGGACCGACAATTTTATCAAGGCCTGGCTCTGCGTGGCTTTTGCACGCCGGAGGAGGCGCTTGATGCGGTGCGAGCAGGCGTACTGCCCAAAGGATTGCGCCTGTTCGTTGATGCTATTCCAGATGCGCAGGCCCGTTGGGCAGCCGAAATGCTGCTGTCGGGCGCAAAGGAGTTTCATCGCGATCATTCATTCGTCGCGCAGGTTGGCGCCTGGGTCGGGCTTGATGCAGAGGCGCTCGACGCCTTCTGGTCTCAGTGCAGCTCTCTTTGAAATAGGTGGCGCAAATGTCGCAAGAAGCGTTTCTCGCCTGCCTCGCCTTCACGCTGAAGTATGAAGGTGGCTATGTCGATCATCCGGCAGATCCCGGCGGCGCCACAAACCTCGGCGTGACGCGGGCAACCTTGACGAAGTGGCGCGGTCGCCCAGTCACGAAGGCGGACGTTCGTGCGTTGTCACGTGATGAAGCCGCTCAAATTTATCGCCGCTATTATTGGGAGCCCTGTGGCGGACCGCGTCTTCCAGCGGGTGTTGACGTGCTCGTTTTTGATTGGGCCGTTCACTCGGGGCCTTCGCGCGCAGTGCGCGCTCTTCAGAAAGTTCTTGGACTCACAACCGACGGGGTCGCGGGACCAGCGCTCCAGGAGGCTATCCAAATCGCTGACGTCACACGGACGATACGCGCGTTGTGCAGCGAGCGACGCAAGTTTCTGGCGCGCTTGAAGGGCTTCGTCGTCTTCGGTCGCGGCTGGAGCCGTCGCGTTGATGCGCTCGAAAAGACCGCGTTGAGCATGGCCCGCTGAGTCAAACAAATTAGCTAAACAGAAAAATCAGCAGCAAAGGAAAATGAAATGGCCACCGCAGCAAAAGTCGAAATCGCATCAAAGTCGATCGCCGAGGAAACGAAGCCATTCTGGGCCTCGCAAACCATCTGGTCGTCTGTCGCAGTGATCGGCTCGTCCGCTGCGGGGGCATTTCTTGCGTGGCGGTCGGGTGATTTTGCGGCATTTGGCGCCGCTTTCACCGCAGTGCTTGGCGGGTTAACTGCGATCGTCGGGCGCGTGCGCGCCGTTACACCGATCGGCTGAAGCAGTGGTGCGCTGGCAGTTGATCGCGGCGCTACTAGCGTTTTGCGCCCTGTTGATTGGGGGAGGCGTTTGGTTTCGCGCCTCTCTCGCTGCCTCGTTCTCGCAGGGAGAGGCGTATGGCCGCGCGCTTGCGGCCGCGCAAGCTGCCGTCGCGCTGACGCAGCAGAGCACGGTGTTGGAAACCGTCCGTCGTGGCGCCGAACAGGAGGCTGCCGCGCTTGAAATCGAACGGGACCAGCTTCGGGAGAAATTTGATGCACTGGAAAAAGCGCTTGTGTCGTCTGGCGGCAGCGGCGGCGGCCCTCGCCCTTGCCTCGACGCTGGCGTCGTGCGCGCCCTCGACGCCATTGGTGGCGCAGGCGCCAATACCGGCGCCCCCTGAAGCGCTGCTTCGGGCCTGCGATTCGCCCCGGCGACTGGGGTCCGGCGCCCTGGGAGCTGATGACGTGGCCAGGCTTTGGGGACGGGACAGGGTAGCGCTCGCCGTTTGCGCCGAGCGCCACGGCGCTCTCTCCCGTTTTGGCCGCGCGATCGCGGCGACAGGCATCCCCTAGCCATTCATCCTCCATTCAGGGCCCGGGGGCGAAAAGAGTAATATGTTCACCGCCTTCATGCTTCTGTTGACAATGCACGCGGCGCCGGCTCGCGAGCCTCTCATCGTCGAGGTTCAGCAACGCGTCGTAACGGCATGCATGACGCCAGCGGAAGCTCGGACGGCCATCGCCCGCCACAAGTTGGCCAATCCGCTCCCCGCCCTCCGCTCGGCCGCCCGCCGGGCTCAAGCGGAGCCTCTGCGCTCACGCCTCTGTCGCATGGAGGACCGCTTGGTGTATGAGATGACGATGCTGCGGCGTGACGGGAAGGTCGTCCGCGTGTTTGTGGATGCGCAGGACGCGCGCACTCCCGTCTCGGCGCCGCGCTAGAGGTTGGTCTGAACAGGCGCTTTGCGCCGCAGGGAGCTCCCGCGTGCGTCTTCTCGTTGTTGAGGATGATATTGATCTGAACCGCCAGCTCGTCGCCGCGCTGGAAGAGGCGGGCTACGCCGTGGACAAGGCCTTTGACGGCGAGGAGGGGCATTTCCTCGGCGACACGGAGCCCTACGACGCTATCGTGCTCGATATTGGTCTTCCCAAAAAGGACGGCCTGTCGGTGCTTGAGGAATGGCGCCGGGCGGGACGAAAGACGCCTGTTCTCCTGCTCACCGCGCGCGGTGGCTGGAGCGACAAGGTGCACGGCTTTGACGCGGGCGCGGACGATTATGTGGCCAAGCCCTTTCACATGGAGGAAGTGTTGGCCCGGCTGCGCGCCCTCATGCGCCGCGCTGCGGGCCACGCCTCGAGCGAGCTGGTCTGCGGCCCCGTGCGGCTCGACACCCGCTCCAGCCGCGTGACCATCGACGGCAATCCAATCCGCCTGACTTCGCACGAGTATCGGCTGCTGTCGTACATGATGCACCATCAGGGCCGCATCGTGTCGCGAACCGAGCTCGTCGAGCATATTTACGATCAGGATTTCGACCGGGACTCCAACACCGTGGAGGTCTTTGTCGGCCGTCTGCGCAAGAAGCTTGGCGTCGATGTGCTGCAGACCGTGCGCGGGCTCGGCTATCTGGTTGCTGCGCCCGGCGCTGTGACGCCGCCCGGTTCAGGGCGCTGATAAATGCAAGTTCAGGAGCTGCTTGATCGGGGGGCGAAGAATTCCATCGCCCGGCGATTGTTCATCTCCGCGGCGTTCTGGAGCTTTATCGTCCTTTTGGTTGCAGGCATTTTTCTGTCCGCGCTGTACCGCACAACGGCCCAGCGGGCCTTTGACGACCGACTTAACGTTTATCTGCGGGCGCTCGTGGCGGACGTCGCGCTTTCTGCGGACGAGGGCGGCGCTCTTGGCCAGATGGGAGAGCCGCAGTTCGAGCTCACCAATTCGGGCTGGTATTGGCAGGTGACGCGGATCGACAGCCCGTCGCCCCTGATTCGGTCCTCACGCTCGCTTTTTGCCGAGCGTCTGCCGATCCTCTCCGAACTGAACATGGACCCCGACGCAACCGGCTTGCGCAGCGGTTCCGTCGTTGGGCCTGACGGTCGGCAGCTTCGCCTGCTCGAACGGGTGATCGATGTCGGCACGGACGGCCAATGGCTGATTCAGGTGGCTGCAACCACCGAGGATCTGACCCAGCAAATTCAGTGGTTCGTTTTCGCCTTGGCCGGTTCGTTCCTGCTTGTCGGCGCTGCGCTCGTCGGCGCCACAGCGCTGCAAGTGCGCTATGGCCTGCGCCCGCTTCGCCGCTTGCAGGACGAGGTGACGGCGATTCGCCGCAGCCAGACGGAAAAGATTGCCGGACCCTATCCCGACGACCTTGCGCCGCTCGCAGGTGAACTCAACTTGCTCATCGCTTCCAATAAGGAAGTGGTGGAACGAGCCCGCACGCAGGTCGGCAATCTTGCGCACGCCTTGAAGACGCCGCTTAGCGTGATCAGCAATGAGGCCGCGCGCGACCCATCTCCGCTGGCTGAAAAAGTGCGGGAGCAGACCACGTTGATGCGCGATCAGGTGGCCTGGTACCTTGACCGCGCGCGCGCGGCCGCCCGCTCCACGGTCATTGGCGCAAGCGCGGATGTCGAGCCTTCGATCGCGGGGTTGGTGCGCACTTTTCAGAAGATTTACGTGGATCGCGCCATCGACTTCGGCTTTGACTGCACCGACGGCCTGCGCTTTCGCGGCGAGCGGCAAGACCTTGAGGAGATGCTTGGCAACCTCATCGACAACGCCGGGAAATGGGCGTCCTCGCAAGTGCGGGTCGCCGCTGTCCACGTCTTGCGCGATACTGGCGAGGCCAGCCCCGGCTTTCTCGAGATCGCCGTCGAGGATGATGGTCCCGGACTGCCGGCGGAACGGCGCGACGAGGCGCTGGGGCGTGGACGGCGCCTTGACGAGACCAAGCCCGGCTCGGGCCTGGGTCTTTCAATTGTCGCAGACCTCGCGAAAATTTACGGCGGGTCCCTCGTACTGGCCGATTCTCCACTTGGCGGCCTCAAGGCGGCGTTGCGCCTCCCCAGCGTCTGACCGTCGTCGAACGACTGTGCGTGGCGAGGCGCCGAAAATGGTGTACATTCCTCCTGGCAGGCTGGTGTGACTGAATGCCTGCTTTCATCCGGTTAGTCGAAGTGACACATAACGCGCGATGATCTGGTTTATTCTCGCCATCCTCACCGCTGCGGCTGCAATGAGCGTGCTCTTGCCGCTTGCCCGCGCCCGTTCGAACGCGGGATTGGCGCGTTCCGAGGCCGATGTTGCGTTTTACGAGTCGGAAGCGGCGAATATCGCGCGCGATCTGAGCCGGGGCATTATCGACGAAAAGGAAGCGGAAAGCGCCCGCGCGGAGGCGGCCCGCAGGCTCCTGGCCACATCGGCCACCTCGCAAAAGGTTGGGCGAGGGACCGCAGCCCGCCGAGTGGCGGCTGTTCTTTCAATCGTCATCATCGCCCTTGCTGGCGCCGGCCTCTACGGCGTGATCGGATTGCCGAACTATCCTGACCAGCCGCTTGTCGCCCGCCAGAGTGCGCCCCCTGACCAGATGGACGTCATGGCCGCGATTGCGAAAATCGAGGCCCATTTGGCGCGCAATCCCGATGACGCCCGGGGCTATGAGGTGGTGGCGCCCGTCTATATGAGGATCGGCCGTTTCGGTGAGGCGGCCAAAGCTTGGGGCGAGGCGATTCGATTGGCGGGGCCGACGCCCGAACGCCTTACGCTGATGGGGGAATCCCTGATATTCGCCAATGATGGCAAGGTGACCCCCGAGGCCATCGCGGCCTTTGAGCGGGCCCTTTCACTGAATTCAGCCTTTCCGCAGGCAAGATTTTATCTGGGGCTCGCCGCTGAACAGACCGGCGAGAAGGAAAAGGCGGTCTCGATCTGGTCGACCCTCCTTGCCGATGCCGAACCGGACGCGGCTTGGGCGTCCATGGTGCGCGAGCGCCTCGAAGGCCTTGGCGTGAAATTGCCCGCGGCTGCGCCCGGCGTTCCCCAGGGTGAGGCGGCGGCGATGATCGCGGCGATGTCAGAGGGCGAGCGAAACGTCGCGATTCGCGGCATGGTCGACTCTCTGGCTACTCGGCTTGCCGCGAATGGCGATGATGTCGAAGGCTGGCTGCATCTCGTCCGGGCCTATTCTGTCTTGAAGGAGCCCGCGAAGGCGAAGTCTGCGCTCGATGACGCCCGCCGTGCGCTGGCTGGAAAACCCTCAGCGGTCAAAGGACTGGAAGATCTTGCGCGTGAACTTGGGATCGGGGGCTGACCTATGACCCGCAAGCAACGCCGTCTCACTATGATCGCCGCCGCCCTGACAGTGCTTGGTATCGCGCTCGGTCTCGTTCTTGTCGCCATGCGTGACAACATCGTTTTCTTTTATTCACCCGCAGAAATAGCCCAAAAGGACATCAAACCGGGCACACGTATGCGGCTGGGCGGCCTCGTCAAGACAGGTTCTGTCGAAAGAGGCGCCGATAGATTGGTCTCTTTCGTCGTGTCGGATGGGGCTGGTGAAGTGCGGGTGCGCTACACTGGCTTGCTGCCAGACCTTTTCCGGGAAGGGCAGGGCATCGTCGCCGAAGGCGTTCTTGAGGACGTGAGGAGCTTTCGCGCCGATTCTGTTCTGGCCAAGCACGACGAAACCTACATGCCGCGTGAAGTCGCCGACGCTTTGAAGAAGCAGGGGCACTGGCAGAACGAAAAGCAGGGCGACTCGAAATGAGCGAGGGAGCAAACCCGCGATGATCGTTGAAACAGGCCACTACGCGCTGGTTCTCGCCTTTGCGCTCTGCCTTGTGCAGATGGTGGTGCCGCTATGGGGCAGCCTGACAGGCGACCGCACCTTAATGGCGGTTGCGGCGCCTGTTTCTCTAATGCAATTCGCCTTGGTCGCGCTGTCCTTCGCTGCACTTACTTATGCCTATCTCGTCTCCGACTTTTCGGTGCTGAACGTCATCGAGAATTCGCATTCCCAGAAGCCGCTGATCTACAAGATATCCGGCGTTTGGGGGAACCACGAAGGCTCGATGCTTTTGTGGGTGCTGACCCTTTCGTTGTTTGGCGCTCTCGTCGCTCTGCGCGCAAAGCGCATGCCTGAAGATCTTGCTGCAACGGCGCTGTCGATTCAGTCATGGGTGCTTGGCGCGTTTCTCCTGTTTATTCTGCTCACGTCGAACCCCTTCGCCCGTGTCGGCGCGCCGCCCATGGAAGGGCGCGACCTCAATCCGCTCTTGCAGGACCCCGGACTCGCGATTCATCCTCCCTTGCTCTATCTCGGCTACGTTGGCCTCTCGATCACGTTCTCTTTTGCCGCCGCGGCCCTCATTCACGGCCGCATTGATGCGCAATGGGCGCGCTGGGTCAGGCCCTGGACGCTGATCGCCTGGATGTTCCTCACGATCGGCATCTCGATGGGCTCGTACTGGGCTTATTACACGCTGGGCTGGGGCGGCTTCTGGTTTTGGGACCCGGTGGAAAACGCCTCGCTCATGCCATGGCTCGCCGCGACTGCGCTGCTCCATTCCGCGCTGGTGATGGAAAAGCGCGACGCGCTGAAGATATGGACCATCCTGCTTGCGATCCTGGCGTTTTCGCTGTCGCTGCTTGGCGCCTTCCTCGTGCGCTCCGGTGTGCTCACGTCTGTCCATTCATTCGCCAACGATCCTGATCGCGGCGTCTTCATTCTCGCGATCCTCGTATTTTTCATTGGCGGGTCGCTGTCTCTGTTTGCGTTCCGTGTCCAGTCCTTGAAGCAGGGCGGTATTTTCGCGCCTATCTCGCGTGAGGGCGCGCTTGTTTTCAACAATCTCCTGCTCACGACAAGTTGCGCGACGGTGCTTGTTGGCACGCTGTATCCGCTGGCTCTGGAAGCAGCGACGGGCGCCAAGATTTCCGTTGGCCCCCCCTTCTTCAATCTCACCTTCGTTCCGCTGTTCGTGCCGCTTTTTCTTGCGATTCCGATCGGGCAATTGCTGGCGTGGAAACGTGGCGACATTCTGGGCGCCGTCCAACGCCTCACGTTTGCTGTAGGCATGGCGGTCGTGGCGGGGCTTATCCTCGCATTCGCGCGTGGCGAGCCTGTTCTGTCGGTGCTCTTCGCCGGGCTTGCCGTTTATGTGATCGTCGGCGCGTTCATCGAGACCTGGGGCCGCGTCATCGCAGGCGGCTACAGCCCCGTGCTTATGTGGCGGCGCGCGATTGGCCTTCCCCTTTCGCAATGGGGCTCCGCAATTGCTCATGCGGGCGCCGGCGTGACGCTATTTGGTCTTGCCGCAACGGGTTGGGGCGTCGAACGGATCGTCGGCATGAAGCCGGGCGACAACGTCAATCTCGGCCCTTACATCGTCACGCTTGAAGACGTTGAGCGCCGCAAGGGACCAAACTACGTTGAGACCGCTGCGCACATGACGATCCGCGAAGGCGGCGTCGTAGTCGGCAAGCTCGATCCATCGCGCAAATTTTATGCCCACCGCTCCATGACAACGACGGACGCAGGGCTTCGCACGATTGAGCTGGGTCAGGTGCATATCGTGATCCCTGAGCAAAACAGCGACGGCTCGCTGGATGTGCGTCTGTATTGGAAGCCCTACGTCACGCTGATCTGGATCGGTTCGATCATCATGTTCCTTGGCGGTGGTTTTTCGCTTGCAGATCGCCGCCTGCGCGTAGGTTATGCGCGCCGACCCCGTGAGCCGAAGGTTCAAACTGCGCCAGCTCCTGCGGAGTGAGCATGAAAAAGCTTTGGCTGGTCTTCGTCTTGTTGTGTCTGAGCCTGGCGCCCGGGCCCGCGTGCGCGGTTCAGCCCGGCGAGATATTGGCCGACCCCGCGCTAGAACAGCGCGCGCGCGAACTGTCGGTAGAGCTTCGCTGTCTTGTTTGCCAAAACCAGTCCATTGATGATTCCAATGCGCCGCTCGCGCGCGATCTGCGCCTGGTTGTGCGTGAACGCCTTGTCGCTGGCGACACGAACGATCAGGTGATGCGCTACGTGGTGGATCGTTACGGCGAGTTCATCCTGCTGCGTCCGCCGCTGCGCATGGGAACGCTTCTTCTCTGGATCACGCCGCTTGTCGTGCTTGGCGCTGGCCTCGCGTGGATTCTGGTCGCCTGGCGTCGTCGCAGTCGCATAACAGTGGAAACCGGCGCAGCGCCGCTAACCGAGGCCGAGCGCATGGCCCTTGAAAAGATTATCGAAGGACGCTGATAGCTTCCATTCTCTGCCCTAAGCTTCGCAGTCTAGCTTCCTGGCAAGGCGTGTCGTATCATCTCCAATCGCTAACATACTTGTAGTGGCGGGAGAACGAAATGCAGCAGGGCTGGCTGTTTGCTTCCATATCAGGAATTCCGGCGTTTCTGATCTACGCCATCGCCGGCGCGGCGCTGCTGGCGATTTTCGGCGCAATCTATGTGCACCTCACGCGACATCGCGAGATAGGGCTGATACGCGAAGGAAATGTCGCAGCCGCGGCAGCCTATGCAGGAAATCTCATTGGCTTTTCGATTCCGCTTTCGCGGGCGATCCAACAGGCTTCTTCAATCCCGGATCTGGTTATCTGGGCGGCCGTGGCGCTGATCTTCCAGTTTCTGATCTATCTGGCGGTTCAGTCTTTCTTGTTGCCCGATCTGCCTGGCCGGATCGAGCGCGGCGAACTGGCGGCGGGCGTGACGCTTGGCGGCGCCTCGATCGCGGGCGGCATGATCAACGCTGCTTCGATGACCCTTTAGGGAGAGTGCGATGAAGCGCTCCACCACAGTGTTTCTTGGGGCCATGGGGCTGGTGAGCGTCGCCTGGGTCGCCGAACGGGCGATGACGCGGCCGACGTGCCCCACAGGGGTGGACGGGAAGCCAATCGTATCGCCGGAATGCCGGGCGCCATCGTCGTCCTCGACGTCGTCCAACTCCAGCAGCACGCGCCGAACCGACCAGAGCGCAAGCAACAGCAGATCTTCCTCCGGCTCCGGCAGCGTCCTGCCCACCACCTCGACGGGCGGCTGGGGTTCTTTCGGCAGGTCCTTCTCATCAGGAGGGTAGGATGCGCCGCGTCAGACTTGCCGAACGGTCCGATTGGCGCGCCAATGCCGAGGCTGAGGGCTTTGTTTTTCATTCCGAGGATGGCGCGCCCTATTGGGACGAAAGCGTCTGTTACGCCTTCAGCTTGCGCGAGATCGAGGAAGACATCGAGGCGCCGACGGCGGACCTCGAAGAAATGTGCATGACTTTCGTAGACAGCGCAGTGAAGGACGAGGAAGTGCTTCGACGGCTCGCGATCCCGTCTTTCGCCTGGCCGCTGATCGCGCAAAGCTGGGCCCCGGGGCGATCGCAATCTCTATGGCCGATTCGATTTTGCCTATGACGGAACAGGTCCCGCAAAGTTGCTGGAATATAATGCCGACACGCCCACCACCGTTTTCGAGACCGGGTATTTCCAGTGGGTCTGGCTGGAGGATCAGATCAAGGCGGGGCGTTTGCCGCAAGGAGCTGATCAGTTCAATTCGCTGCATGACCGGCTGGTCAGCGCGTTCGGGCAAATGAACCGGGGCCAACCCTACCGGCTTCACCTCGCCTGCGTCGATGATAGCGATGAGGACCGGGCGACCATTGGCTATCTCGCAGAATGCGCGCGACAGGCTGGCGTCACAGCCCATTGCATGGCGATTTCCAAGATTGGCATGGCGATTTCCAAGATTGGGACCACTGATCGCGGGCTTTTCGTGGACGAAGATGGCGCGCCCATTGATGTCTTGTTCAAGCTCTATCCATGGGAATGGATGTTGCGCGAAGAATATGGCCGCAACATCGCCGGCTGCGAAACCCGCTTTATCGAGCCTATCTGGAAATGCCTACTCTCGAACAAGGGGCTGCTCCCGTATCTGTGGAAGATGGCGCCTAACCACCCCAACCTGCTCGAGACGTACTTTGCGGACGAACCCGCGGCGAAAGCTCTCGCGAAGGCTCATGTCCGGAAGCCGTTGCTGTCACGCGAGGGCGCCAACGTGACCATCGAAAACGGGGCCCGATCAGCGCGCACCGACGGCCCCTATGGCGAGGAAGGGTATGTCGTGCAGAAGCTGGCGGATCTGTTCCGTGCAGGCGAGAACCGCGCCGTGCTTGGCTCCTGGGTTGTGGCGGGCGAACCAGCCGGCCTCTGCATCCGTGAGGACGCTGGGCCTATCATCGGTAACCGCTCGCGCTTCGTGCCGCATTACATCGAACCGTAAAGCTGCAGCTGGGGCGCGCTGGCGCGAATGCACCAAGCTTACCAAAGTTTCATCCTGCGGAAATCCTGGCGCAAACCTGCATCCCCCATGTTCTCTCCAATGCCGGATGATCTCCGGCTGAATTGGAGAAAAACATGTCACACTCCCTCGATCGCATTGTCGCCGCGACCGCGCGCATGCCCCTGCGCAAGACGCTTCTGGGCGCCTGCGCCGCGCTCGCGATCGGCTCTTTCAGTGTTCCCGCCTTCCTGCCGGACGCGCACGCGCAAGCCCAGACGCAAGCTCAAAACAATAATCGCGCGCAACCGGCGCCCGTTGGCTCGGCCGCGCCCGCCGTCACCATTCCCGGCGCGATTCCATCCTTCGCAGACATGATCGATCGGGTGAAGCCCGCAGTCGTTTCTGTCCGCGTTCGCATTGCCGAGACTGGCGAAGCGAACACGAGCCGCCGTGGCATGCCGCCGGGCATCCAGCCGGGTGATCCGCTTGAGCGTTTCTTCCGTCGCTTCGGCGAGCAAGACCAGCGCGCGCGCCCGCGTCAATCCATGGGGCAGGGCTCGGGCTTCATCATTTCCCCAGACGGCTTCGTCGTCACCAATAACCACGTGGTGAAAAATGCAACCGAAGTCACGCTCGGCCTCGATGATGGCCGCAGCATGAAGGCGAAAGTCATCGGCACGGACGAAAAGACCGATCTCGCGCTGCTCAAGATCGAAGAGCAGGGAACGTATCCGTTCACCGAATGGGCTGGCGGAACGCCGCGCATCGGCGATTGGGTGCTGGCGGTTGGCAATCCGTTCGGACTGGGCGGCACGGTGACAGCCGGCATCGTCTCGGCGCGTGGCCGCGACATAGGCGCCGGTCCCTACGATGACTTCATCCAGATCGATGCGCCTGTGAACCGGGGCAATTCCGGCGGCCCGACCTTTGACATTCAAGGTCGCGTCGTGGGCGTCAACACGGCGATCTATTCGCCCAGCGGCGGCAGCGTCGGCATTGGCTTCGCCATTCCCGCCAATGTCGCTCGCGACGTGATTGCGCAATTGCGTGACAACGGCTCGGTGTCGCGCGGCTACATTGGCGTCCAGATCCAGGGCATTACGCCCGAGATCGCGGAATCCATGGGCTTACGCAACAGCAAAGGCGCGCTGGTGGCCGAGGCGCAGGCGAACACGCCAGCGGCCAAGGCTGGCCTGCGCTCCGGCGACGTCATTGTCTCCGTGGACGGCGCCGGCGTTGAAAGTCCGCGCGAACTCTCCCGCCGCATCGCCGGGCTCGGCCCCAAGCGCCAGACGCAGATCGGCTTTTTACGTGAGGGGCGCGAGCAGACCGTGAGCGTTCAGCTGGAAGCCCTGCCAGAGCGCGCAGCCGATGCGCGCACAGGCTCGAGCGACAGCGACAGAGGCGCGCAACAGGGCGAAGGCGCCCGCCTTGGGCTGCGCTTGGCGCCGGGCGCTGACGGCGTGCAGGTGGCCGAAGTTGAGCCCGGCAGCCCTGCCGCCAGAACCGGCCTTCGTGAAGGCGACGTCATTCTCGATGTCGCAGGCAAGGCCGTGAAGAGCCCCGGGGATGTCGCCGACGCGGTGCGAACCGCCCGGTCAGACAAGCGCAAGACCTTGCTGATGCGCGTGCGCTCATCCGAGGGCGTACGCTTCGTCGCGGTTCCCACCGCATAATGATGCGCCCGCGCACCCGAAATTCCGCAGCGGGCGCAACCTGAGACGAGAACGGCAGGCCGCAACAGGCCTGCCGTTTTTATTGAGGATTGGTTATATGTCAGAAATGCGCATTCTGATCATCGAGGATGACCCCGAGGCGGCCAACTACCTTGTGAAGGCTTTTCGCGAGGCCGGCCATACCGCAGACCACGCGGCTGACGGGCTCGCAGGCTATGCGCGCGCTTCAGATGGCGACTACGACGTTCTGATCGTTGATCGCATGTTGCCGAAGATGGACGGCCTCAGCCTCATCGGCGGACTGCGGGAACAAAAGATCGAAACGCCGGTCCTCATCCTGTCCGCGCTGGGGCAGGTGGATGATCGCGTGAAGGGGTTGCGCGCGGGCGGCGATGATTACCTCGGCAAGCCCTATGCGTTCTCCGAATTGCTCGCGCGTGTCGAAGTCCTGTCGCGCCGCAAGAATGGGATGCCTGGCGCGCCGACCGTCTTGCGTATCGCTGATCTGGAGCTTGATCGCCTTGGCCACACGCTCACGCGCGCAGGCAAGGACATCCCGCTTCAGCCGCGCGAATACCGATTGCTGGAATATCTCATGCGCCACGCGGGACAGGTCGTCACGCGCACGATGCTTCTTGAGCACGTTTGGGATTATCACTTCGATCCGCAGACCAATGTCATTGACGTGCACATTTCGCGCCTGCGCGCCAAGATCGACAAAGGTTTCAACACGCCCCTTCTGCACACCGTGCGCGGCGCTGGATACATGATCCGTGACAGCGCTCGGTAAACTCTTCCGCACAACAGCCTTCAAGCTGTCCATCGCGTATCTGATTGTCTTTGCAATCCTCGCCGGAGCCGTGATGTTCTGGGTGTCCAGCGACATGCGCCGCGTTATCGACGAGCAAGTTGAGGCGACAATTGAAGCCGAAATCAAGGGCCTCTCCGATCTCTACAGACAAGGCGGTGTGCGTCGCCTTGTGGACATCATCGACCGGCGCTCGCGCCAGCCGGGCGCATCGCTTTATCTTGTCACCAATTTTCAGGGCCAGGCGATTGCGGGCAATATTCTCGATCTGCCAGCTGGTGTTCTGACATCTCCCGGCATCCGCGAAACGGCTTATGAACGCGTTGGCGAAGCAGGGGTCGATCGGCGCGCGCTTGCGCGCATCTTCGTTTTGCCTGGCGGCTTTCGTCTACTCGTGGGGCGCGATCTGGAAGATCGCGAAACCATTGCACGCATCTTCGGGCGCGCGCTGCTCACATCTCTGTTCTGGATCACAATCATCGGCATGATCGGCGGTCTGTTCGTCGCGCAACGCGTGCTGCGTCGCGTGGACGCCATGAACGACAGCGCGCAAAGGATCATGGAAGGCAATCTGGCGCAGCGACTCCCGGTTGGTAGATCCAATGACGAACTGGATCGCCTCGCAACCAACCTGAATTCAATGCTCGAGCGCATCCAGGAATTGATGACGGGCTTACGCGAAGTGTCCGACAATATCGCGCACGACTTGAAGACGCCCCTAACGCGTTTGCGCAACCACGCAGAGCAGGCGCTGCGCTCGCCGGGCTCGCCCGAAGAACACCGCGCCTCGCTCGAAAAGATGATCGAGGAAAGCGACAACCTTATCGGCATTTTCAACTCGCTTCTCACGATCGCGCGTCTTGAGGCAGGCGCCGAACCGTCTGCGCCCAAACGCTTCGATGCAGGCCAAGTCGCAAAAGATGTAGCCGAACTTTATGAACCGCTTGCCGAAGAGGCGGGCTTTTCCCTGACCGTTGATGTCGACACCGATTGCTGGGCCAACGGCAATCGCGAACTTGTCAGTCAGGCGTTGGCCAACCTCGTGGACAATGCGCTCAAGTACGGCGCGCCCGAAGACGCCACAACAGAACGCGCTGTCCGGATGGAGATTCGACGGAACAAACAGGCGGTGGAAATATCTGTCGCCGATCGCGGCGCTGGAATCCCGGCGGCTGACCGCGAACGTGTTCTGGGTCGCTTTATACGCCTCGAAGGTTCGCGTTCGCAGCCCGGCTCTGGCCTCGGTCTCTCACTTGCCGCCGCTGTCGCGCGCCTTCACAATGGGTCGATACGACTCGCCGATAACGCCCCTGGCCTGCGCGTGACGATCGCCATTCCCGCTGCAGACAGGACTGCGATCAAGCCGGATTGAAATGATGAAGAATAATAAAAACGCGTCCATCCCGAAATCCGCAGCGCTTGCAGGTCGCCTCTCCTCGGCGCCACAGCTATCAGATGCGCCGCTCGCGCACGCAAAGATGAAAGATTTGCTGGCCGAGGCTGACGGCGCATTCGCCAGATTAGTCAAGCGAAAGCATGTCGCCGCGCTGCTCCTCGGGATCGCGGACCACTCCCCCTATCTATGGCGCCTTGCGCAAGCAGAACCCATTCGCCTTGCTGCCCTTCTCACGCGCGATCCCGAAGAAAGTCTTGCGCTTTGCCTGTTGCAGATGCGCGCGCGCTGCGACGCCGCTGTCGAAGATGATGACATGATGAGCGCTTTGCGCGCAGCCAAGCACGAAAGCCACCTTCTCATAGCTCTCGCGGACATTGGCGGCGTCTGGGACGTTGTCGACGTGACGCGCGCGCTGACTGCTTATGCCGACGCAGCTGTCTCGAACACGATACGCTATTTGCTGCGTGCCGGCGCAGCGGCTGGCCGGCTTGAACTCATCGACACTGCAGATCCAGAGAAGGACTGCGGCTTTGTGATCCTCGCGCTCGGTAAGCACGGATCAGGCGAACTGAATTACTCAAGTGATGTCGATCTGGTCGCATTCTTCGATCCCGACTCAAAGATCATGCGCGAAGGGGTCGTTGCGTCCTCGGTATTTGTGCGTATGACACAGGCGTTGTCCCGCCTGTTGCAGGAGCGCACGCACGAAGGCTACGCGCTTCGTGTCGATTTACGGTTGCGGCCCGATCCGGGCTCCACAAGCGTTGCAGTCTCGCTTCCCGCCGCGTCCGACTATTACGAAACCCTCGGCCAGAATTGGGAACGCGCGGCTTTCATCAAGGCGCGCCCAGTCGCGGGTGATCACGTCATGGGCGCGAAGTTTCTCGCCGACCTAGCGCCCTTCATCTGGCGAAAATATTTCGACTACGCTGCCATTGCTGACATCCACGCAATGAAGCGGCAGATCCACGCCGTGCGCGGGCACGCCGATATCGCCATTGCCGGCCACGACGTGAAACTCGGACGCGGCGGGATTCGGGAAGTTGAGTTTTTCGTTCAAACGCAACAATTGATCTTTGGCGGCAGGCGTACGCATTTGCGCGGCTCGCGCACGCTTGACATGCTCGTTGAATTGCAGCGCGATGGCTGGGTGACGCAGGACGCAGTCGATGCCCTGTCTCAGGCATACAAACATTTACGCACCGTCGAGCACAGACTCCAGATGGTCGCTGACGAACAGACTCAGCGATTGCCTTCAAACGAGGACGAACTTGATCGCTTCGCGCGTTTTTGCGCACACCCAGACCTGGTCAGTTTTTCGAATACGCTCACGGCACAAATGCAGAATGTCGAAACCCATTACGCAAGGCTATTTGAGCACGCGCCGGGCCTCGATACAGAAAGCGGAAGCCTGGTTTTTACGGGTGTTTCCGACGATCCGGAAACGCTGGAGACGCTGACCCGCATGGGTTTCATGGAACCCGCGCGCGTTACTGAAACAGTGCGCGGATGGCACTTTGGGCGTCGCGCCGCGGTGCAAAGTGCGCGAGCCCGCGAAGTTCTCACCGAACTGGTGCCAGCTTTGCTTGAAGCCTTTTCGGGCAGCGGCGATCCTGACGCGGCTCTCGCCGCTTTCGATATGGCGATGGCGCGCATGCCTGCGGCGGTCGAACTTTTCTCGATCCTCAAATCCAACGCTGCAGTTCGTGAACTTTTCGGCGATATCCTCGGTGGCGCCCCACGTCTCGCCAATGTTGTCGCGCAACGCCCGCACGTTCTTGACGCCGCAATCGATCCGGTCCTGTTGCGCACTCAACCCAGCGAGGCTTCTTACGATAAGCGCATTGGCGACGTGCTGGGAAGCGCTGCAAGTACGGAAGTTTTTCTGGATGAAGTCCGGCAGGTTTCCAAAGAGGAAGTGTTCCTGATTGGCGTGCGCGTTCTTTCAGGCGCGCTTGATCCTGTCGCCGCTGGCCCTGCCTATTCGGCGCTTGCTTCCGCGATTGTGCGCGCAAGTCTTGCTCATGTTGAACGCATGTTCAAAATTGAACATGGCGTTGTGCCCGGCGGCCGGTGCGTTGTTCTCGGAATGGGCAAACTGGGATCGCGCGAGATGACGGCGACGTCCGACCTCGACCTTATTCTTCTCTACGATTTCAACGAGGCTGAAGCAGACTCTAATGGGCGCCGTCCGCTCCACGCCACGCAATACTATACGCGTCTGACACAACGTCTCATTTCTGCACTGACGGTTTCGACTCGCCGCGGCGACTTGTATGAAGTCGACATGCGACTTCGTCCATCCGGCCGTCAAGGACCGGTTGCAACAAAGCTCGGTAGTTTCAATGATTATCAGGCTAACGAAGCTGAGACATGGGAGCTGATGGCTCTGACCAGAGGACGTAGTATCGCCGGTGACGATACGCTGGCCGAAGATGTCCGCGCTGTCATCTCCACTGCGATCCGCCGCAAACGAGATGACGCCGCCTTACGCGTCGATGTTCGGGAGATGCGCGCGCTGATCGCCCGCGAGAAAGGCGATGGTGATATCTGGAATTTGAAACTCGTGGCCGGTGGGCTCATCGATCTTGAATTCATCGCGCAATATCTGGCGCTGCGCAATGCCAGGAACACCCCAGAACTTCTCGACGTTTCTGTTCCAGTCGTTTTAAAGAATGCTGGATCGTGCGGTTTTCTCACGCCTGATCAGAGCGCGACACTGTGCGCCGCGCACGAACTTTACACCAGCGTGATGCAAATGCTGCGTCTTACGATTGGCGAAGCGTTCGATCCTGCGAACGCGGCGCCTGGCGTGCTTCGCCGCATTGCGTTTGCCGCCCGTGCGCCCGACTTTAGCGCCGTCGAGAGTGAGTTAGCCGAGCAACGCTTGCAGGTGAGACGTATATTCAACCAGGTTCTTGGAGACTAGAGCGCGTTGACATTCATCGTGTCCAAATATGCGCGCTGACGATTGATAGCATGGACATGAATGCTCTCGGTGTTTGTTCGTAGCGCGTTGCGATGCGCCTGAAGTGTTTGAGCTTCAGGAAGAAGCGCTCGATGAGATTTCGTT
>CANMLK010000064.1 GCA_947498445.1 Beijerinckiaceae bacterium
AGCCCGTGACCAACTGCCCACCCTGCGCGACGCACTGCAACGTCATCACGCCAACCACTTCGGACTTGATGAGACATCAAAGGCCGCGTAATCATCAAACGAGGCAAGGCCCGAACCGCAATTTTCAACATTGAGCGGGACATCCCCCGCCAGCATATCTTGCAAAAACGCCGGACGAAGCGGCCAAGATCTCCGCGCCTCTCATCGCCGAGCACGGCGCCTGCGTGGTCAAAATTTATTCGCGCGACATCACGCACAAGTCCGACGTCAGTGGAGTCATGCTGGACATCACGACGCCAGAGGGAGCACGCAAGGCCGCAGCGCAGGTGATCGAGCGGGCGCGGGCGGCGCGGCCCAACGCGAACATAGAAGGCGTAACGATTCATCCGATGATCCGCCGACCCAATGCGCGCGAACTTATCGCTGGCGTTGGCGAAGATCCTACATTTGGTCCCGTCATCCTGTTCGGGCGCGGCGGCACGGCGGTGGAAGTCATCAACCACAAGGCGCTTTGCCTGCCCCCGCTCGACATGAATCTTGCGCGCGCGCAGATCGAACGCACGCGGGTCGCACGGCTTCTGCGCAGCTATCGCGACAAGCCGCAGGCGGATATTGACGCTGTGGCGCAGACGCTTGTTCGCATATCGCAATTGTCGGCGGACATTCCCGAAATACGCGGACTCGATCTCAATCCGCTCGTTGCCGATGAGTTTGGCGTGATTGCGCTCGACGCCCGCATCGAGATCGCCACCTGCCCCGCAATCATGCCGGGCGCGTCAAACGCGCGCTTCGCGGTGGCGCCCTATCCACGCTGGCAGGAAAAGCAGATCGAACTGAAGGACGGGGTGAAACTGTTCTTCCGTCCCGCGCGGCCTGAAGATGAAGATCTCTATCGCCGTTTCTTCAAGAGTGTGAGCGCCGAGGACATGCGCCGACGCTTTTTTACGGCGGTGAAAGACCTCGATCACGTCTTCATCGCACGATTGACGCAGATTGATTATGCACGCGCTTGCGCAATCGTGGCCATCGATGAAGCGGACGGCGAAATGGCGGGGGGCGTGCGCGTGATGCATGACCCCGACCAGGCCGCTGGCGAATACGCCATTCTTGTGCGTTCGGACTTCAAGGGTCGCGGACTTGGCTGGGCGCTCATGCGCGCTGCGATCGATTACGCCCGCGCTGCAGGCCTCAAAACAATCCATGGCCAGGTTTTGGCGGAAAACCGCGCAATGCTGGACATGTGCGCAGGACTGGGCTTTACGATTGGCGACGACAGGGATGACGCGACATTGTAAGTCGTTACGCTCGCTGTTGCAACAGCGTTCGCTTAATGGCCCTCAGTTGTCCACCATGATGATATGCAAGCTGCGCGGACCATGCGCGCCAAGCAGCAGTTTCTGCTCGATATCAGCCGAGCGTGAGGGGCCTGTGACGAAATTCACCGTGCGCGGCAGAACGCCCTTGCCGAAGCGTGCGCGCAGCCGCACCCAGACCGCCTCATAGTCGGCTTCCACATCGCACATGCGCACGATTGCAATGTGGTTGTCGGGCAAGAAGTTCAGCGTGGTGGGATTGTGTGCGCCAGAAACGAACACGAGCGTTCCGGTCTCCGCGACAGCAGCTTCTGCGAAACTGATGGCGTTGAGATCGTCGCCTGCGGACGGGCCGCGCGTCACGTCAAGCTGCGTCCCTGTCCACGGCATTGCGGCAAGGCGCGCGTCTTCGCCCATGCGAATGTGCGCAGGCAGATTTCGCTGGCGCAGAAAGCGCGCCGCTACCTCGGGGACGAGATCGAGCGAGGCCACGCGCTCGAATGTCGCGTTCACGCGCTGCGCCTCACTCGCAAACGTGGCCGCCCGTGCATCAGCATCGCCTTGCCCGCGCAAAGGGCGCACGCCCGGCGCGCCTGCCGCTATGCGTGACTCAACAGCCGCACGCCGCGCTGCGTCATCGTGTGCTGCGCCCAGTGAGCGGCGCATTGTGGCGAGTATTTCGTCGCGCGCGCTCATCGGCGGGCCTTTCTCTGCGCCTTCCATTGCGCCTGGAATGTTGCGCCTTGCGGCGCAGGCATATCGCGCGTTTGCGTCCAGCCTTTCGCCAACGGCAGGCTGGCAAAGCGGCCCTTGTCGCGGCCCAGCCACGCAAGCGCGCGCATGGAAACAGAAGTTGCGAAGCGATAAAGGGCGGGGCGTTTGGCGAAGAACGCCCACAAGCGCAGGCCCGCGCGCGCAGGCGCCGGTGACAGATGACGCTCAAATTCTCGCTCGCGCCAATGGCGCATCAGTTTGGGCAAGGGAATATGCACGGGGCACACGCTTTCGCAGCGCCCGCAAAACGTCGACGCATTTGGCAGATGCCCGGACTTGTCCACCCCGATCAGCGACGGTGTGAGCACAGCGCCCATCGGCCCGGGATAAACCCAACCATACGCATGACCGCCAACTGCATGATAGACGGGGCAATGATTCATGCACGCGCCACAGCGGATGCAGCGAAGCATCTCCTGGAAATCTGTGCCAAGCATGTTTGAGCGGCCATTATCGATCAGAACGACATGATATTCCTGCGGCCCATCCACATCATCAGAACGGCGCGGGCCGGTGGAAAGCGTGGTGTAGACGGACATATCCTGGCCCGTGGCGGAGCGCGCAAGAACGCGGATGAGCGCGCTTGCGTCGTCCAGCGTCGGCGCGATCTTCTCGATAGATGCGACGACCACATGCACCTTGGGCAATATCTGCGAGAGGTCGCCATTGCCTTCATTGGTGACGATGATCGATGTTCCCGTCTCGGCCACCAGAAAGTTCGCGCCCGTCACGCCAATATCGGCGGCCAGAAATTTTGCGCGCAATTCAGCCCGCGCCTCCGCCAGAAGCGCTTCTGGCGCTTCAAGATTTCGCTCTTTCGGCAGATGTGTGTGCGCCTTGCGAAACTCGGCTTCGACATCCTCCTGATTGAGATGAACGGCAGGCGCGATGATGTGCGAAGGCGCCTCACCGCGCAGCTGGATGATGTATTCGCCAAGATCTGTTTCGATAGCTTTCACGCCTGCGCGCTCGAGCGCCGCGTTGAGGCCAATCTCCTCGGACACCATGGACTTGCCTTTGGCCACGGTTTTGGCGCCGCGCGCTTTGGCAATGTCGACGATGATGCTGCACGCCTCCTCAGCCGTGCGCGCCCAGTGCACATGACCGCCGACGGCAATGACATTGCGCTCATAGATTTCAAGATAAACGTCAAGGTAACGCAGGACATGGTCGCGGATGTCGCGCGCCTGATCGCGCAGCGCTTCAAATTCTGGCAAGCGGTCAGCGGCGGCGGCGCGGCGGCCAATGAAATTCAAGCGCACGTTTCCAAGCGCTTTTTGCAATTGCGCGTCGGCGAGCGCGTTGTGCGCGTTTTCCTTGAACGCGGGCGAGGTGGGGTGAGCGGTCACGGGCTGCTCCGCAGTTTCAGGATGCTCATGAGATTGCTGCTCCTGTCCGTCCACACGATCTCTGATTTGCCGTCGTCACGCCATGGCGATGCGGCCCTCGCCAATTCCGGCACGTTAAAGAATGCCGGGTCACGCGTATAGAGCGCCCACGAGATGGGGGCCTCGCAGTCGACGCCTTTTGGCGTTTCAGACCACCGGGCGTTGAGGCCAAAGGCGCGCGCCATGCCGCGATGCAGGGGCGCCATTTCAAAGGTGTCGAGATCAAAGTTGATCGCAAGGACGCCGTCAGGGGAGAGATGGGCGAGATACGTGTCGAATGCTTCCTTGGTCATGAGATGCATCGGCGGCGATGCGCCGCGAAACGCATTCATGACGAGGATGTCGAAGTTTTGCTTTTCGCCTTTTTCGAGCTGGCGCTCCATCACAAGGCGGGCGTCGCCGACCAGCACATCGGCCTTGGCCTTGCCGTCACGCAGGAATGAAAAATAGCGCTGCGCCAAATCTACAACCGCGGGATTGAGCTCATAGTAGCGTAGCACGTCGCCGCTATGCCCGAGGCCAGCTACCATGCCTGCGCCAAGTCCCACCACGCCGATGCGTAGCGGCGCGTTCGGACCTTCATTCCGCCGCCGCGCCTGATGGCGCAGCGCAAGCCCCAGCGCGCTCGCTTCGTCGTACCCGCAGGGCGGCGTCAGTTTGAATTCGTTCTTCTGGAACTGCCAACCCTGATCAACACCCGCCTGCCGTAGCGCATAAGAATATTTTTCCGGATTGGTCTCGCGCTCTTTCACGACTTCCAGTACGCCGTAGAAATTGCGAACGCGCTCGACAAGGATGCTGCGCGTATTGAGTTCATTCTGCACGGCGGACGCCACGCCAATCGCAAAGAACGCTCCAATCGCGCCGACGGACGCCTTCATGAAGCCGCTGCGTGCGCGATGAAGATGCGCAATCGCGATAAGCGCAATTGCAATCAGCGCAAGCTGATGCTCGAAGAATTGCTCGAGCAGCAAGGGCGCGGCGACGGCGGTGAGCAAGCCGCCGATGACGCCTCCTGCCGCGACCGCCAGATAGAATTTCGGCAGACGTTCCGGCGCGGGCTGGCGGCGCGCAAGCTCGCCGTGACAGATCATGCATCCGGCAAAGAGGACGCCGGATTCCACTATCAACTGCGTGAGCAATTGGCCCGCCGTATCAGGATAGACAAGCAGCAATTCGACGCCGCTAAGCCCAAGGAACACAAGCGCCCACGCGCGACGCCCATAAGCGCGCGGGGCGCCGAACGCGACGACGAAACTGAGCAGATAAAGCCCCAGCGGCAGCACCCAGAGAAAAGGCACCACTGCCGCATAAAGCGTGATGGCGTTCGACGTCGCCAGCAAGAGCACCGAACCCAACGCCGAATACGCGACCCAGGCGAAAAGATGATCCTGCGCTGCAGGCGCCCCCGACGTCTGCGAGATGCGGGCGGGCGCTGCAGGACGTGCGCTGCGCAACACGATGAGCGCACACGCCGTCAGCATGACCGCATAGAGCGAGAAGCCAGCCGACCAAGCCAGCGTCTGCTCGCGGCTTGTCAGGTTCGGTTCGACAATAAAGGGGTACGCAAGAAGGCCGGTGAAGGCGCCTGCGTTGGCGAGCGCGAAAAAGCGGGCTGGCGACAGATCGGGCGCCGCGCGCGCAAGCCAACGCGATAACAGCGGCGTTGTCGTCGCAAGCGTCATGTAAGGAATGCCGACGCTGGCGGCGAGAATGGCGATGATGCGCCAGGTTGGATCTTCCGATCCGGTTGGCTTCCAGAGGTCGGACGGCGTCACAGGTAACAGAAAAAGCGCTGCTGTCACGACGCCGATCTGCACTTTGGCTTGCGTCGAGATGGCGAGCGGCAACGTGAGGCCGTAAGCGTAGATATAGCCGCCAAGCAAGGCTGCCTGAAAGAACAGCATCGACACGATCCATGTCGATGCGCTGCCGCCAAACCACGGCAGGATGAGCTTGCCCGACATGGGCTGAACGAGAAACAGAAGGAAGCCGGCGAGCGCCATGGTCGCGCCAAAGAACCACGGCGCGAGCGTGCGGGCTATAGGCGCGCCGGTCATCGCGTGACCCGGTTTGCGCGGCTGATGGGGCGCTGGATCAAGCAGGCTTCTTCTCCGGCGCGCCGATGGGCGGCGTATCTGTCATGCCGGCCAGGACTTCCGCCACGTGACGGACCTCGATGCCTGAGCCGCGGCGCGAGAGCTTGCCGGCCATGTTCATGAGGCAGCCGAGATCGCCAGCCAGCACAACGCGCGCGCCTGATTCCTCGATTGTGTCCACCTTGACGCCGACGATGGCGTCGGAGATTTCGCCATATTTAACCGCGAACGCGCCGCCAAAGCCGCAGCATACGTCAGGGTCTTTCATCTCCACCCGCTCCAGCCCTTCCACACTGTCGAGCAATTTGCGCGGCTGGGCGCGCACGCCCATCTCCCGAAGGCCCGAGCACGAGTCGTGATAGGCGATTTTTTCAGGGAACGCGGCCTTTACATGCTGCACCTTGAGCACATCGACGAGGAAGCTCACGAGCTCATGCGTCTTGCCCGCGAAGGCGTGCGCGCGCGCGCGCAGCGACGGGTCATCGTCAAACAGTTCAGGATAATGGCGAGCGATCATGCCGCCGCACGAACCCGACGGCGCGACGATGTAATCGACGTTGGCGAACGCATCCATCACCTGCAGAGCAAGATCGCGCGCCGTGCGACGGTCGCCTGAGTTGAAAGCCGGTTGGCCGCAGCAGGTCTGTGAGGGAACGCTCACCTGACAGCCCGCGTCTTCCAGCAGCTTGACGGCGGCAAAGCCCACCGAGGGGCGGAACAAATCCACGAGGCAGGTGGCGAAAAGGCCCACTCGGGGCGGTTGCTTCTGTGCGCTCATGTGATTGTTTTAAAGACTCCCTCGACGCATCGGCCGATGCAGCGCTATTTTAGTGTGGCCGGAGATAAGCAAGACGCCCCGTGTCTGGCAAGGCACCGTCTGGCCAACGCCCTCGGGCGCTATATGTGGGCCTTCGAGGGGCGGGCGTCCACCGCGCAGCCAGACTTTGGTCGCGCGCCCTCAATTGGCGCTTGATGGCTGGCGCGCCCCGGCCATAGATAGCCTAGCTTCGTCCTTTGCCCGCAGGGTCCGCCCATGAGCGCCATCGCCTTTCCCCAGCCCGACCCCGGCATCCTTGCCCGGCGCGAGGAGATTATCGCCGGGCTTACCGCCATCCTGCCGGCAGACTGCCTGGTGACAAGCGAAGACGAACGACGCGCCTTCGAGACTGACGCGCTGACCGCCTATCGCCGCATCCCTCTGGCCGTGGCCCTTCCGCGCACGACGGCGGAGACTGCCGCTGTGCTCCGGTTTTGCCGCGAGGCGGGCGTGAACGTCGTGCCGCGCGGCGCGGGCACCTCGCTCTCTGGGGGCGCCATTCCGCAGGAAGACGCCATTGTGATCGGCATGTCGAAGATGAACCGCATCCTCGACGTGAACTACGCCAACCGGACCGTGCGCGTGCAGGCGGGCGTCACCAATCTGTCCATCTCGGACGCCGTGTCGCCAGATGGGTTCTTCTATGCGCCAGACCCCTCGTCGCAGCTTGCGTGCACCATTGGCGGCAACATCGGCATGAATTCGGGCGGAGCCCATTGCCTCAAATATGGCGTGACGACCAACAACGTGCTCGGCGTGACGCTTGTCACCATCGACGGCGAGATCATCGAGATAGGTGGCGAGGCGATGGATGCCGCCGGGCTTGATCTTCTGGGCCTCATCGTAGGCTCGGAAGGACAGCTGGGCATCGTCACGGAAGCTGTCGTGCGCATCTTGCGCGCTGCGGAAGGCGCGCGGCCTGTGCTCTTTGGCTTTGATTCAAGCGAAGAGGCGGGCGCATGCGTCGCCGCCATCATTGGCGCGGGCGTTGTGCCTGTGGCGATGGAATTCATGGACAAGCCCGCCATCCACATTTGTGAAGCCTTCGCCAAGGCTGGTTATCCGCTCGATGTGGAAGCCATGCTCATCATCGAGGTGGAGGGCTCGGCAATGGAGATGGAGGCCGAACTGCAACGCATCGTCGAGATTGCGCAGCAGCATGGCGTGCGCGTGGTGAAGGAATCGCGTTCGGCGCTGGAAACTGCGCTGATCTGGAAAGGCCGCAAATCGGCTTTTGGCGCGACGGGGCGCGTTGCAGATTACATCTGCATGGATGGCACAGTGCCCACCAGCCAATTGTCCTATGTGCTCAAGCGCACCGGCGAGATTGTCGCGAGCTACGGGCTGCGCGTCGCCAACGTGTTTCACGCGGGCGATGGCAACATGCATCCGCTCATCCTTTATAACGTCAACGATCCCGCCGAGCAGGAAAAAGCCGAAGCCGCTGGCATGGATATCTTGCGGCTTTGCGTTGAAGCGGGCGGCTGCCTCACCGGGGAACATGGCGTCGGCATCGAGAAGCGCGACCTCATGCGCGAGCAGTTTACGCAAGCTGATCTTGAGCAGCAGATGCGCGTGCGCGCCACCTTCGATCCGCAGTGGCTGCTCAATCCGGCAAAAGTGTTTCCGCTCGATGGCCGGGTGACCGCGTGACGCATTTGACGCCCGCATCCGAGCAGGAAGCCTGCGACATGATCCGCGCGGCGCGCGCGGATGGCCGCACAATTGCGATCGAGGGCGGCGGCACGCGAGGCGGATTGGGCCGGCCGATGCAGGCGGACGCGACGCTCAGCACGCATGGTCTGTCCAGCATTACCGCTTACAAACCCAGCGAACTTGTAATGTCCGCGCAAGCTGGCACGCCAATGCATGAGATCGATGCTGCGTTGGCGGCCAACAATCAGATGCTGCCGTTTGAGCCGATAGACCATCGCACGCTTTATGGGACAGAGGGCGAGCCGACCATCGGCGCTGTTGCGGCCTGCAACGTTTCCGGCCCGCGCCGCGTCAAGGCTGGCGCGGCGCGCGACTCGTTGATTGGCGTGCGCTTCGTCAATGGATGCGGCGACGCGATCAAGAGCGGCGGCCGCGTGATGAAGAACGTCACGGGGCTCGACCTTGTAAAACTCAATTGCGGCGCACACGGCGGGCTCGGGCTTCTCACGGAGGTGACGTTTAAACTTCTGCCAAAGCCCCAGCGAACGGGAACGCTTGTTCTTGAAGGTCTTGATGACGCATGCGCCATCGCGGCGATGTCGGCTGCGCTGGGCTCACCGTTTGAAGTAAGCGCCGCAGCGCATCTGCCGGGCGAGCGCGCGCGAACGCTGCTGCGCGTTGAGCATTTCGCCATTTCTGTTGACTACCGGCTCGGCGAACTTTCAAAACTGCTCGCTGGTTATGGCGCGCCGCGCCTTATGGACGAGCCAGAATCGTTGAGCTTGTGGCGCGAGGTGCGCGACGCTGCACCGGTGGCTGATTCCGCGCATCCCGCGATCTGGCGCGCGTCCTTGCCGCCGGCCAATGCGGCGGCCTTTGTTGCAGGGATCAAAACGGCGGGCTTGCTGCGCGATCACATTTTCGACTGGGGCGGCGGGCTCGTGTGGCTGGCCACCGAGGCGCCCGCGCTGGAGACGGGCGCCATTCACG
Organism: Beijerinckiaceae bacterium; assembly: GCA_947498445.1. Classification (GTDB taxonomy): domain Bacteria; phylum Pseudomonadota; class Alphaproteobacteria; order Rhizobiales; family Beijerinckiaceae; genus Terripilifer. The sequence goes on from CANMLK010000064.1 coordinate 9,038, forward strand.
CGGCGGCGGCGCTTGCGAAAGGCCATGCGACTCTCATGCGCGCGCCAGACGAGGCGCGGGCGCGCACTGACGTCTTCCAGCCACAGACGCCTATTTTGATGGACCTCACCAAGCGCGTGAAAACGAGCTTCGATCCGGACCGGATTTTGAATCCGGGACGCATGTACGCAGGCGTTTAGAAGGAGAGTAGTTTGCGCATTTATCGCTGGGATCCAAAGACTGGTGAGAAGCAACAGGCTCAACGCAATCGCGACGGCTTTTTCGTTCTCGGTGAGCCATCAAAAGGGCCTCTGAAGCATCACAAGATCAACAAAATCTTGGAAGCATCAGAAGAGAAAGCGATTGCATTGGTTCTTTCGGGATACTCAATCCGCGTTAAGACTGCATCTGCACCATCTCTTGTAAACCGCAGAATATTTATTGACGGCAAGCAGATTAGGTAGACCGTCTATGCAGACGAATTTCAGCACCGACCAGCTGGCCGATCCACACATGCGCGAATCTGAAAAGATTTTGCGCAGCTGTGTGCATTGCGGTTTCTGCACGGCGACGTGCCCGACTTATCTACTCCTGGGCGATGAACTCGATTCACCGCGCGGGCGCATTTATCTCATCAAGGATATGCTTGAGAACGACAAGCCCGCTTCAACGGAAGTCGTCAAGCATGTGGACCGTTGTTTGTCGTGTCTGTCGTGCATGACGACCTGCCCCTCAGGCGTGCACTACATGCATCTTGTGGATCATGCGCGCGCGCACATTGAAAAGACCTACGCGCGAGGAATTGCCGACAGGTTCATGCGCGCGTTGCTCGCCAGCGTCCTGCCTTATCCCAAGCGCTTCCGCCTTGCGCTTGCTGGCGCAAGATTCGCGCGGCCATTGCGTCACATCTTAGCGCGCCTGCCATCCATCGGCCCGCGCATGGCGGCGATGCTGGAGCTGGCGCCAACCCATTTTGCGCCCCGGCAAACGCGTGAGGCGGCCCCGGCCAATGCGACACGGCGCGTCATCATGCTGGAGGGCTGCGCGCAGCCGGTGCTGGCGCCTTCCATCAACGCCGCCGCGCGGCGCGTGCTGGCGCGCGCGGGCGTTGAGGTCATCGATGCGCCGGGCGAAGGCTGTTGTGGCGCGCTCGTTCATCACATGGGGCGCGAAGAGCAGGCGCTGAATTTTGCGCGGCGCAATGTGGACGCGTGGATCGCGCGCATGGAGCGCGATGGCGTGGAGGCCATCGTCATCACCGCGTCCGGCTGCGGCACGACGATCAAGGATTACGGCTTCATGCTGCGTGAAGACACCGCCTATGCGCAAAAGGCGCAGCGGGTTTCTGCGGCGGCCAAAGACATCACAGAATATCTCTGCTCGCTCGATGCGCCTGCTGTCGCGAGGCAGGACAAGATAGTGGTGGCGTATCATTCGGCCTGCTCCATGCAGCACGGTCAACAGATCCGCGATGAGCCCAAGAGATTGCTGCGTGACGCAGGTTTTGTTGTGCGCGACGTGCCGGAGGGCCACATCTGCTGCGGGTCGGCGGGCGTTTACAACATTCTTCAGCCAGAGATTGCGGGCAAGTTGGGGGCGCGCAAGGTGGCCAACATTGAACGCATGAAACCTGCGATCATCGCCACAGGCAATATCGGTTGCATCACGCAAATAGGCGCGGGAACGTCGACGCCAATTGCGCACACAGTTGAGTTGATCGACTGGGCGCAAGGCGGGCCCTTGCCCGGCGCGTTGGAACAGTCTGGATTTTTGCGCTGATTTATGGCGTTGTTCGCGCGCAAATGGGCGCGGCGCAAAGGGCGCTGTGTCTGGAGGTCGATATGGCTCGCAAGATGCCGGCAAAGAGCGTTGGCGCAAAGTCTGTGAGGGCTGGGGCGAAATCGCGCGCAGCCAAGAAGGCCGCTCGGTCTGGGACAAACTCCCCCGTCGCCGCCAAAAAGACCAAGGCTAAAGCCGCCAAGAAGGCCAAAGCGCGCCCAGCGAAGACCGCGCGCGCCGCCAAGGCGCGGCGCACCGTGGCCAAGAAAGCCGCCAAGCGCACAAGCGCCGCAAAGACCAGCGCCAAACGGGTCGCCAAATCGGCAGTCCAGCCCGCAGCCAAATCTGCGCGCAAGGCCTCGCCCCGCAAGCTTGTTGAGGCGAGCCCGCCCTTGCCCACAGCGCGCCGCGCGGGGCCACGCATATCTGCCGGTCGCAGGGCCGACTCGCGCAAGGCGTCGGATCGTGAGGCGCTGGCAAAGAACACCCTCGCCGTGCGCGCGGCCCCGACGCGCGAGCCCACCAGAAAGGGGCCTGCGAAAAAGCGCCCCGCCAAACGCGCCCCGGCGCCCAAAGCGGCAGGCAAGACGGCGCGCAGTCGCCTGACCCCGCACGCGCCGCAAACGCTCGCGCCGCCCGTGTTGCGAGACACAGCGCGCCGCCGGGTTGTCAAACCGACGGCGCTGCGTCCCGAAAAGCCTGCCCCACGCGTGCGGCGCGCGCCGTTTCGATTGCATGCGTTAGGCGTGCGCGACGAACATCCCACTGATCGCGCGCAGATTGGCGCCCTTCTGAGCGCGGCGTTTGAGCGTCCTGATGAATCCGCCATTGTTGAACGCGCCCGCGCAAGCGGGGACATCGTTCTGTCGCTCGTCGCAGAATACGACAGCGAGATTGTCGGACACATCGCGTTCGTGCGTGTTGAGGCGCTGATGGGCGGCAAATCGGTCAAGGCGCTTGAACTGGCTCCGCTTGCCGTGGCGCCCTCGCGTCAGGGTCGCGGGATTGGCTCGGCGCTTGTGGGCGCGGGTCTGGAAGCGGCTCGCACGGCAGGCTTCGACGCAGTTTTCGTGGCTGATGAGCTGGCTTACTTTGACCGCTTCGGATTCTCGTCACAGATCGCGAAGCCTTTCGAATCAGATGAGTGGGCTAATCTCTCCGCTATTGAATTGAAGGTCGGCGCCCTGGCCGGTGGGACAGGAGCGCTTGCGCGCAAGCCTTCCTGAAACGGCCGATGGCGATATAACCACGTCAAAATTGTGACATTAGCGCCACAGCCGTTTTAAATAGTACTTTCACGAACCCTAATTGCACAAAGAGGCAGCACTCTGCTTAAGGCGTGACCTTGCTCAGCGTGGCCGCGTGGCCGCAATGATGCGTCACTGAATTGAAGTGCTGACGGAGCAAAACATGTCCTTCAAGTATTCCGCGATCCTCGCTGCCAGTGCAGTTGTTGCGGTCCCCGCGTTTGCTGCTGACCTTGGCGTCAGCAAGGCCCCGGCCCCCGCGCCGGTTGCGGTCTCGATGTTTGACTTCGCCGCTGGCGGCAAGATCATGTCGGACTACAACTTCCGCGGTATTTCGCAGTCCGACCGCAAGCCCTCGGGCACGGCCTACTTCGAAGGTCGCTTCAACATCAACGAAACCTTCCAGGCTTATGCCGGCATACAGGCTTACGCTGTCAAGCTCCCGTCCGACCCCTCGGCGGAAGTTGATCTCTTCGGCGGCGTGCGCGCCACGTTCGGCGCTCTCACGTTCGATGTCGGCGTCATGAAGTACTGGTATCCCGGCGAGACCGAAATCAAGATTGCGACCGGCGCGCCCTTCGATTACATCAAGAGCACGGACTTCCTCGAGTATTATGGTAAGGTCGGTTACACTATCAACGACATGTTCAGCGTCGGCGCGAACGTGTTCCATTCTCAGAACTGGCTGAACACGGGCGCCACAGGCACTTACGTGTCCGGCACTGGAAAGGTGACATTGCCCTACGACCTCGCCTTGTCTGGCGAACTCGGCCGCTATTTCCTCGGAACGACAGATTCGTTCTACGGCTTTGCAAAGCTTCCCGACTACACCTACTGGAACGTCGGCCTCACCTACACCTACAAGGTTCTCTCGCTTGACCTGCGCTACCACGACACCAACCTGAGCAAGGGTGAATGCTCTCTCGTGACGGGCAACAACTCATCCTTCGCGCCTCTCGGCATCGGCAATGGCACCGACCGGTCCAAGTGGTGCTCGGCAGCATTCGTCGCAACGCTTTCGGTTGACATCACCGGCGCAAGCCTGAAGTAATCCTTCAAAAATCAGATACGGAAAGCGCGTCGCCCCGGCGGCGCGCTTTTTTTTGTGCGCCCGATGCTCCGGACGGACGCTTTCCGCCTTTTGCGGCGACGTCCTCCATGTGCGCAAACACACGCTGCAACAGGGCAGCGTCTAACAATCGTCAATCTCGCTCCATATCTTGTGCTGTGTCGCGCCGCCCTAGCGGCCGAAAGACGGAGACAGTGCATGACACCGCAAGAACGAGAACTGCTTGAGGCGCTGTTTGCGCGGATACGCACAGCCCCCGCCATCGCGCCAGATCCAGAGGCGCAAGCCTATATTGCCGAACAAATCCGGCTTTTGCCCCAAGCGGCCTACCTCCTGTCCCAGACCGTCATCATTCAGGAGGAGACGCTCAAGGCTGCGGCGGCGAAAATCGACGAGATCAACCAGCGAGTCGGTGAGTTGGAAGAGGCCCAGCGCAGCGCGCAAGAGCAGCCATCAAGCTTTCTGGGCGGGATCGGGAAATCGATGTTCGGCGGACAGGATCAATCTTCAGCGCCCGCGCGCGGCAGCGTCCCCTCTGCTGGCGGCGCGCGCGATTTTAGCGGCTACAACACGGAAGCGCCCAGGCCCGGGAGTGGAATCAGCATGCCGAATGTTCCCGCCCCCGGCGGCCGGTGGACCCAGCAAGGGCGCCCGATTGCAGGCGCAGAGCCGCAACAGGCAGCCGGCGGGTCTTTCCTGAAGGGGGCGCTTGGCGCGGCGGCGGGCGTTGCGGGCGGCATGCTGCTGGCCAACTCGCTTAGCGGCCTGCTCAAGGGGTCCGGCATTGCCGACGGCAAAGACGGGCAAAAGGGCGAATCCCAGGGCGGAGGAGCGACGCAAGCCTCAGCCAAAGAGAGCCAGCCCTGGGGCGGCGCGGAATCGCGGGAGGACACGTCAAGCGCCGAGGATGATGGTTTCGACAATTCGGCGTTTGACGACAACCAGGGCGACAGCGACGGAGGCTGGTCCGACGACTCGTGAATAGGAAACGGCCGCCGCGATTTTCCGCAGCGGCCGTTTGCTTCATGGTGGAGGCGCGAGCCCAAGGGCCCAATGCGTCTTAGATTACGACAACTCTCGTGCCGACGTTGACGCGCTTGTAGAGGTCAACGACGTCATCATTCATCATGCGAATGCAACCTGACGAGACGTTCTGGCCAATGGTCCAGGGCTCATTGGTGCCGTGTATCCGATACAGCGACGATCCGAGATAAAGCGCGCGCGCGCCCAGCGGGTTCTGGGGGCCACCCTTCATGAAGGCTGGCAGATCCGGACGCCGCTTGAGCATTTCCGCCGGCGGGCGCCAATCGGGCCATTCGGCCTTGCGCGTGACAGCTTTCACCCCTGCCCACTCAAAGCCAGGGCGGCCAACGCCGATTCCGTAGCGCATGGCGCGACCGTTGCCGAGCACGAGGTAAAGATAACGGCTGGGCGTGTCGACGATGATTGAGCCTGCCGCATGGCGGCCATCGTAATCGACTTCCTGCCGGTCGAAGCGCGGATTGACCCGGCGCGAAGGCATTGCGGCCGTTGGCGCAACAGCGGCCTGTCGCGCCGGAGCCGCATGCGGAGCGTATTCCACCGCGGGCGCGGGGGCGCCGTAATTTCCACTTGGCGCGGGGGCGCCGTAATTTCCGCGAAACCGCTGATGGGATCCATCCATGGCCGGAGGCGTATTGGTGACCGCAGCGCGGGGCGTGGGATCGCGTCCCGTCACCAGCAGTTCGATGAATCCGCCGCCATAGCCGCCCGAGTTGGCGGCCGCATACTGCTGGGCCTGTGGCGTGGGCTGGCGCGCGACTGGCGCCGCGTTGACGGCTGGATGGCCAAGGTGCGCGCGAGGGGGCACAGCCTCCCGGGACGCTTGCGGCCCAACGCTGGAAAACACGATATATTCCTGATTGGCGTGCGCGAGGCCCGCCACGAAAATTCCTGCGGCGAGCGCCGCAACCGATACGCAATTACGCAACACCATGGACACAGGCTCCTGTGGCCGCCAAGCGCCGACGGCGCTTAGGACGAACGTGAGCCCAATCATGATAGCGCATTGCCGCGTCACAATAAGGGCGGAGCGAAACCTTGGTTAGCAGCTAATTATTTTGTAGTTTTAACCGGTTAACGCACAGGTTGTTAAGGTTGACAGAGCGTTACGCCCTGCGTGAAGCGATCTTTCTGATTGCTTGCAGCAGGATCGGTCGCAGGTCTGCGATATTGAAGATCATGATAAAAGCTACCATGATCACACCGCCTGTGAGGACTTGCGTAGCAAGCGCGCCAACGCCCGGAGTCCATTGGCGCATCGGCAATAGCGCCAACGTCATAACGACAACGCCGATGGCCGCATAGAGCAGATGAAGCAACGCGGGGCGCTTGGCGCCGGCGGCGAACGACAAGCCCACAAGGCAGAAAAACGCCGCCGCGTAGGCGATGGATTGCGCAATGGCGATGATGCTCGACTGCGAAGAGCTGGCCATGATTGTTAACAAAAGCACATTCATCGCAAAACCAACAAACGCCGCAGCGACAATGACTTTCGTGTCTTTCTGTATCTGGAACACCGCGTTGATGGCGTATGTCGCCATGCCCTGACAATACAGGCCCGGGAGCAGCAGTTCGAGATAAGCGGCGAAGTGTCCGCGAAAACTGGGCGGCGCCAGCAACGCCTCTATGCTGGGCAAAATCAGCCAGAAGCCGACAGTAGCTGGCGTGAGAATAGCGAAAACAACAGTCAGATTGCGCGCGACCTGCTCCTGCGCAGCCTGGCGTCCGTGTTGCTCATCAGCCTTCACCGCGAGCTGGAAGAGCAGCGCATCCAGCGCCGTGCCGACAGCGCCAATGAGCCGCCCGCCAAGATCGCTGGCCAGTGAGAAATAGCCTGTCTCCGCGAACCCGTACCAGCGCATCATGAGATAGCGGTTCATCAGCGAGATGCCGGCGTACAGGACATTGGCGACCACGATCGGCATGGCGTAATGCGCACAATCCAGCGCGACGCTACGACTGCCACCGCGAAACTGATTTGTTTCAAGACGCCACGCCCGCGAAGCCAGCACAACGGACCCGGCCATCGAAACACATGCGCCCACCAGCGCCGCAAATGCGGAACCCGTGAGAAACGCCGCGCCCACTGTGAGCGTGATCGCCATAACATTCTTGATCAGCATCAACCGCGCATAGGCCCGGTCCAGAAACTGGGCGCGGAGCAGGGCGCAGCGATAGTCAAACAGCCCGTTGGCGATAGACGATACGATGGCGATGGCGAAGAGCGCGCGGGAGGGCGGCAGCTCAATCCCCGACAAAAGGACCGCCGCAATCAGAACAGACAGGCAGACCGACAGCACTACGAAGCTGATATCCAGCGTCGGCCCCAGTTCGGGGCGGTTTATATGCGCCTTGCCCGAGAAAAACCGTAGGGCGGCAAACCTGATCCAGTCCAGAACGAGTCCTTGCGCCACAATGCCGATCGCGAGCGCAAGGGCAAAGCGCCCGAACTCCGCTGGCCCCAGAAGGTAAGCGACCAGAAGCCCAAGGAAAAAATTGAAAATCGTGTTCAGCAGAAACGCGGCAAGAACCGTCATGGGCGACCTCCGGGTCGCCCTTCATTCAAGCTGGTATTGGGTCGACTCACCGGGTTCCGCCTCGCTTCACGCGGGGATGTCCCGCTCAATGTTGAAAATTGCGGTTCGGGCCTTGCCTCGTTTGATGATTACGCGGCCTTTGATGTCTCATCAAGTCCGAAGTGGTTGGCGTGATGACGTTGCAGTGCGTCGCGCAGGGTGGGCAGTTGGTCACGGGC
>CANMLK010000065.1 GCA_947498445.1 Beijerinckiaceae bacterium
GAAACAATTCCGACTTATCGCGCATCGATCGAACCGGCACTGGTCAACACCGGCGAGGCGATCCCCTTGTGGCTTGATCCGCTGGATGATGGCGACGCCTTGACGCAGTCGCCGGATGCGGACGGAATTCCCGCCGACAATTTCTACGACTTCTACAAGAAAGCGATGTGAAAAGAGCCGCAGGGCGAGCTTTGGGAATCATACAGGGTCATCAATGGCGTCAGCGCGATGTTCCTGCGACTGATCATGATGCCGGCGGGAGCGCCGGATCCGGCGGTCTCATCCATCAAGGCGGCGCTGGCGAACATCCAGAATTCGACCGAATATCGTGACGAGGCGATGAAAGGAATGAGGTTCGTCCCAAGTTACATCAGCGATTCCCGCAGCGAGAAACGTTTTCTGGAAGTGCTTGAGCCGCCGCCCGCCATCCGTTCATTCCTGCGCGCATACATCGAAAAGGGCAAGCAGGCCAGCACAATGGGACGATAGGCAGATTCGTCCCGGGATATTATTCTTCCAGTTTCTGCTCCTTCACGCCCAACGCATCGGCCAGCCGCATTTTTGCTGAGCCCGGCGCCAGCGGCTTTTGCTGGCTTTCGTGGGGCGCCCAGCCCAGCAGCCAGACGATTTCGAACGTCGCGCGAATGCGACCGTCCTTGTCGCCGAATCTTTCGAGATAAATTTGCGCGGCGCGCATGAGCAGGCCGCGTGTGGCGGGGCGGCGCAGGCGTTCGGTGAGGGGGTTTGTGGCGCCCATGGCGCGCAGGTCCGCCATCAGCGCGAACATGTTGGGGTAGCGCACCATCACGCTGTCCACGTCCGTCACCGGCAAGGCAAAGCCCGCGCGTTGCATCAGCGCGCCCAGATCGCGCACGTCGGCGAAGGGCGCGACGCGGGGGCTTATCCCGCCCATGCGCTCTTCTTCGGCGGCGGCGAAGGCGGTGCGCAATTCGTTCAGCGTCTGGCCGCCAAAGAGGCAGGCCATGAGCAGGCCATCGGGCGCCAGCGCGCGGCGGGCCTGAATGAGCGTTCCGGGCAAATCGTTGACCGACTGGAGCGCCAGCGCGGAGACGACGAGATCGAAGCTGGCGGGCGCGAAGGGCAGGTTTTCGGCGTCGCCGGTTACGCTGGTCCAGCCGGGGGCGGGCGCCTCATGCAGCGGCGAGAGGCGGGTGATAACGCGATCCGCCTGTCCCAGCTCGGCGGCCAGTTGCGGGGTCGGCGTGCCAAGATCGAGCACGCGGGGGAACGGGCGCAGCACCGCGCCGAGGCGCTCCGTCATATCCTCCACCGCGCGGTCCAGCAGGAAGGTGACCGGCGCCTTGCCGCGCGCGCGCTCAAGCCGCCAGCGCACGAGATCGCGGTCGAAGATTTTAGGAGGCGCGGGGGGGTGCATGAGTAGGTTATGGGGCTGCGCGCAGAGGCGGTCAACGCGGGCATTGGCATGTCTTGGGGCGGGCGCGAATGGATCGCTCACGCGAGGCTGGCGGAAAATGCTAAGCCGTCTTAAGCTTAAGACATGGAGCCTGCCGCCGAAATTCCTGAAAAATCGCCGGGAAATAATTTTTCCCGAATTTTCGCGTTTTTTCCAACGCGGCTTTTTCCGCGCGACTTATTCCGGCAAGCGCTTGATGTAATGTATCCTTCGTCCTGCCCGGTGTGTTTTTCCGCTGTGCAGGAAGATGGGTTTCTGTGCTCAGAATGCTGGATTAAAACGCCTTTTATCGAGCGGCCTTATTGCGAGCGGTCAGGCGTGCCGTTCGAACATGATCTGGGCGAGGGGCTGATTTCGCCGGGCGTCATGGCTAATCCTCCCGTCTGGACCAAGGCCCGCGCCGTGGCGCGGTATGAGGATGGTCCGGCGCGGCAGCTGGTTCATCGGCTGAAATATGGCGACCGGCTGGAGCTGGCCGGCAACATGGGCGCGTGGATGGCGCGGGCCGGGGCGGATATTCTGCCGGGCGCTCATGCGCTGGTGCCCATTCCGCTTCATCGGCGCCGTCTGTTTTCGCGCCGCTTCAATCAGGCCGCCGCGCTGGCCGCCGCCGTCTCAAAGGTCTGCGGCGTGCCGACCGATCCGCTGGCGCCGGCGCGCATCAAGCCGACTGCGCCCCAGGTGGGCCTCAGCCGGGCCCAGCGGGCGGACAATGTGCAGGGCGCGTTTCGCGCGCCGGACGAGGCGCGCCCAAGAATAGTCGGGCGCAGGATTGTGCTGATCGACGACGTGATTACGTCCGGCGCCACCGCAAACGCTTGCGCCCGCGCCCTGCTGCGCGCCGGGGCTGAGCAGGTAGACCTACTGGTTTTCGCCCGGGTTGTGACGAACGGGTGAACGCCCATATAAGACGTGAGGAAATGACGAGGGTCTGATGTCGGCGCCAGCGATCACAATCTACACGAAATCCACCTGTGGTTTTTGCCATGCTGCGAAGACGCTTCTGACGAAGAAGAACGCAACGTTCGAGGAAATCTCCGTCGACGGAGACCCGGGACTGCAACAGAAAATGTCTGAGCGGTCCGGCGGAAGCTGGACTGTGCCGCAAATTTTTATTGGCGAGCGCCATGTTGGCGGTTGCGACGATCTCTATGCGCTAGAGCGGGCCGGCGAACTGGACCCGCTGCTCGGCGCCTGACGGTAGGATGAGGACAACAAGGCGATGATCAAATACGCGCTCGTCTGCGAGAACGGGCACGACTTCGAAAGCTGGTTTTCCAACTCCGACGCGTATGACACGCAGGCGAAGCGCGGCTTTGTGGAATGTCCCCATTGCGCCTCGACCAAGGTGCATAAAGCGCTGATGGCGCCTGCGGTGTCCACGTCAAAGCGCCGCGCGCGCAACGAGGCGGTCGCTCAGTCGCCAGCGACGCCAGACGCGCCGCAGCCGGTCGCCATTCTCGACGAAAAGCAACTCGCGCTGCGCGAGGCGATCCGCGAATTGCACGCCAAGATCACCGAAAACACGGTGGATGTCGGCGCGCAGTTCTCTGAGGAAGCGCGGCGCATGCACGACGGCGAGGTCCCGCATCGCGCCATTCGTGGTGAGGCGACGCTGGCGCAGGCCAAGGAGCTCTGGGACGAGGGAATACCGGTCTTGCCGGTGCCGTCGTTGCCGGATGGGCGGAACTGACGAGCCGTCGCAGTCCTGTCACACGGGGCGCCTAAGTCGCAACCATGAGCATCAGCTATATCTATCTTGCGCTCGCCATCGTCGCAGAAGTCATCGCCACTTCGGCGCTCACTGCTTCCAACGGACTGACGCGGCTGTATCCGGTTCTGGTGATGGTGATTGGCTACGGCATTGCGTTCGTGTGCCTCGCCTTTAGCCTTAAAACGATTCCCGTCGGCGTCGCCTACGCCATCTGGTCAGGGGTCGGCGTTGTTCTGATTACAGGCATCGGCTGGGTGTTGTTTCGTCAGGCGCTGGAGCCGTTGGCGCTCGCGGGCATCGGGCTTATTCTCACGGGCGTTGTTGTCCTGCACCTTTCGGGCGCAGGACATGTGTGAGGCGTCGCCTCACGCCACCTGCATTAGCCTTCGCGCCACCACCATGTAATTCACATCGAGATCGCGCGATGTGTCCCACTTGTCGCGCAGCGGGTTGTAGCTGACGCCTGACAGCGCGTAGAGGTCCAGCCCCGCCGCCTTGATCGCGTCTTCCAACTCGCCGGGCGTGATGAATTTTTCCCATTGATGGGTGCCGGGCGCGACCCAGCGCAGGATGTATTCGGCGCCGACGATGGCGAGCGCGAAACTCTTGACCGTCCGGTTCAGCGTCGAGCAGAAGAACAGGCCGCCGGGTTTCACCATGGAGGCTGCGGTCGCGATGAACGCCGCCGGGTTGACGACGTGCTCAACGACTTCCATTGCGCACACCACGTCAAAGCGCTGGCCTTCGGTTGTGAGGTCTTCGGCGGTGATGGCGCGGTAGGTTGCGGGCGCGCCGGTTTCCTCGGCATGGGCGCGGGCGATGTCGATATTGCCCTGCGCCGGGTCGACGCCCAGCACGTTCGCGCCAAGGCGAGAGAGCGGTTCGCACAGGATGCCGCCGCCGCAGCCGATGTCGAGGATCGACAGACCTTCCAACGATCGCAGCGAATCGGGGTCGCGTTCGCGCCCGTCCAGCGTGGCGAACTGGTCGATCATGGCGTCGCGCATCCAGCGCACGCGCACCGGGTTCATGCGGTGCAGGGGCCGCATGGGGCCCTTTTCGCTCCACCAGCCCTCTCCCAGACGCTCGAACTGGTCCAGTTCGCGCTGATCGACGGAGGCGCTCCCGGGGGTTTGCATCGGCTTGGCTCCACATGTCCAAGGCGCGAGCGTTGACAGGCCCGGCGCCCAAGGTATCTATACGCGCCCTTCAAAAGGGGGGCGAGCGACGAGTGCGGCGCGCGCCTTTGTTTCACAAAGCCCACGGGCTTCCCTCGATCTCAAGAGAGTGATCTTGGGACCGAGGCGACATTCGAGCGGAAAATGGCCCGACTGGTGATGAAATTCGGCGGCACGTCTGTCGCCAATATAGAGCGCATTCGCAACGTGGCCGCCCATGTGCGACGCGAAGTCGAGGCCGGCTATCAGGTCGCCGTGGTCGTGTCCGCCATGTCTGGCAAGACGAACGAGCTGGTCGGCTGGGTTAACGAGTGCTCCAAGTTCTACGACGCGCGCGAATATGACGCGGTCGTCGCCTCGGGCGAGCAGGTCACGTCGGGCCTGCTGGCGCTCACCCTGCAGGAGATGGGCCTCAACGCCCGCTCGTGGCAGGGGTGGCAGATCCCCATCTGCACCAGCGACGCCCACGGCTCCGCCCGCATCGAATCAATCGACCCCGCGCGACTGGACGCGGGCTTTGCGCGCGGCGAGATCGCCGTGGTCGCGGGCTTTCAGGGCGTTCACGAGCCGACAGGGCGCCTCACCACGCTGGGGCGCGGCGGCTCGGACACAAGCGCAGTTGCAGTGGCTGCGGCCATCGGCGCGGAGCGCTGCGACATCTACACGGACGTGGACGGCGTCTACACAACCGATCCGCGCATCGTTCCCAAGGCGCGCAAGCTCGACAAGGTCTCCTTCGAGGAAATGCTCGAAATGGCCTCGCTGGGCTCAAAGGTGCTTCAGGTGCGCTCTGTCGAGATCGCCATGGTGCACAAGGTCAGGACATTCGTTCGGTCCTCATTCGACGATCCGGCCAATCCGCGGCCCGGAACGCTCATCTGCGAGGAGGAAGAGATCGTGGAACAGCAGGTTGTCACAGGCATCGCCTTCTCCAAAGACGAGGCGCAAATCACGCTGCGGCGCATCGCCGACAAGCCGGGCGTGGCCGCAAATATTTTCGTGCCCCTGGCGGAGGCCAATATCAACGTCGACATGATCATTCAGGTCGTTTCCGGCAAGGCGGAGAATCGCGACGCCACGACCGACCTCACCTTCACGGTGCAGGCGGCCGATTATGAGCGGGCGATGGATCATCTGCGCAAGCACAAGTCCGATATCGCCTTTGAGGCGCTGGAAGGCGCCACCGACGTGGTGAAGATCTCCGCCATCGGCGTGGGGATGCGCAGCCACGCGGGCGTCGCCGCGCGCGCCTTCAAGGCGCTGGCCGACAAGGGCATCAACATCCGGGCGATCACGACCAGCGAGATCAAGTTCTCGGTGCTGATCGACAAGGATTACACCGAACTGGCGGTGCGCACGCTGCACTCGCTCTTCGGGCTTGACGCCGCCGCCTGACGCTTTGCGGCGACTGCGAAGCTAGCCACAATCTTGCCGGGACTTCAGGGCGTTGAGCAAGCGCCTTGCGGGCGCCACGCGTGGTGGCTATAGCGTCCAGGGAGGCTCGCTGAGGGGCGACCTTCCTGTCGCGCTCAAACACGGACGCACCCATGCCTACGCGAAGCGCGCTCGGCGGACCCCGCCTGCTGCTTCGCCGGCTCCGCGAAGCCATGGCGGAGCCGGTGAACGCGCAGGCGCGTCTTGACCGCATCGTGGTGCTGATCGCGGCCAACATGGTCGCGGAGGTCTGCTCCGTTTACGTGCTGCGCGCCGACCAGCGGCTTGAGCTTTTCGCCACCGAGGGTCTGAAGCGCGAAGCGGTGCATCTGACGACCATGCGGTCGGACGAGGGCCTTGTCGGCCTTATCTCCACAACGGCGGAGCCGCTTGCGCTCACGGACGCGCAGGCCCACCCCGCGTTCTCCTATCGCCCGGAAACGGGTGAAGAAATCTACCATTCGTTTCTTGGGGTTCCGGTTCTGCGGGGCGGCAACACGTTGGGCGTGCTTGTCGTGCAGAACAAGGTGAAGCGTGCCTATTCCGAGGAAGAGATCGAAGTCCTCGAGACGATCGCCATGCTCATGGCCGAGATGATCGCCTCGGGTGAACTGCAGGCCATCGTCCGCCCGGGCGCAGAAATCGCGGCGCGTCAGCATCTGGCGCTTACCGGCACGCCGGTCGCCGATGGCGTGGGCCTTGGGCACGCAGTGATGCACGAGCCGCGCGTGATCGTGACGCAGATCGTCGCCGAGGACACCCATCACGAACTGGAGCGGCTGGAAGCGGCGCTTACCGCCATGCGCGCCAATATCGACCAGATTCTGGATGCGGACGGGTCGGCGGGCGAGAGCCGTGAAGTGCTCGAAGCCTTTCGTGTCTTCGCCAATGATCGCGGCTGGCTGCGCCGTTTGCGCGAAGCGGTGTCCACCGGCATCACGGCGGAGGCCGCCGTTGAGCGCGTGCAGAACGACGCGCGCGCGCGATTGCAGCGCCAGACCGATCCTTACTTGCGTGAACGCCTGCATGATCTGGATGATCTCGCCAACCGTCTGTTGCATCAGCTCACGGGACAGTCGCTGATTGCGGCGCCTGAAAGCCTGCCGGACAACGCCATTCTGGTCGCGCGCAGCATGGGCCCTGCGGCGCTGCTCGAATATGACCGCAAGAAGCTGCGCGGACTTGTGCTCGAAGACGCGGGCGGCTCCAGTCACGTCGCCATTGTCGCGCGCGCGCTGGGCATCCCGACCGTTGGCGATGTTGAAAACGTCACCAATCTTCTGGAGCAGGGCGACGCCATCATTGTCGATGGCACCACCGGCGAAGTGCAGATTCGCCCGCAGCCCAACGTGGAAGCCGCCTATCGCGAAAAGGCGCGCCTGCGCGCGCGGCGGCAGGAGCAATATCACCGTTTGCGCGACGTGCGCGCCGTCACGCGCGACGGTGTTGATATCAATTTGATGATGAACGCGGGTCTGCTCGTCGATTTGCAAAACCTGCCCGAGGCGGGTGTGAAGTCCATTGGCCTGTTTCGCACCGAGCTGCAGTTCATGCTCGCGTCGCGGTTTCCCAAGGTTGAGCAGCAATTTCAACTTTACAAGCAGGTGCTGGAAGCTGTTCCCGGCGACGTGACGTTCCGCACGCTCGACATCGGCGGCGATAAAATCTTGCCGTACATGCGCACCTATGAGGAAGAAAATCCCGCTCTTGGCTGGCGCGCGTTGCGCATCGGGCTCGACCGTCCGGGCTTGCTGCGCATGCAATTGCGCTCGTTGCTGCTGGCGGGCGCCGGCCGCGATCTGCGCATCATGTTCCCCATGGTGACCATGGTGAGCGAGTTCGATGAGGCCAAGGCGATTGTCGAGCGTGAAGTCGCGCATCTGAAACGCCACAATCACGAACCGCCGAAGTCTCTTCGTCTGGGCGTGATGATCGAAGTGCCTGCGCTGCTGTGGCAACTTGATGAATTGCTGGAGCGCGTCGATTTTCTGTCGGTAGGCTCCAACGATCTCGTGCAGTATCTGACCGCTGCTGACCGCGACAATCGCCGCGTCGCAAACCGTTTTGACACGTTGTCGGCGCCTGTGCTGCGCGCGCTTGCAAGCGTGCCTAAAAAGGCGCGCGCGTATGGCAAGCCGGTGACGCTGTGCGGCGAAATGGGCGGGCGCCCGCTGGAAGCGTTGACGCTGATCGCGCTGGGTTATCGGGGGCTGTCCATGTCGGCCACCAGCGTGGGGCCAGTGAAGGCCGCCATTCTTGCGGCGGACGCGGGCGATTTTACGCAGTATGTCGAAACGTTGCTCGAAGAGCGGGCGGGAACGGCTTCGTTGCGCGAAAAGCTCCGCGCGTTCGCTGACGCCAAGGGCGTTCCTTTGTAGCGACGCTGCATCGTCTCCGCCGCCCGCAACGTCGCCCGCAACGCTTGGCAGAATGTAGAAATGCTCACCCACGAAAAGCTGGATCTCATCCTGCGCCGCCGCGACGAAGTTTCGGCGAAGCTTGCCGCCGGCGCGAACGGTCCTGAATTTGGCGCGCTGTCGCGTGAACTCTCCGAGATCGAGCCGGTGGCTGAATCGATTGAGGCGTGGCGCCAGGCGCAGTCCGATCTTGCTGGCGCGCAGGCGCTTTTGGCTGATCCTGCAAGCGATCGCGACATGAAGGAGCTCGCCGAAATCGAAATCGGCGAGACGCAGGAGCGTATCGAAGCTGTTGAACAGAAAATCCGCCTCGCGCTTTTGCCCAAAGATGCGGCCGATGAAGGCGATGCGATTCTTGAAGTGCGCGCAGGCACGGGCGGCGATGAAGCGTCGCTCTTTGCGGGCGACCTCTTCCGCATGTACGCGCGCTATGCGGAGGGCAAGGGCTGGAAGGTCGAGATCGTCTCGGAGAGCGAGGGCACGTCAGGCGGCTACAAGGAAATCATTGCGTCCATTAAAGGGCGCGGCGTGTTCGCGCGGATGAAGTTTGAGTCGGGCGTTCATCGCGTGCAGCGTGTGCCCGCAACTGAAACGCAGGGCCGCATTCATACATCGGCGGCGACGGTCGCGGTGCTGCCCGAAGCGCAGGACGTCGACATCGACATCAACGAAGCCGATTTGAAAATAGACACGATGCGTGCGCAAGGCGCGGGTGGACAGCACGTCAACAAGACTGAGTCCGCCATCCGCATCACGCATCTGCCCAGCGGCATTGTCGTGTTCGTGCAGGAAGAGCGTTCGCAGCACAAAAACCGCGCGCGCGCGATGACGCTGCTGCGCTCGCGACTTTATGACGAACAGCGGCGCAAGCTCGATAACGAGCGCGCGGCGGATCGCAAATCTCAGGTGGGATCAGGGGACCGTTCGGAGCGTATCCGCACGTATAATTTTCCGCAGGGCCGCTGCACCGATCACCGGATCAATTTGACGCTCTACAAGCTCGACCAGATCGTCACCGGCGAAGCGCTGGACGATGTGATCGAGCCCTTGATTACGCAGCATCAGGCCGATTTGCTGGCCGCCAGCGGCGTGTAATTTCAGCCGCGCGCGAGTCTGACCGCTACGCCAGTTGCGTTGACGCGATGCAGCGCCAAGGGCGACAGGTCGGTGGTGGCGACGTCGTCAATCTGAAAGTTAAGGCCCACAATCGCATCCGCCTCAAATTCGCGGGCCAGCTCCTTGAGCTTGGCGAGGGCCGCCTGCTGCTGCGCCTCAATGGATTTTTCGCCACACCATTCGGACGCGGCTTCAATGCGGCCAATCTCGCCGATTGTTTTTGTTTCTTCAAATTGACGTTTGGCGGTGACACGCACGATTGATTACTCCGGTTTCGCCGCAGCCTGCAGCGCGGCTCGAAACCTGAAGCTCACGCATGGCGCAAGCGTGTCCGGTCCGGGGCGAAAGCGGCCTCGCTCACGGCAAAATCGCGGCAAATTGCTAACGCTGGATTAACGAGCCGCTCATCTCAGTGCCGGAAATGCCGGTGACCCGTCATCACCATGGCGAGACCTGCCTCGTCAGCGGCCTTGATCACCTTGTCGTCCCGCATCGAGCCGCCCGGCTGGATGATGGCGGTTGCGCCTGCTTCAGCGGCCGCCAGCAGGCCATCCGAGAAGGGGAAGAAAGCGTCGGAGGCGACGACCGAGCCTCTGGCGAGGCTTTCGGGCAGGCCGGCGGCCTTGGCGGCTTCTGCGGCTTTCCAGGCTGCGATGCGCGAGGAATCAACGCGGCTCATCTGGCCTGCGCCAACGCCAACCGTCGCGCCGGCTTTCACGTAAACGATGGCGTTCGATTTGACGTGCTTGCAGACGCGGAAGGCGAACTTGAGGTCCGACAATTCCTCTGCGGTGGGCGCGCGTTTGGTGACGACCTTCAGCACCATGTCGTCGACCACTGCGTTGTCGCGGCCCTGCACGAGCAGGCCGCCCGCCACTGTGCGCAGCGTGAGGCCCCTGGCGCGCGGGTTTGGCAGACCGCCGGTGAGCAGGAGGCGTAGATTCTTCTTTCCAGCAACGATGGCGATGGCCTCCTCGTCGGCGTCTGGCGCGATGATGACTTCCGTGAAGATTTTCACGATCTCGCGAGCGGCATCTGCATCAAGCTTGCGATTAAGCGCGACGATTCCGCCGAACGCGGAGACAGGATCGCAGCGCAATGCGCGGGCGTAGGCTTCCACCAGCGACGGCCCTTCGGCGACGCCGCACGGGTTGGCGTGTTTGATGATGGCGACTGCCGCCGTGCGCGCAGGATCAAACTCCGCCACGCATTCGAAGGCGGCGTCCGTATCGTTGACGTTGTTGTAGGAGAGGGATTTCCCTTGAACCTGACGCGCGGTGGAAACTCCAAAGCGATGCTCGGGCGTGCGATAGAAACCTGCTGATTGATGCGGGTTTTCGCCGTAGCGCATCGTTTCGGCCAACACGCCGCCGATGGCGCGATAGGTCGGCGTGTTCTCGCCGATTTCGGTGGCGAACCAGTTCGAGATCGCCGCGTCATACGCTGCGGTGCGCGCGTAGGCTTTTTGTGCGAGGCGCTTGCGGGTCGCAAGGTCGAGCGCGCCGTTATTTTTAGCAAGGCCGTCAAGGATCAGCGCATAATCAGCGACGTCCACCACGACGGCGACGTCGCCGTGGTTTTTGGCGGCGGCGCGAATCATTGCTGGCCCACCAATGTCGATGTTCTCGATGCAATCATCGTAGTCCGCGCCTTTCGCGACCGTCGCCTCGAAGGGATAGAGGTTCACGATCAGCAGATCGATCGGCGCGATGTTGTGCGCCAGCATCGCAGCTTCATGCTCGGGGTTTTCGCGGATCGCGAGCAGGCCGCCATGAACTGCCGGGTGCAGCGTCTTGACGCGTCCGTCCATCATCTCCGGGAAGCCGGTGACGTCCGAGACGTCGCGCACCGCGATCCCTGCGTCCGCAATCGCCTTGCAGGTGCCGCCCGTCGAAATCAGCTCCACGCCGGCGGCGCTCAGCGCGCGGGCGAAGTCGATGAGGCCGGTCTTGTCGGACACGGAGAGAAGCGCGCGGGAAATGCGGCGAAGGTCGCGGGGCATGGTTCTTCTCGAATATGAGGTGACGAGCGCGCGCTTAGCACGGTTTGGCGCGGCGGGGAAAGCGCGGGGGCTTATCCGCGCATGAAGACCCACGTGACTTCGGGCTGATTCAGCGCCGAGCCGCGAATGACGAGTTGATGGGTGGTGCGCGCCCGGTCGGGCACCGCGAAGAACGCGCTTTCCTCGATGTCGATTGGGGCGCCGCCTGCGTGGAAGGTCCATTGTTCGTCGCCAGGCGTCACAAGAAGCACGCCCAGCCCGTTCTCGATCCGCCCGGCGCGCACGCCCGGGTGCAGGTGAAAGCGGATCGAGTAGTCCACGTCCGCGCGTCGTCTGCGCCCTGAGGGTGAAAGCGTGTCCATGCCCTCGACGCGCGAGCCTTCCGAATACACAAGCACGCGGCGCGTATGCAGAAAGCCGAATGACGACGCGTAGCCGTCGTGGGTCGCTTCAACCGAACACGCCTCCTCGTCGTCAAGACGCCGCACCTTTATCGGCGAGGGGCCGATGACGATGTGGTTCTCCATCCAGTCGGTGCGGCCTGTTTCGTGAGGCACGAGGGCGGACGATTGCTCGCCCAGGGTCAGGGTCGAATGGGCCGCCGTTATGCGGGCGGCTTCGTGCACCGCGCCATGCTGGCAGGGGGCGCCGCAATTGACCACCAGCCTGTGTCCGGCCGCTGAAAGTTCGAACGACAGGGCTCCCGCATGCGCTTCGCCGGAGAAATCGGGGGGCGGCGGGGCGCCAGCGTCCATGATGAGGACAAGGTCGTCGCCTTCCAGCCGTTGATAGCCAGAGTGGGGCGCGTTGAAGATCGCCTGCGCGCGGGCGTCGTCATAGGCGAGCACGGTCGCCAGCACATCGGGCTCGGTTACGCCCATGCCGTTGAACAGCGCAAGGGATGAGTCGGGATGGCGGAACAGGCGGACCATCGGCATCATCCGGTCGATGGCGCCGGTGATTTCTGCTGGGGGTGTGATGTTGCGCGCCGCGTAAGCCTGTCGCAGCGGAAGCAGGTCCAGCGACAATTCGACGAGGGTGCGGGGATTGCGTCCGATATGGCCTCCATCGGCCAGAATTTGACGCTTCAGTTCTTCGTCGAGCCAACGCGCGGCGCGTTTGCGAAGGCTTGTGTAGCCGTCCGTGCACAGGGTCGCCTGCGCCAGCGCGATCGCTGCGAACAGACGCGCCTCGCCCCGCGAGCCCGAGCGCAGTTCCGCTTTCAGGAATGCGATATGCCGGCCCAGACTGCGGATGAAGAGGCGATAAAATTCAGAGTCCGCCGCCTCCAGAAGCAAAGGCGACTGGCTAATCCATGACATGGTGCGCCGCGCCGCAATTTCGGGCCGCCATGCGCCTGTGCGGCGGGGCTTGGCGTGCAGCGCGAGAAACTCGCGGAGCAGGGCGCGCGCATTTTCGCGTGCGAGGTCCGTCTGGCTGGCGCGCAGGTGTCGCAACCATCCAAACCCCAGGAGGCCCGCCTCCCAGTCAGCATTGGGCGGCACGATGGCGAAGGGCGACGAGCCGCGCACATCCACAATGCGTGAGCCAAACGCGAAATAGCCGGCGTAAATGTCGTCGGCGACGGTGGGGTCGCTGGTGCGGATGTCCTGTGGCGCAATCACCAGACGCTGCGGACCGCGGGCGCGGAAAAAACTGAAGCGCCGCATCGGCTCGCCCAGCATCGCGCGGGCGCGGCGCGCCTTGAAGCGAGCTGCCTGCCGGGCGATACGCCATCGTTCAGCGACGGTGCGCCCTGTCAATGATCAGGCCTCCTTGAACGCGCCGCCGCCGACGCTCACCCACGAATCTTAATGTGATTCAGGCTCTTTCTCAAAATGACTTCATGCGCAGGCGCGCCGACTTGTGTGCACTCACCGCATCTTGCGCATGAGTCGGCTTGCGAAGAACCCATCGAGACCCGCCAGTCGCGGATCTTCGTGGGGCATGTTGCAGGGCAAGATTCGCACGTCGCCGATCTCGCTGACGCAATCGGTCAGTCCACCGATCTCATCAGCTGTGACGGGCACGCGCGCCATGTCCGGGTTTCGCCGCAGCAGCGCGGCGATCTGCGCCTCGCCTTCCTCGGGCTCAATCGAGCAGGTGGAATAGACGAGTCGCCCGCCGGGCTTCAGCATTGCGCAGGCGCGATCAAGCATTCTGGTCTGAATGGCCCCCAGCGATGTGATGTCGCTCACGCGCTTCACCCACGCCACATCGGGATGACGCCGAATCGTGCCAGTCGCTGTGCAGGGCGCGTCGAGCAGCACGGCGTCGAATGGCGGCGCCTCAAAGGTCAGCGCATCGCCGACGGAAATATCCACCGGCAAACGAAGCCGTTCAAAATTCGCGGCCAGTCGCTTGAGGCGTTCGGCCGACCTGTCCAGCGCGACAACGACCGCGCCGGCGGCCGCCATTTGCGCCGCCTTGCCGCCGGGCGCCGCGCACAAGTCCACGACGCGCTCGCCCGAACGCACCGCCAGCAGGCGCGCGGGGAATGTCGCGGCGGCGTCCTGCACCCACCATTGGCCATCGGCATAGCCGGCAAGTTCTGGAATCGGATCGCGCGTGACCAGTCGAACGGAGCCGGTTGGAAGCACGACACCGCCAAGTTTTTCCGCCCATCCGGCGGCGTCGCTGCGCACTGTGACGTCGAGCGTCGGCTCGCAGCGGTTCATCAGCGCGATGGCCTGCGCGTTATCATGGCCCCAGTTTTTCTTCCAACGCGCCGCAAGCCAGGGCGGCGTGTCGATGAAGGCGTCGGCGGGGTCGCGCAATTCGTCGCGCGCGCGGGCCACATTGCGCAGCACGGCGTTGGCCAGCGCCGCAAAAGGCGCGGCTTTGGGATCGGCGCGCACAGCGCGCACGGCCAGATCAACAGCAGCGTGGTCGGGCACGTCGAGAAACAGAAGCTGCGCCGCGCCGACGATCAGGCAATGTTCGAGAGAGCCCGCCTTCTTTGGCATGCCGCCTTCAAGAAACTGGGCGAGGGCGGCGCGTATCGTCCCGAGGCGGCGTAGCGAGGTTGTGACAATGGAGCGAATCAGCGCGCGGTCGCGCGGGTCGAACGCCTGCTGGCGCCCGGCCGCAAGGTCGGCCGCGAATCGCTCATCGAGCGTGTGACCGTTGGCGAGAATGTCGGCAAGGGCCGCGGCCGCTGCGGCGCGCGCAGCAAGCCCCGGCGGGGGCGGCGGCGGCGGCGGCTCAGCCCGGTCGCGGCGTCCGCGCGGGTTAAACGCCTTCTTGATCTGGTTCAAGCGAGACTACTCCGACCTCTGTGCGAACGATTCTGGCGGAGTGCGCCGTCGTCCGATTCGCGCGGTCAGCCCCAGGGACCGCGCCTCTGACCCCACTTCGAGGTATCACGATCCCCTGCGCCCTGCCACGGGCCAGACGTGCTTTGACCACCAAAATCAGCAGCGTAGCCTTCCATGTAGCCGCTTATGCCCATCTGCCGGGCGAGATCATCCAGCGCGGCGATACGGTTAGCGACATTCGGGTGGGTCGAGAATAAATTGTCCATTCCCTGTCCGGTGAGCGGGTTGATGATGAACATGTGGGCCATGGCGGGGTTCGCCTCCGCGGCCTGATTCGGAATCACGGCCGCGTCGCCGGAAATTTTCGCCAGCGCGCTCGCCAGCCAGACCGGGTTGCCGCAGATTTCCGCGCCCATCTGGTCGGCGACATATTCGCGCGACCGGCTGATCGCCATTTGCACCACCATCGCCGCCAGCGGCGCGAGGATGGCCAGGGCGATCGTTCCGATCATGCCCATGCCGTTGTTGTTGCGGTTGCCGCCAAAGATCATGCCCCATTGCGCGATCGAGGAAATCGCGCCGGCGAGTGTGGCGGTGATCGTCATGGTCAGCGTGTCGCGATTTTTGATGTGCGCGAGTTCATGGGCGATGACGCCGGCAAGCTCCTCGCGCGTCAGCATGGCGACAAGACCCGTGTTCACGGCGACGGCGGCGTTTTCAGGATTGCGGCCCGTGGCGAAGGCGTTGGGCTGGTCCTCGTGCACCACATAGACGCGGGGCATCGGCATGTTCGCACGCTGCGCCAGAAGCGCGACCATCTGCACCAGTTCAGGCGCCGTGGATTCGTCGACTTCCTGCGCGCCGTTGGAGGCGAGCGCCATCTTGTCCGAATTCCAGTAGGCGTAAAAATTCGTGCCCGCGGCCACGAGCAAGGCGATCAAAATGCCGGTCTGTCCGCCCAGCAGGGCGCCCACGGCTACGAAGATCGCCGACATGGCGGCCATCAAAACGGCGGTGCGCATGAAATTCATGGTCTCAGTCTCCATTGGCCGCATCTAGTCGACCGCCCCTACCTTGGAGGCGACGGGCGCGCGCTATATGTGGTGCCTATATGGCCCTTCCTGCAAGGCGGCGGTTTCGACGGATGCAGGAATACGGGGGCAAGGGGAATTTGCAATGGACCACGCCGACAAGAAGCCCGCGGAACAGTCCTCCGAGCCGGCTCAGACTGTGCGTATTTTATCGCCCGAGGCGCAACGCGCGCTGGCGGAGGCGGAGGCCCGGCGCAACGCCGCCGAGGCGGCTGCCCGAGACGCGCCCGCCGAGGTAGCCGGACGCGGCGGGCTCGATCCGGTGCGCTATGGCGACTGGGAGGTGAAGGGCCTCACCAGCGACTTCTGATCAGCGATTTTTGATCAACGGTTTTTTGATCAGGCTGGGCGATTTGCCCGGTCGCGGGCGTACATGATCGTCAGGCCCGCAGCGCAAAGCGTCGCGACCAGCATCGCGGCGAAGGCGGCGCCATAGGACCCGTTGGCGTCGAACACGAGCGCCCCCATCCAAGCTCCGAGCCCGCCGAACGCGTGGTGCACCATGGTGATGACGCCAGTAAGCGCGCCCAGATGGCGCATGCCGAACGATTCGCGCACGAAGAGAACGGTCGGCGGCGCGGTCATGAAAAAGGTGAGCCCAAAGGACAGGGCGAACACCGCGACCGAGACGGTCGACGAATCGACAAGCACCAGGCCGAACGCCGCAGTGCGGATGAAGAAGGCGACCAGCGTTGGCCACACCGGGCCGTGCCGGTCGGCCGCTATCCCCGCCCACAGCACGCCGGCAAAGCCCGTCAGGCCCATCAACGCCAACAAATTGCCTGCCAGAAGAGCCTCAACGCCGCTGTCCTGCGCGAACGCGACAACATGGGCGGCCACGAAGAAATCGTTGAAGCCGCAGACGCCATAAATTCCCATCAAAAGCCAGAATGGCCTGGTGCGGGCGGCCTCGCGGATCGTCTTGCCCTCGGCCGGTTGTGAAACGGCGGAGCCCGCAGCCGGCCTGCCGGGCGCTGTGGCCAGAATCAGCGGTATCACCGCAAGATGAGCGATTCCGACCCAGAAGAAGATCGAGCGCCAGCCCGCCTGCACAAGTATTGCGGCCAGAATGGCGATGATGATCAGCTGGCCAACGCACATGCCCGACAGCGCGACGGAATTGGCAAGGCCCGTGCGGCCCGGAAAGGCGCGCGTCACCATCACGCCGACGGGAATCGTTGAGGCCATGCCGCTGCCGATTCCAAACACGATTCCGTATAGCGCAATCGCTTGCCAGGGCTGCGTGATCCACATCATC
>CANMLK010000066.1 GCA_947498445.1 Beijerinckiaceae bacterium
CAGGTCCAGACCATCGACGATCTCGACGACGAACCGCGCCAGATGTTCCTCGGGAAGCCATTCGTCAATCGAAGGCGGCAGTAAAAAGCCTGTCTGGCGGTCAATCTCGCGGAAATTGTCCATCGGAGCGGCCGCCATCATCGCGAGGACTCCATACGCTGTTTCTACGCTTGCCCTTGCCCCGCCGCCAGGACAAGTTAAGTCCGACAGGCTGCTAGCATGTCTGTCTGTACCAGGCGTCGATCTCGGCTCCGGTAGCCATCCATACGCCGGGCTGTTTCGTTATGTAGGCGAGGGCGTCATCAAGGGCGCGGATGCGGTGCGCCTGTCCAATGAGCCATGGATGCAGGCTCAACGCCATGAGTCTGCCGGAGCGCTCGCCATCGCGGCTCAGCGTCTCGAAGGCCTCCTCAACCATTTTCTGCCAACGCCAGATGGTGACGCGTCGATGCCAATGGGCGTAGACATCATCCAGTTCGATCAGTGTGGGCAAGGCAATGACGTCCCCGGGCGGCACGAGAAGGCGATAGGGCTGCTCATCGTTGGGCCAGTCAAAGATATATTTGATCCCAAGCTCGCCAAGAATGCGCGGCGTGCGTTCGCTTTCGCATGAATCGACGCCGAACCAGCCGCGTACGGCCTGTCCTGTGTGTTGCGTGATTGTGGTGAGAGCGGCGGCGATATGTGCGCGCTCTTCAGGTTCGCTCATTTGGCTGGATATGGCTTGCCTTACGCTGAGGCCGTGGCCGACAAAATCCCACTTGCGCGCCTTGCATTCATCAACGATGCGCGGATACGCCACTGCACTCGCCGCGTCTATGGCGGCAGTCGCCGTCACGCCGTGGCGATCAAGAACATCCATGACGCGGAAGACGCCGACACGGGGGCCATACTGGCGCAGCGAATAGATTGCGATGTCAGGCGCCGGGCCGCGTCCCCGCCCGCCGGGAATGGAAGCCGGTGCGAAAGCGCCTTCCGGCGGGTCCAGATCGTAGTGCTCGATGTTTACGACCACGCAAACCGCGACTGACGCGCCACCGGGCCAACGCAGGGGCTTTCTGTGAGGGAGCGCGGACCATTCATAATGGGAATGATCCATACCAAGTGTGCGATCAGCCGGCATCTCAAATGTCCTGGGCCAAAACGCCGGCGCCACAATGAGCGGCCACCGCGTCATAAGAATGGGTCAAATACCACGAGGCGATTTCCTCCGCCGTGGTCTTCCACACGCCATCATGGGACAGGATGTAGCGGAGCGCCTCGTCGAGATAACGCGCGCGATGGGGCTGCGCGATGAGATATGCGTGCAGGGAAATGCACATCACGCGGCCGCTTTCAGCGCCTTCTGCATAAAGAGTGTCGAACTGCCGCTTAATCATTTCAGCAAAGTCGTCGCCCTCATACGCGGCGCCGGGGCCGGTCCCGATCACCGAAGAATCGCTGATCTCCAACGAATAGGGAACGGAGATGAACTTGCCCTTGCGAACATTGATGGGGAATGGCTGATCGTCATGAAACCAGTCGGCCTGAAAGGTGAGGCCGAGTTCTGCGAGGATGTCGGGCGTGCGGTCGGTGACCGATTGTGGCCCCGGACCCAGGGCGCCGTGGATGCGCTTTCCCGTCAGATCGAAGACAGTGTCGATGACGTCCTTATGGAATGCGCGCTCCTCGTCTGCGCTCATGCCCCACAGAAAGCGCGTATTGTAGAGACCGTGGCTCATGATGTCCCAGCCGCGCTCCACGATCGCATTGCGCAGATCGGGAAAGTGTTGGAGCACAGCGGCGTTCAGGCAGGTCGTACAGGGCATGGCGTGCTTGTCGATAATATCGACCATGCGCCAGAAGCCGACCCTGTTGCCGTAATCCTGATGGCCGTAGGATCGAACGTCCGGATGAGGCGTGCGCGGCCATGCGTCGCGCTGCGGATGATGCGGCGGCTTATACTCGTAGAACATCACGTTGGGGCTGATCCAGAAGGCGACGCGCGCGTCATTGGGCCAGCGTATCTTCGGCCGGTCTATGATCGGCGAATAGGTCATCCGGTCTGAGTGCGAACGCCAGGTCATCGCTCAATTCGCTTTTCGTGTTCAATGGGCGTGGACGGATCCGCCTGCATCGTGGCGTCTAATTTTTCGCATCAGGATGGGCTGCAACTTCGCCTATATATCTCAGGCTCGGGCTGTATCTCAAAGCCGAAATCGATTTGTTACTCATGCTGTGAGGCTCTCGTCGGCTGGTCGTAGACGCTGCGCGATGATGTTTTCAACGCGGGTTGCAATGGATATGAGCTTCGCGTCCTCAAAGCGGCGCGCGAAAAGCGTTACGCCGAATGGGCGCCCGTGAGCATCCGCCCCAGTCGGCAGCGCGATGACTGGGGCGCCTGCCTTGCCTGTCCATTTGGCGGCGGAAGACATTGGCGTGATCAGGGCATCGACGCCGTATGCGGTCAGTGCGGCGTCGATGCCCTGTGTGCGGCTTAAGGTGATGTCTGCGCGCCGGTCGGCGAGATATCTGGCTGCATCCAGCCCCTGTGAGGATTGCGCATTGACCAGGAGAGACTGGCCGTAGGGAATGGCCTCAGGGTGAGCGTCGTTCCATGCGATGAGGTCGTGAAGCGATGCGATGCCGCAAGGATGGCCATGATCATTCATGAAGGTTTCGAACGCAACCTTGAACTCCGTCGGAAAGACGCTCGATCGCACCTCCAACAGTTCGTGTGCGGCTGGTGGATCGCAGTGATCGACAATGCGCACGCCCGCTGCTTTCAGAGCGGCGAGGCAATCGAGAAAACGGCCAAGTGCGGGCGCAAGTTCTGGCCGCTCGAAGATTGTAAGCCGGGGCACGCCGAGTGAGAATGGCTCGCCGCCGTCGACTTCCGCGTTGAGGAAAGGCGCTGCCTCAAGCGTCGCAGAATCGGCGAGATCGGCGCCGCGCAGCACAGATAAAACGAGCGCTGCGTCTTCCACTGAGCGAGCCAGCACACCGGGCGAGTCTTGACTTGGGACGAGCGGAAAAACGCCGGTGCGGCTGACCGCGCCAACCGATGGCTTCAATCCCACGATGGAGCTCATGCAGGCGGGCGTCTGTATGGAGTTTTGTGTTTCTGAGCCAATCGCAACAGGCGCGAGCCCTGCGGCGACAGCTGCGGCCGACCCGACGCTTGAGCCCTGACCGCGCCCATAGTGCTCGCCGGTGATGGGGTTGCGGACATGCCCTGAGACGCCGCTGAAAGAAGACGGCATGACGTCCGAAACGTAATCGGCGAATTCCGTCAGGTTTGTCTTGCCCAGAATGATTGCGCCCGCTGCACGCAAACGGCGCACAAGGTTGGCGTCCTTGCCTGGACGGAAGCGCTCAAGAGCTGCGCTGCCCGCGCTCATTGTCATCCCGGCGACGCAGATATTGTCCTTGATCAGAATAGGGACGCCGTGCAGCGGGCCCGGCATGGCGCCTTGGCGAACCGCCTCATCGAGGCGCGCCGCCTCGGCTGAAACGTCAGGCGCGATGGTGCGCACGCAATTCAAATGCGGCCCGGCGCGATCCAGCATATTGATACGGGAGAGGAAGAAGGCGGCGACTTCGCTGGCGGAGGTTCGTCCGTCGAGAATGGCGGCGCGTATCTGGCTTAGCGAACCCTGAAGAAAAAGGTCTTTCATCATCCTCGCCCTGATCAGCGTTCAGTCGCCACATTCTGCCAGTGCGTGACCATGTCGTCGCCCGCTATTGTCGCCCGCTATTCTTGCATCGCGGCGTCTCGCCGGCGCCGCAGGCTGGGGATGGCGATTGCAATGAGGCCGAGCAACGTTGCAGCCAGGCAAAGCGCTGAAATCGGACGCGTCACAAACACCGAAGGGTCGCCGAACGAGATCATCATAGCACGACGCAGATTTTCCTCCATCATGGGGCCCAGCACGAAGCCGAGCACCATGGGCGCAGGCTCGCAATCAAACTTGATCAGCGCGTATCCAACGGCAGCTAGAACAGCAACGATGTAGACGTCGGCCGGCTCATTGCTCGAAGCGTAGACGCCGACACAGCAGAAGGCGAGGATTGCCGGAAACAGCAGGCTGTAGGGCACGGACAGAAGCTTCACCCATAGACCGACTAGCGGCAGGTTCAGCACGAGAAGCATGAGGTTGCCGATCCACATGCTTGCAATCAGGCCCCAGAACAATTCTGGCCGCTCGGTGATGACGCCGGGGCCGGGCGTAATGCCCTGGATCATGAGTGCGCCAATCATCAGCGCCATCGTGGGATTTGACGGCAGGCCCAGCGTAAGCATCGGGATGAAGGAGACTTGCGCGCCTGCGTTGTTGGCGGACTCCGGCGCCGCGACTCCGCGGATGTCGCCAGAGCCAAAGTTCGCAGGACGGCGCGCTACTTTCTTCTCGACCATATAGGCGGCGAACGAGGCCAACAAAGCGCCCCCGCCGGGCAGTATCCCAAGGATGGAGCCGATC
The DNA here is from genome assembly GCA_947498445.1 of Beijerinckiaceae bacterium. Lineage (GTDB taxonomy): Bacteria > Pseudomonadota > Alphaproteobacteria > Rhizobiales > Beijerinckiaceae > Terripilifer. Next base: position 4,461 of record CANMLK010000066.1, read on the forward strand.
AGCGTGCCGCGCGCGATCGAGGGCGCGGAAACTCGAAGATCTTCCATCGTCGGAAGTACATTCTTAATTTCCGCGTTTGCGACGTGCTGCTCTTTCGACTTCTCAAGGTTGACAAGAACGTCCGTAATTCCAAAAAAGGCCATCGCGAGCACGATGAAGCCGATGCCATCGGTGAGTTGTGGCAGGCCCGCTGCGAAACGAATGGCGCCCGTGTTTACGTCTGTCCCGATTGATCCCAGCAAAATGCCGACCAGAACCATCGCGATCGCCTTGATGAGAGACCCGCTGGCGAGAATGACCGACGCCGCAAGCCCCATCACCATCAATGAAAAATAGTCTGCGGGCCCGAAACGCAGGGCGATCTCCGCCAACGGTGGCGAGAAGTAAGCCACGACGAAGACAGCGAATGAGCCTGCAACGAAAGAGCCTATGGCTGCGATGCCAAGGGCCGGGCCCGCGCGCCCCTGACGGGCCATCTGATAGCCGTCGATCGTGGTGACGACGGAAGACGATTCTCCTGGAATGTTGACCAGAATAGCCGTCGTTGAGCCTCCGTACTGCGCGCCGTAATAGATGCCCGCAAGCATGATGAGCGCCGGCGCGGGGCCAAGGCCAAATGTGAAGGGCAAGAGAATGGCGACGGTGGTGACCGGGCCAATGCCAGGAAGGACGCCGACGAGTGTGCCGAGCAGGCAGCCCGCAAAACAGTAAAGCAGGTTTTCCCAGCTCAGCGCTATCTGCAGTCCGTAAAGAAGAAGAGAGAGCGTTTCCACCGCGCTACCAGGACGGCCAGATAGGAATGGGAAGACCGATCACGCCAACAAAAAGGAGCGCGCAGAATATCGCGATCCCGCCGCCTAGCGCGAGTATGTGCAGAAAGCGCGATTGCGGCTGTGCTATGCCTGAAAGGACGACAAGCGTGAAGGTTGAGATCACAAGCCCTGCAGGCTTGATGAGCGCGCCAAAGAGGACAACTGCAAACAGCGATATGCCGCTGGAGCGAAGCGCGAAGCGATGAACAGCGTCTCCATCGTTTATCAGGGATTTGAAAATGAGAAGAACGCCGAGACCGGTGAGTATTCCGCTAACAATGAACGGGAACATGCCCGGGCCGAGCCGGTGTATGTTGCCGATGCTATATTCAAGTGAATAGATCGCGAAGAACGCGCCAAACAGGACGAAGAAAAGTCCTGCCCAAAAGTCTTTTGGGGCGCGCACCCGCATAGGCGTCGAACCATTGTTCCGCTGCGGGAAGCTCGTCACTCCGGTTTCACGTTTGCCGACTTGATGATCGCAGCGAAACTCTCCCGATCCTTCTTGATGCGCGTTGCAAGTTCTGTCGGCGTTGTAGGCACAGCTTCCATCCCCGCGCCGGAGAACCTTGCAATGACGTCATCGGCCTTCAGAGCTTTGCCGACATCCGCGCTGATTTTCGCCACGACTTCGGGGGGTGTCCCCCTGGGTGCGAAGAGCGCCGACCAACCGGAGCCGCCCACGTCCTTGACGCCGCTTTCGATCAGCGTCGGCCACGACGGATTGTTTTTGGATCGCTCAGGACTCATGATCGCGATGACTTTGACATGGCCGCTCTTTACGAAAGACGCGACGCCAGAAGCGGCAAGAATGCCAAGCGGCAGGTTGTCTCCCGCCACAGCCGCGGCGGCGGGTCCACCCCCTTTGTAGGGAACATGCTGAAACTGAGCGCCGCTGACGAGAGACATCCATTCAAGAAGGATATGCGGCATCGTGCCCATGCCGGACGTTGCGACAGACAGGCGGCCGGGTTGCGCCTTCGCAGCGTTGAGCACGTCCTGCACAGAAGCATATGGCGTATTCTTGCCGGCGATCAGGACGAGTTCTGCGTCGCTGACCATGGAAATGGGGGTAAAGTCACGCTCCATTGAGAACGGCGTATTCGGAAACAGCGCCGGATTCACTGCGACGTCTCCCACAGTGCCGAGCGTCAACGCATATCCATCCGGCTTGCTCTTGGCACCCGCGCTCATCCCGATGAAGCCATTGCCTCCGGGCCTGTTCTCAACAACAACCTGCTGGCCCCATTGCTCGGTCAGCTTTGCGGCTAGAACGCGAGCAGCGAGGTCCGTGCTGCCGCCGGGCGCGTATGGCACGATGATCTGCACAGGCTTGTTGGGGAAGGTCTGCGCGTGAACTCCAAAAGGAATAAGCAGCGCAATTGAGGTGTACAATGCACGTATGACTGACATCGAAAGCCACTCCAAAAAGCGCAGCCTCGCCCGTTTGCGACGCCCTTGCATGTTGCCGAACAACCGCAGACGACGCAACAGTGGAATCTAGGGACCTCGCGAAGAAAATCGGCGCTGAGGGATAGATCAAGGGGCATATTTGACGTGGTTCAGGCCGGTGTCAGGCAAAGACTGTTGACGGGCTGAATCCGTGCTTGTTAGCATGCAGAGAGCACTTTTGGCCGCGTGGAGGCGTCCGACGGAGAATTCGAATGCTGTCGATAGATGAAAATGAGTATTTGACACGCATCGGCCCGGGGACGCCGATGGGCGCGCTTCATCGCAGGTATTGGCAACCTGTTGCGGCGACCGAAGAAATGGATAATTGCTGGACCAAGCGAATCCGCCTTCTTGGTGAGGATCTGGTTCTATTCAAAGATGAAGCGCATCGCTTCGGTTTGATCACCGAATTCTGTCCCCACAGGCGCGTGTCCCTCGCATTTGGCATGCCAACTGAAGACGGCATCCGGTGCGCTTATCATGGATGGGCGTTTGACAAGCAGGGGCATTGCGTCGACCAACCCAACGAGGGCACGCGTCATGCGCTGCGGGGCAAGAAGGCGACCACCGCTTATCCCGTGCAGGAGATGGGCGGACTGATCTGGGCTTATCTTGGGCCGGCGCCCGCGCCGCTTTTACCGCGGTTCGACGGCTTTGTTGTGGAGAACGCAATCCGCACCATCGGTTCAGCGCAGATTCCCTGTAACTGGCTGCAGATCATGGAGAACTCCGTCGACCCCGTGCACGTTGAGACGCTGCATGGTCGCGTGAGCGAGTTTCACGGCTCACAGAAGGGCGTTACGAACCTCAACACCGCCAAACACCACATCAAGATTGGCTTCGATGAATTCGAATACGGCATCATCAAACGCCGTATGCTTGAAGGCCAGACGGAAGAGGCCGAGGACTGGAAGGTCGGTCATCCTCTGGTGTTCCCGCTGATGGTCGCCATCGGCACGCTGGGCGCGCTCTGGCAACAATATTCATTTGAAATTCGCGTTCCTATCGATGATGTGACGACACGTCATTACTGGTACAATGCCTTCATTCCGCCTGCGGGAACGAACGTGCCAGAGCGGCTGCTCACGCGCACAAACTGGTTCGACCAACCGTTCAAGGACAAGAACGGCGAATACCTGATGGAGTTCATTCCGGCGCAGGACGTCGCGATGTGGGTGACGCAAGGCGCCATCGCCCATAGGGATCTTGAGAGCCTCGGCGCCTCTGATATTGGCATTGTTCAGTATCGCCGCATGCTGCGTCGCGAAGCGGAGAAGGTTGCACGCGGCGAAGATCCGATCGGAACCGTGCGGGACGCCGCCACAAATGAATACATCGCCCTTCCTGTCGAGAGGGGCAAATACATGAACATGGACGGTTTCCGCCGCCTCATGCAGACCAATATGCTGTTCTCACCAATCGTAGACGATTTGATAGAGGTTTTTGAAGGCGTTGACTCGCCCAAGGTTGCCGCCGAGCCCGTCTGAACAGTCAGCTTGTTGCGACCATAAGTTCCGCCCCGGCGTCAGCAATGGCGCCGGGGTTTTTCATTCAATTGATCGTCCGAGAAAACTGCATGTCATGCCAAGGGCGCGTTGGTTATTCAAACCCCAAATTCGATGAACTGATCGGCAGGGTCCGAGGCGATTTTGATGCTGCTAAACGATGCGCGCTCCAGAACGAAGCAGCCGAGATGATCGTGAACGATGCGCCTGTTATTCACTTGTGGAATCATCTTTTGGCGAGCGGTGCTCGCAAAACGATAACTTATCGCGCTGACCCAAATAATGAAGTCTGGCTGATGACTGTCAGAATGTAACTTGCTTGTCTGCAGCCTCGTCTTGAAGATCGGCGAGGGAGCCTCGCCGGTTTTCAATGCTCAGTGAGCGAGCCCTACTTGGTTCCGCTCGACAACATTTCTTTGTAGCGGCGGATAACCTCGGGCGGCGTCTGCTTCATCTCGACTATGATGCGTCTGACCTCGTGTCCGTCAAGCGCGCTGGCGTCTATGCCCAGCTTGGAAGCCTCATCAAGATAGCTTTGGTTTGAAGTTGCTTTGACAAACCCGGAACGCAGAGCCTCCAGCCGGTCCTCAGGCAACGCTGGTGGGCCGGAGACCGGGAGGGCGAGACTGAATATCGACTCGACGAATGAGAGAAGCGATTTGTGGTCGGATGATTGCACGCGTTCCTGCGACATCGGAACGGTCGGAAATCTCGGGTGAGGTGTTGTGCGTGCAAGCTGCATGACGGGAACGAGGTCGCCTTTGGCGAGGGCGTCGCCATAGGCCCCGGTGAGTGAAGACAGGCCGACGTAGGCGCCGTCTACTTCACCGCGGACAAGTGCGAGCATGACGCTCGATGAGCCGTCGTAGCCATTGATCAGTCTGGTATTGAAGCCGAAGATTTGTGGCGACAGAAGCGCAAACACAACGTTTGTCGTAATGCCGCCTACGCTGCCCAATGTGATAGGCGGTCCGGGCCGGCGCATGTCATCAATCGAACGAAGACCGCTTTTTTTGTTGATGACCAGAAGGTAGGCGTCGTCTTTCGAGGAAGAGACAGTACCAATCCATGAGAAGTCAGCGGAATCGAAACGCGCTGCGGGATCGCCCAGCATTGGCGCCTGGATGATCCCCCGCGTATGCATGCCAATGGCTAGTCCGTCACGTGGCGCGGCGGACGCGAGATAATTGGCGACGCGAAATCCCCCAGCGCCCGGCATGTTTTGAGGAACGACTGACGGTTGTCCGGGAACATGCTGCCCCAAATAGCGAACAAGCAGACGCGCAGACAAATCATATCCGCCCCCCGGGGGAGCGGCTATGACAAAGGTGATGGTCTTTCCAGAATAGAAGGCCGCGGCGCTGTCGGAGGCCTTGGCGTTGTCTAACGTAGGCGCGTAGGCCGCTGCGAAGACGGCCGCAAGAGCGCCATATCGAGCAAGCTGTCGCGTGCTGTTCCTTCTCATAGCGGCTCCTTAAGCCAAAAAAGCTTTATCCAATCCAAGTAAGACTACATGACGTCGATATGCTGATCAAGCTGATGCATCCATTGGCTGGAGCGCGGGTTGATTGCATATTGCGCATTGAACGAGCATGATATGTCTTAAGCTTGGATTTCTAGTTTTCCTGATGCAGTGTTGGCACAGATGACCACGAAGACAGCTATTGTCGAAGTCTCCTCCGGACTGCTTTGCGGGACGGACGGTTCGGTGCGCGCGTTTAAGGGGATTCCGTACGCTGCGCCACCCATCGGAAACTTTAGATGGCGCGCGCCGCGGTCTGTTGAGCCGTGGAGTGGCGTTCGCTCTGCGCTGGCCTTTGGCCCGATTTGTCCACAACCGGGGCGGCATGCGCCGGGCGCAACGTCCGAAGATTGCTTGTCGCTTAATATCTGGTCGCCAGCAAATGCGCGTGGGCGGCCGGTAATGGTTTGGCTGCACGGTGGTGGATGGCGTCGCGGCGCGGGTTCGAGCACACGAACGCATGGTGAAAGGCTCGCCTCCCAGGGGGTCGTTGTCGTCACGCTCAACTTCCGTCTCGGGATTCTGGGTTTCATGGCGCATCCCGCGTTGTCAGCGGAAACGACCGAGCGCGTGTCATCAAACTATGCCTTACTTGACATCATTGAAGCGCTTGGATGGATCCGCCAGAACATCGCCGCCTTTGGCGGCGATCCGGGAAACGTCACTCTTTTCGGGCAATCGTCCGGCGCACAGGCGATTTGCGACTTGATGATTTCGCCTCTAGCGCAGGGACTGTTTCATCGCGCAATCATGCAAAGCGCGCCAGTTCTGAGGCCGCCCTATGCACAGATGACGCTTTCACAGGCTGAACAGGAGGGCCGCAGATACGGCGAGGATATTCGTACTCTACGTCAGGCGAAGCTGGAAGATCTTTTGGCGAACATGCCTTCAGTTGATTATGAGACGCGCGCAAGTATAGCGAACCCGCATTATCCTGTTTGTGATGGATATGTTTTGCCCAGCGACGAGAAGACTGCTTTCTCTAATAGCGCCTTTGAGCGGATGCCTGTGATGATCGGCAATACAATTGCTGAGTGGCGGCATTACACGCAGAACGTAGTAGCCCATACACTGGAGGGCTATCAACTATATCTGAAACGGCGTTTTGCAGGATTTGCGCAAGAGGCTGCACGCCTGTATCCCGCTCACAATGATGAAAGCGCCATCGAGGCGCAAGCGATGATTACGGCAGACACTTCGCTTAGTTGGGGCGTGCGCGAGCTGGCGAGGCGAGTGGCGCCGGTTGCACAGACCTTTCGGTATCTGTACGCCCACAGCCGTGATGGCTTCCCTCCAACCCACAGCGATGAAATTGCCGTACTCTTTGGAAATGAGGTAGATCGCGCTGGCAAACTTGCTTCGTTCTCGCAAGCGGATCGGGAGGTCTCCGGGTTGATGCAACGAGCGTGGGTCAACTTTGCGGAATGCGGTGACCCCAATGGACCTGGCGTAAATTGGAGCCCTTTTGATCGGAAGAGCGAAAGCTATCTCGAGATCAAGGAGGCCACCGAGATGGGGGCTGGCTGGCGGGATGAGTATATCGACTTTATCGGGCGCACGCTGCGCAGGTGACCCTTCGGCCAGCTTCTGGAAATTATGGAATCGGCAACGTCAAACGTCGCCATCCGATTTGATAGTTCATAAAACGTAATTATATTGCGTATGCCTACCATAATTGACACAAGCCTATCCAGCTGGAAGCTGACTTTCCGTAGGGATTAACCGCCGAGCACAAGGCGCTCGGCTAACCAGTCGATGCTATATTTCCAAGCTTGATGTGCGGCGGGAAATCTATACGAGGCTCTCGGCATTGACTTCCAGGGGCGCAACCTGTTTCACGCCGACGAGATTGACGCCGCGTCCGGAACGTCCCTGACGCTGTGCTTTGGGGATCGGGCGCCCATTTGCGTCGCTCAACCAGAGTCGAAGTAGATGACGCTTGCGCTCTTCTTCAGGCCAGTCGATGTATTCGCGACGCGTGTGGAGCGTCACAAAGTTGTTCAGAAACTGAATGTCGCCTGGCTCAAACCAGATATCGATGGCGCTTTCTTCAACCGTCTTTCGGTAAAGCTCGACCGCTTCTTTCTGCGCCGCCGTGTACGCGGGTACGCCGGGAAGCGCCTGCGCCTTGTCGATGGCCGCACCTGCGCCGGTCGCGCTAAAGTAGCCGTCAGTGAACGAGAAGATCGGCTGCTTGATGTACGGATCCTCGCCGGGGCTGTGTTCGCCGCTGCGGGAGCGATAGAAATCACTTGTCAGAACTTCCGCAAGATCGGGCCGCTGGCTCAGAATGCGATTGTAGACAGTGACCGAGCTTGCAACGCGGCTCTCGCCCCCTTGCTTCGACTTTCTCAAACAGAGCAAACCGACATAATCAGACGCGTCAGCATGAAAGCGCATCTCCGCCTTGGTCATGTAGCCGCGCGTATTTGAGTCGGCATAGTTGCCGCCGATATCCTTGACGTGCCCGAGAATGTGGCCGTGCTTGTTTTGTGACATGCGCTCGCCAAGGAAACATCCAAGACCCAGGTAGGCAATTGCACAGCCTTCGCGATCGAGCATATCGACGGGAAAATTCCGCATCATGACGATACCTCGCCCGTCCGTCAGCTCCCGGCGCACATCGGCAAGCACTTCAGAGAGTCGGGGAAGAGAAAAGTTTTCCCGGCTGACCTCCTCCACTGACAATCCCTTGGCGCGGAAAGTCGCTACGGCGTCTATCACCTCACGTCGGTCACGCTCGCCAAGTGGGTAGATGGAACGCGCAATCGCGTCGGCGTCCAGTTCGGTCCAACCGGCAGGGTCGACGACCGGCTTCATCGCTTCCGCAGGCTGGCGCCGCGCAGTTGGAAAAGTCCAGAAGTCCAACATCACATTCCTCCACGCGTCCTATTGTTTAATTCTATACGGCTTCGATTCAGCTCGACACTGGACCGCCGCTCGTTCCGTTCACGCCTTACTGTAGAACTTCAACCATCTTCTTCATGAGCGTCTGATTGGCCGAGTAAATTTGCTGAACGATCTTCTCAGCGTCCTGACCCGGTACAGAATCGATTGGTAGAGTCTGTTTGGCCATGTCGGCAAGAAACCCCTGATCCTTGAGCGTTGCCTCATAGGCAGCGCGTAATACGTTTACAGCCGCATCAGGAACTTGCTTCGCGACAATCAAAGGACGTCCCAGATCCGTCGGAGCGTTCAGGAGATCGAGGAGCTGCTTCTTTTCAGCATCGTTGGTGAGGTCTCCGACATAAGGAATCGAGTCTGGCATGTCGAAGGGCCTGGTTCTCGAAAATCGCAGGAGCGGAAAGGCCTTCTTTTCGCTGAGCCATTCTGGGGGCATGGCGCTCCATGATGCGCACGTGCCTTCCAACTCGCCTCGCTCAAGGGCCAGGCGCTGTTCGTTGCTGCCAGGATATCCCGAAATCTGACGAACCGGGGCGTTCATGACGAGGCGCACAATGGCGCCGTTAACGAAGGCGTTGGAGCCGCGCGCTGTAGCGCCGATGATGAACTCCTTGCGGGCCATCAAATCATCCCACGTCTTCACGCCCGTTGCATGCCACGCGTAGCAAATCCGGACGTCACGCAGCATCGCGCCAATCCATTTGTAGTCTCTGAAGTCGACCTTGGGAACGCCCTCGGGGGAAATGTGAGCGGTAATAAGCCCAGGGTCGAAGGAGGTTATGACGGTGCCGTCCTTGGCCGGGTTGGCGTCGAGATGGCGCACTGCAAGAAGGCTTGCCGCGCCAGGCATGTTTTGCACGATGATCGTTGGCTGACCAGTCGCATGATTGCCGAAGTAACGAGCAAGTGTTCTCGCATATTGATCATACCCGCCGCCAACCGAATACCCGACCACGATGTTGATCGTCTTTCCCTTGAACGATTCTTGCGCACCGACAGCGGCTGGGCACATTGCCAGGATCGTTGCTGTTGTGGCGCCCGCAGCAGCTCTCAAGACGAAACTCACGAACATCTCCATCTATTGCGCCCATTCGAGGCACGTCCCCATTATTCTAGGGTTAGCTAGCGAATGTCGCAACTTGATATAAAGTAAGTTGCAGACCGGCCCTAAAATAGGGCTTCGACTTCACGGCAATGTCAATTTGCAGTTTAATGGATGTGACGAAGTCGCTTTCGGTATGGCTCTAAGAGGTGCACCTCTTCTGCAAGCTTCGCGGAAATTCCGTTGCCCATGGTGCGCTTTCAAATTTACGCACCTCGTCGGACCGGTTACAGCGCGCCCGCTCTCGTGGAGCGCATGAGCAGATATTGCGCTGGATTTCCGCTCAGATCGGCTTGCCCTCGCTCGTCGCCCAGGATTCCTGCATAAAAATATTTGAGGGCAGCGTTTCATCGAGGACCTTGCGCGCCGCTTCAGCGCCCGCGATCGGAAGGTTGTCTGCCTGAAGTACGCCGATCTGCTTTAGAGCCGATCCCTGGTCCCAATAGAGATGCTCGTGGCACACCTTTTCGCCGCGAAACTTCACAATGATCACGGTCGCAATCTCGACCAATTTCCCCGTTGGCGCAATGCCCGGAAAATAGCGGTCGATGACGCAATCGTGCCTGAACTTTGTGTAGCTTTCGAGCACGACACGGTCGGGTCCAAGCGTGTAGGAAATACGCATCCGGTCGCGCCCGCCGGCGTTCTGATGAAGGAAATGATATTTGTAGAACCGCTTCAGCATGTTGTGTCCTACGCCGCCGGCCAGCGTCGGGACGTGGTTGACGTAAGGATTGTCGATCATGGTCTCCATTGTCGCGTCCACGTCCTTGGTCGTGAACTCGTGATACGTATGCTCGGCAAAGAGGGCCGCGAAATCGTAATAGGGCCCCACGACACGCCGGATGAGTTCGAGTGTTCGTGTATGGGCGAGACTGTCCACCCGCTTGTCGAACGCGTCCCGCAGCGGCATTGCAAAGCCGGGCGCCGCCTCCGACCAGTCAAAAATTCGAGAACCATCCTTCCTGCGCAGGGATGATTTAAGGCGCTTCGCCAGCGCCTTCGCGTGCGGAGCGTCAAGAGCGCCAAACTGCAGCACGAACGGGCAGGGGACGCGCTCGAGCGCTTCCTCTTGTCCCTCCAGCTCCATGACGTCAAAGGCGACTAACGCCCGGAAGCCAGCCTGCGGCGCAACGCCGATAAGTTTGAACGCTCCGGCGCCGTGACCGACTGCAACGATTTCGCCGTCCGTCTCAGGGCGCGCTCTCAGGTATGCGATGAGATCGCCGATCTGATCGTTTTCCACATCGCGCCCCGTGGCGATCACTGAATAGCCTTCAGCCCCGAAGAGCTCCGCACGCGCGCATAGTGACGCGTCGACGCCATCGGTGTCGCCGATTAGCAGCAGTCCGGGGCCCGAGCCTGAATCATGAACGGTCTGGAAGGCGTCGGTATTTACACCGCCTGCCGAGATCGAAATCTTCGCGCCGACTGGTTCCCATTGTTTGGAAATACGTGTCTCGGATGACATCTCTAACTCCACCTGCGGGTTTAAGTCCCCGCGCTATTCCAGAAACTGCAGTGACTGATGTACGATCTGGGACGGCGCGGCATAGATCCGACGTATGACGCCTTCCGCTTCTCCTCCGCTCACGGGACTGATCGGCAATCCTAGTTTGCTGCTGGTGGCCAGAAAATCCCGGTCCATCATCGTCTGATCGAAGGCGGTGCGAAGAACCTTTACGCGGTCGGCCGGTACCTTTCTCGATACAATGTATGGCTTTCCCAGCTCGGCAGAGGCCAGAACGAAGGCGACGAGATCCTTCTTCGCGGGTTCACTGATCAGGTCGCCGACATACGGTATGCTGGCGGGGAGGCCATCGGCGGTCTGCTGCGAGAATTTCACCAGCGGGACCACCCTGTTGTTCTTCAGCCAGTCCACAGGGATGCTGCTCCAGGAGCCGCAATCGCCGGTAATTTCGCCGCGCTCGATGGCCAGCCGCTGTTCGGAGCTTCCCGGGAATCCAAGAACGTGACGCAAGTTGACGCCCAGCAGGTTCTTGAGAATGGAACCGTTGATATAGGTGGAAGAACCGCGGGTTGTATTGCCGAGAATGAACTGCTTGTCAGTGGTTATGTCTTTGAGGCTGTTGATGCCTGCAGTGTGCCACGCGTAGCAGACCGGGACGTCCCGCGCTGCGCTTCCGATGAATTGATAATCGGTAAGCTTCAGCCCAATCCTATCGGGGTTAGTAAGCGAGTCCAGGATGACGCCGCCGTTGAATGTGTTGATAGCCGTGCCGTCCTGCGGCGCCCCCACGTCCATATACTTGACGGAGTTCAGGCTGGCTGCTCCCGGCATGTTCTGTACGATGATTGTAGGAGCGCCGGGGATATACTTGCCCAACTCACGGGCTATTGCGCGGGCGTAGATGTCAAAACCACCGCCTGGAGGAAACCCGACAATGATCCGCAAAGTCTTTCCTGCATAAAAGCTTTCCTGAGCCTGCGCGGCGGATCTCTGCGCTACAAAATTCAACGTCACTAATGCAAGGAGTGCTGACAAACACGCTGAAGATCTGCTCACGGCGCTACCCCTTAGTCAGGAAGGCCATACTCTACAGGCGCTCTTGCAAAAAGCGATAGACATTGCCCGCCAAAAAGTTCGCGTGACTTCCGACGTCGTCGAGTGGGGCGTACATGAAAAAGTGCGGGGCCCTCACAAAGGGGAGAATGCGCATGTCGCAATAGGCCTGTTTGAGCGCCCGGACGAATGGTTCGGCCTCTTGACCTCCGCAAGAAACTCAGCGTTCCGAACAATCCTTTCGAGCGCCTCCCGAATGTAGGCGACACGAGCGGCAGGTAGATCTGGCGGCATGAGAATGGGGCGTCCCGCGAGTTGTTCGGCAAGTTGTCAACATATCGCTAGCAGCCTGTCGGACTTAACTTGTCCTGGCGGCGGGGCAAGGGCAAGCGTAGAAACAGCGTATTGATTCCTCGCGATGATGGCGGCCGCTCCGATGGACAATTTCCGCGAGATTGACCGCCAGACAGGCTTTTTACTGCCGCCTT
>CANMLK010000067.1 GCA_947498445.1 Beijerinckiaceae bacterium
GCCTTCCCTGGTAAGTGCAGAGCCATCCGCTCCCATTGATCGTCCCGAAGAGACAGGCGAACCGCCGACATTCAACGCTCCTATCCGAAAAGGAGCTTGAATCAGATTTGAGAGTCCTGGGGAATCTTGAATGTCAACGCGCTCTAGGGACCGCTCAGGCGAACCCCAGTTGCGCGCGTATCTCTGTGGCCGTTACGCCGTCCGCCCGCAGGGAGCGCAACGTGGGCGAGCCCGCGCTCTTGGCGAGTTTGCGCCCGATATCATCCTCGATCAGTCGATGGTGATGATAGCTCGGCGCGGGCAGATCCAGCAGCGATTGAAGGAGCCGATGCAGGCTCGTCGCATTGAACAGGTCCATGCCGCGCACAACATCCGTCACGCCCTGCAGCGCATCGTCAACCACGACAGCGAGGTGGTAACTGGTCGGCACATCCTTGCGCGCGATCACCACATCGCCCCACAACGATGGCTCGGCGTTGACATCGCGCGGTTCATAACCCGCGAAATATTCGCACCAGCCAATCTTGTCCTGCCCCCTCGCCAGCGCGGCCTGCATGTCGAGCCGCATCGCCGCATGAAGCCCGGAGGCGACACGGCGGTCTTTGTCCTGATCGGACAGCTGCTTGCATGTGCCCGGATAAAAGGGTGACCCGTCCGGATCGCGCGGCCAGGACCCGGACGCCGCAGCAAGCTTGTCAACGGCCGCGGCCACATCCCCGCGCGTGCAGAAACACGGATAGACCAGCCCCCGCTCTGCCAGCCGTTCGAGCGCGATCTCATACTCGGACAGATGCTGCGATTGTTTGCGCACCGGCTCGACCCACTCGATCCCGAGCCACGCCAGATCTTCGTAGATGGCTTGTTCGAACTCGGGCCGACTTCGCTGCGGATCGATATCTTCAATGCGCAATAACAATTGCCCGCCAATCTCGCGCGCCACGCTCTCGTTGCGCAACGCCGAATAGGCATGGCCAAGATGAAGATATCCGTTCGGTGAAGGCGCGAAGCGGAGAATGGGCGTGGTGGAGACAGGGCTGGACATTGATGCAATCATTCCGGGACGCGGGCCGCTTGTGGCTGCCGCAAAAGTCGACAATGGACACTATCATATATGGCGCGGCGCCCTCCAAAGCTTGAGCTGGAGAAAAGAGAAACAACGCTCGACCGAATTTTGAGCGACGACGAACTCGCGCGCGCGTTGATGGGCCTTCGGGAACGCGATCCAAAGGCCATCGGGCATATGCTCGAGAGCTGCGGCCCCCCGCCCCTGCGTCGCCGGGCCGGGGGCCTTGCCGGTTTGGCGTGGATCGTGGTTTCCCAGCAGGTGTCCACAGCCAGCGCGGCGGCGATCCACGCACGCATGCAAGCCCGCTTTCCCGATCTTCAGGCTTCAATGATCTTGCTCGCCGACGACGACGAGTTGCGCGCCTGCGGCCTGTCCGCTCCCAAAATCCGCACCTTGCGCGCTGTAGCGACCTCAATTGCGGAAGGCTCGCTCGATCTGGACGCTCTCGAACACATGGAGGCGGAAACTGCGCGCGAGGCGTTAACGCGCGTGAAAGGCATCGGGCCCTGGTCGGCTGACGTCTACCTGCTTTTCTGCGTCGGACATCCTGACGTATGGCCGGCGGGCGATCTGGCGCTTCAGGAAGCCGCGCGGATGGCGCTTGGGCTACGCATGCGGCCGGACGCCAAGCGACTGGAAAAGATCGGCGAGCGATGGAGGCCATGGCGCGCCGCCGCGGCGCGTCTTTTATGGGCCTATTACGGAGCGCGGCCCAAAGGCGGCGCTTGACGGGCGCGGCTGCACCGTTCAAGGCCCTTGGCGAGAAACCGGAGACGACAATGGCGACGCGACTTGATGGCCCCCGCTTACCGGCCCGTTCCGGACAGGCAAAACAGCTCGTCGTGATTCTTCACGGCTTCGGCGCCGATGGGCAGGACCTCATTTCACTGGGCCAGCAATGGTCACAGATTCTCCCCGACGCCACCTTTGTCGCGCCCAACGCGCCCGAACCTTGCGAGCACATGACCTCCGGCCGGCAATGGTTCAGGCTCACAGACAGAAACCCGCACGAGCGCTGGAATGGCGCCTGCGCGGCCGCGCCCATTCTGGAGGGGTTTATCGACGAGGAGCTGACCCGGCTTTCCCTGCCCGGCTCGCAAGTCGCGCTGGTTGGCTTCAGCCAGGGCGCGATGATGGCGCTGCATGTGGGTCTGCGCCGCGCCATCGCGCCCGCAGGCATCCTCTCTTATTCGGGCATTCTGGTCGGGCCTGAGAAGCTGGCCGATGACCTGAAAGCCCGCACACCGGGCCAGCCGGTCCCACCCATGTTCCTGCTTCACGGAACGGCGGACGAAGTCATTCCGGCCGAAGCGCTGTTTGGGTCGGCGCAGGCGATTTGCGCGGCGGGCGCGTCGTGCCAATGGCGCTTGTCGCCCGGGCTCGGCCACAACATTGACGGACCGGGGTTGCTTAAGGGCGCCCTGTTCCTCTCGTCGTGCTTTGGCCTGCCTTACCCGGAGATGCTCAGGCCCGAGTAATTGGCTATCGCGCGAGGCGGCCCCCGGCGGCGACCGCGGGCTGCAACCTGAAGGCGCGGCGCCGGGCGCTGCGTCCCGCCAGCGCTGGCCGGTACAATTGCTTCGTCGCTTCGATGATATGGACGCCCGCCCACGGCAGCGACATTTTCTTGCCGATGGCTTCAAATGCGGGAGCCGACTTCAGGAGATAGGGGCGGGTAAATGGCGGGGCGTAAAGCGCCTCGCCCCAGAAAACCGGCGAAAACAGCGTGTCCCTGAGCAAAGACCGCAACTGACTCGCCGAGTAAGGTCGGCCATGTCCAAACGGCGTTGAATCGAACCGCGCCCAGACGCCTGCCCGATTGGGCGCGACAAGCATCATGCGCCCGCCGGGCGCGAGCACGCGCCACACTTCGTTGAGCAGCTCCTCCGGCTGATCCGCCATTTCCAGCGCGTGGACGACAAGCACGCGATCGATGCAGGAGTCTGGAAGCGGCAGCGCGGTGACATCGACAAGCGCGGAGGCCGAAAGGCCATGCGCGGGCCAGTTTACGACACCCTGTTCGGCCGGCATGAAGGCCAGCGTACGCACCGTATCCTTGCGCAGCGTCTCGATGTAGGGAACCGCAAAGCCGATACCCAGCACCGACTGACCAACGCAAGACGGCCATTGCTTGTCGATGGCGCCGCCAATGAAACGCTGCGCCACCGCCCCCAGCGGCGACGCATAGAATGAGCGCAGGTCAATCACGTCGATGGACATGCGCCGGACCCTAGCGCTTCGAGGGGGGAGGGATCAATCGCGCCCAACTGCGTTGCGCAAGACCGGAATGGTCGAGTTGTAGGCCTTAACGGCCATGCGCCGCATGGTCCGGCGCATCTGCTCCACTCCAAGGCGCACATAAAATTCGGTCGGCCCCGTCGCCGGATCGCACGCCATCGCAACCCAGCCGCAGCGCATCCGCTCGGGCCACACGCGCTCAACCGGATGGCCCGGCAGCGCGACGGAATCAATCATCGGCGTGAAAGACGTTCGCCGCAATTCATCGGCCAGCGCGACATCAAGCAGGACGCCGGGCGAGCAAGCGGCGTATGTCTCATCGTAAGCGCATTTGAGATTGGCCGCGTTATCATGACCAATCAAATTCATGGAGGCTGCAATGGCGCGCCCCTCCAGCCACAATACCGAAAAGATCGGCGTCGGACGCAGATTGGCGGGATCAAAAGCCTGGCGCGCAAAGGCCAGCGTATCGGGATTGCTGGCGAGTGCAGTTCCCGCCTCGCCTTTCCACCCTGACGCTTCAATCGACAGAAGCGACTCCAATGCTGCGCGCGCTTCCTCCAGGTCCATGTGAGTCGAAACGCTCCACGCCCCGAGGGTGGTGAGCTTGGCGCCGCAACGACGCAGATTCTGCGATATCTTGCCCTTCAGGTGCGCGGTTCCGCTGGCTGGCGACACGCCCGCACGCAACGTGACGTCTTGCTCCTCGAAGAGGCGGCCGGAGGCTCGCGCGGCCTGTACAAACGCCTGCCACGTCGGCCAGTCGAGCCGCACATCGTCGAGGATCAGCACGGCGCCGGGACGTATCTCGGCAAGCCCATGCAACAGCGCATTCGCAGCCTCTTCCGGCTGGAATGAATCGATCAGGGGCGCCGAGCCAATCACGTAGTGATGTTTGAAGCCGCGCACAGACGCCAGCGGGCGCGCCGAAAGGTGCAGCGGCATAAAGCCGGCAAGCGTGCGGGCGCCCGCACCCTGCCGCCACGCCAGCAGAACGCGAAAAGAACTGTCGCAAAGCGGCCCTGTTGCAAGGGGCTCAAGTAGATCAGGCCCATAGAAGACATTGCATTCCAGGCTTCGATCGAAAAGGTCAGCCCACTCGCCGCGCACGCGCGCCAGGTCCGCCGCGCCGATCAATTCGACGCTGTAGGATGATGATGTTACGCGAGGGCGCGCCGCACGGCTTGTCAGCATCGCGCGCTTCCAAACGTGTCGCGCCCGATGAACGTATTTAGCCCCGTCAGCCGCCGCGCCGCGCGCGTAAATAGAAATGAACGCATCGCCGCCGCAAGCGCCATCGCCGCTGCAACGCCCACGGGCCCAAGCATCGCCGCCGCAGCGAAAGATCCTGCGAGCGCAACCAGCGCACACGTTATCGCGATTCGCGCGCTGACCTGTTGATGACCGAGCACAACGAGCAGCTCTTCTGCCTGACCAGACGCCGCGCGCGCAAGAAGCCCTAGCGCCAGAACGGTCAATGCAGGCGCCGCTGAGACAAAGTCACGTCCGAACAACGAAAGAAGGAACGGCCCGAGCGGCGCCAGCACCAGCACGAGAACGACGCTGCCAAGAAAAGTCCAGCGGGTAGACGTGCGAACAAACGCCTGCAATTTATACGTTTCATTGCGCGACTGATGCAACGCGAGACGTCGACCGGAAATAACGGACACCGCAAATGTGCCCAGGGCGACGAGGCTTATGATCCGCGCCGCCGCGAAATAGGCGCCCGTCTCACTTGCTGGCGCCAGAAACCCCAGCGCGATGACGTCGGCGAAACCGCCCGCCTGATCGGCGAGAACGACAAGCCCCAGCGGCGCAGACGCGCTGAGCCACAGGCGCCACTCAAACGTCGCCTTCGCAGCTCTTATCGGCGCAGGCAACGCGCGCCAGAAGGCGAACGCCTGAACGATCGCCGTCGCCGCAACGCCGGCAAGCGTGGCGCCCATGACCAGCGCGGCGTTGAGCGCATCGGACGACGTCGACGCGATGGCTGTGGCGCCAAGAATGGCGACGGGCCGCAGCACGAAAATCGGCGTCATCGCAAGCAATGGCCGACCGATGGCGCGCGAGGCGCCGTCCATCCAGTCCTGCATCGCGAACACTGGAAGAATCGCCGCAGCCATCAACAGCGGCGCGAACATTTCGCGCGGAACAAGATCGCGCAGCGCGATCAGCAGCCCGGCGAACAACAGGGCGAGCGCAGCGCCCATGCCTAATGAAATGTAAATACCAGCCAGCACCTGTCCGCGCGCGCGCCGCCAATCCTCACGCGCAATGTAATCGGTGAGAAAACGAACCACAGAATCGGGAAATCCGATGGAGGCCGCGTGACCTGCGACGATGACAAGCGTGAACGCAAACGCCCAAATGCCGAAATCCGCAGGCCCCAGAAAACGCGCGAGGGCGACATGCAGCGCATAACCAAGCGCCGCGCCAAGAATGCGCACAGCAAATACGCCCAGCGCGCCAGCCGCCGCAACGCGCAACAGCGAGCGCATGGTCAGCGCGCGCACAGGCCCGGCAGCCTCCTTGGCTTCATCTGTGAACAAGCGATCCGATGGCATCAAGCGTCCTTTGCTTGTCGCAATATAAGGCGCCGCCCATTACCCGGAAGTTGAGGCTTAAAGGCTTGTTGAACATGAGGTTTAGGCTTCGTTACAAAGACGCTTATTGGCGGCGCGAACACCGGATAAACACGGATGGTCTCCTCCGGACAGGCCGTAATCGGGACCTGACTCGCTCATCGCGCGCGACACTTGCGCGTTTGACCCTACCCGCCCCCTTCGTTAGCTTCGCGCATCCTTGGAGAGTGTAATGGCCGCCATCGTTCATCAGTTCATGTGTCTCGACGACAATTTCGGAGTGCTGATGCACGATTCGGCAACAGGCGCCACGGCGTCGATCGACGTTCCAGAAGCTGGGCCGGTGCTCAATGCGCTCAGCGAGAAGGGCTGGACGCTCACACACATTCTGGTCACCCATCATCACAAGGATCACATCGGCGGCGTGGACGAAGTGCGGACGCGCTTCCCGGACGTCACGATTATCGCCCCCGCTCCTGACAAGGCACGCGTGCCCGGCGCTGACGTCTATCTTGCTGAGGGCGAAGAGGTCGCTGTGGGCTCACTGCGCGGCAAGGTGATCGAAACGCCGGGCCACACAAGCGGCCACATCGTCTATCACTTCGCCAAAGAGAAACTTCTGTTTGCCGGCGATACGCTATTCGCCATGGGCTGCGGGCGCGCATTCGAACGTCCCGCGCAGGTGCTGCATGACTCGGTGATGAAGCTCGCCGCATTGCCCGATGACACGGAGATTTATTGCGGCCATGAGTACACGCTGTCGAACGGCCGCTTCGCACTCAGGGTCGATCCTGAAAATGAAGCTTTGAAGTTGCGCGTTGCGCAGGTCGAGAAGCTTCGCGCCGCGGGCGAAGCCACCTTGCCGACGACCATTGCGCTGGAAAAGAAAACCAATCCCTTCTTCCGCGCAAACGACCCCTCGGTTCAACAAACGCTCGGCATGACGGGCGCTGCGCCTGCCGATGTGTTCGCCGAGTTGCGCGAGCGCAAAAACAAGGGCTGAAAGCACGGAGGCGACAATGGCGATTTCTTTTCCCAGCGGGCCCATGAGCGCCGCCGACGTCGTGCGTATTCTCGATCTCTCGCCTCATCCCGAAGGCGGATATTATCGCGAGACCTATCGCGATTCACAGACGAGCGAGAGCGGGCGCTCGATCAAGACGCTGATCTATTTTCTGCTGGGCGCCGGAGACGTGTCGCACTGGCATCGTGTCGATGCGGTCGAGGTCTGGCATTTTTATGCAGGCGCGCCGCTCGTCATCACAATTTCTCCCAACGGCGTCGATGCGGCGGCGAGCCATCTGGGACCAGACCTGCGAACGGGACAGCGACCGCAGATTGTGGTCCCCGCCAATCATTGGCAAACCGCGACCAGCCTTGGCGAATGGACGCTGGTTGGCTGCACCGTTGCGCCCGGCTTCGAATTTTCCGGCTTCGAATTGGCGCCGGAAGACTGGCGTCCGACGCCGTTGCCTGCAGGCCGGCGCTAGCCCGTCTCAGCCCTTCGCCAGACCTTCCAGCTTGCGCTGCATGTCGGCAATCTGACTCTTCAGGTCATCAAGATCGGTTTTCTTTTCCGCCGCCGCAGTTGAAGCTGGAGCAGCCGCACCGCCCGCTTTCGCGCTCGAGGGCGCAAGGAACGGATTAAATGCGCCGAGAGCCTGCGTGTACATCTGGATGTTACTGCGCGTCTGCTCTTCGAGCGCTTCGAACATCTGCGCGCCGGGAAGGTTTCCGCCGAGCGCGACTTTTACCTGCTCGCGCATTTTCTGCTGCTCGTTGACGAAACTGTTGAGCGACATTTCAAGGTATCCCGGCACCAGCATCTGCATGCTGTCGCCATAAAACCCGATGAGCTGGCGCAAGAACGAAATGGGCAACAGACTTTGCCCTCCCTTCGCTTCCTGTTCGAATATGATCTGGGTGAGAACGGAGCGCGTGATGTTATCGCCGCTCTTGGCGTCGGTGACGACGAAATCCTCACCGTCCTTGACCATGCGGCCCAGGTCTTCAAGCGTCACGTAAGTGCTCGAACCCGTATTATAGAGACGCCTGTTCGCATACTTCTTGATGATGACCGGTTCATTTTCGTTCGCCATATCGCCCCTGCCGGACCCGGCAGCCCATTCATGGCGCCGAATGGAGAAACGATAGGCCGTTTTTGCCGCCCTGTGAAACAATTTTGTGCAAGGTGGCGAACGGCCTGGCGTCGACCAAGGTCTTGAGACCAATTGCTCATTTCATTGGCGTTTCACGTCTTGACCCAGCCGCACGCTCGGTGGTTCAAGTGGAAATGCGACCCCGGCCCATGGCGCCGGGACGGAAAGTGAAACGCTAAGGAGACGGAACATGGCGAGCGATATCGTGATTGTCGGCGCGGCGCGTACGGCGGTGGGTTCCTTCAACGGCGCGTTTGCCGCCGTCGCCGCGCACGATCTGGGCGCTGCTACCATCAAGGCGGCGCTAGAGCGCGCCAAAGTATCCGCAGAAGACGTCGATGAGGTCATTCTGGGCCAGATCCTCACAGCTGGGCAGGGCCAGAATCCGGCGCGCCAGGCCGCGATGAAGGCTGGCGTGCCGCAGGAAAAGACCGCGTGGAACCTCAACCAGCTTTGCGGTTCAGGACTGCGCGCAGTCGCGCTCGGCATGCAGCAAATCGCCAACGGCGACGCGCGCATCATCGTCGCCGGCGGTCAGGAATCCATGTCGATGTCACAGCACGCAGCACACATGCGCGCGGGCACGAAGATGGGCGATATGAAGGTCGTCGACACGATGATCAAGGATGGCCTGCTCGACGCCTTCAACGGCTATCACATGGGCGTTACCGCTGAGAACGTTGCCACGCGCTGGCAGATCAGCCGCGAGGACCAGGACGCTTTCGCGCTGGCGTCGCAGAACAAGGCCGAGGCGGCCCAGAAAGCTGGCCGGTTCAAGGATGAAATCATTCCCTTCGCCGTCCAGACGCGCAAGGGCGACGTGATCGTCGATCAGGACGAATACATCCGCCACGGCTCCACGCTTGAGGGCATGCAAAAGCTGAGGCCCGCCTTTAACAAGGAAGGCTCCGTCACCGCCGGCAACGCATCCGGCATCAACGATGGCGCTGCAGCCGTCGTCCTGATGACCGCCGCAGAGGCTTCCCGGCGCGGGCTGACGCCCATGGGGCGCATCGCGTCCTGGGCGACCGCAGGCGTCGATCCGGCGGTCATGGGCTCAGGCCCGATTCCGGCGTCGCGCCGGGCGCTCGAAAAGGCGGGCTGGAAGGTGCAGGACCTCGACCTCGTGGAGGCGAATGAGGCGTTCGCCGCCCAGGCGCTTGCCGTGAACAAGGATATGGGTTGGGATCCCTCCCTCGTGAACGTCAACGGCGGCGCCATCGCCATCGGCCACCCGATCGGCGCATCAGGCGCCCGCGTGTTCAACACGCTCCTGTTTGAAATGCAGCGTCGCGGCGCAAAGAAGGGCCTGGCGACGCTGTGCATCGGCGGCGGCATGGGCA
This sequence comes from Beijerinckiaceae bacterium, assembly GCA_947498445.1. Lineage (GTDB taxonomy): Bacteria > Pseudomonadota > Alphaproteobacteria > Rhizobiales > Beijerinckiaceae > Terripilifer. Next base: position 9,389 of record CANMLK010000067.1, read on the forward strand.
TCGCAATGTGCCTGGAACGCTAGGCGGTCCAAACAGGCCTGATTCGAGGCGGCGGGCCACCATGCCCCGCCGCCCGTTAAAAACCGAGCAACCGGAGGGAGCGCCATGAGCAGAGTAGCAGTCGTTACAGGTGGCACGCGCGGCATCGGCGCCGCCATTTCCAAGGCGCTCAAGGCTGCCGGCTATGCTGTCGCCGCCAATTACGCGGGCAATGACGAAGCCGCCAACGGCTTCACGGCGGAAACCGGCATCCGGGTCTACAAATGGGACGTCTCGAGCTATGAAGCCTGCGCGGCGGGCCTTGCCCAGGTCGAAAAGGACCTCGGCCCCGTCGACATTGTGGTCAACAATGCAGGCATCACCCGCGACGGCTTCTTTCACAAGATGTCGGCCAATCAGTGGAACGCCGTGATCAACACCAACCTGAACTCGCTGTTCAACATGTGCCGCCCGGTGATCGAGGGCATGCGCAACCGCAACTTCGGGCGGATCGTCTGCATTTCGTCCATCAATGGCCAGAAGGGCCAGGTTGGCCAGGCGAACTATTCTGCAGCCAAAGCGGGTGAATTCGGATTTGTGAAGGCGGTCGCTCAGGAGAACGCCAGCAAGGGAATCACCGTCAACGCCATCGCGCCCGGATACATCGGCACGGAGATGGTTCGCGCCATTGACCCCGTCGTGCTGGAGAAGCGCATCCTGCCGCTGATTCCCACCGGACGCCTTGGCGAGCCCGAAGAAATCGCCCGCTGCGTCCTGTTCCTTGTCGCCGACGAGGCCGGCTTCATCACCGGGTCCACGCTCTCGGCGAACGGCGGTCAATACATGGCGTGATGCGCCGCATCAAAGCTTTGGCTTCTAAGCAATTAGACTGCCCAGCGTTAACCCTCGCGACGCACCGCGGGGGCGCAATCGCTGGACTCCTTTGATTTTGGCCGTTTTTTGTGATACACACTTTTTTAACAGTCGCAAGCGTGGCCTGTTTATCCAATATCGAATCGGCGGTCGCTCCGGTCGGACCGGAGCTGTTTTGTGCGCCGCGAAATGATGGCGGAGGTTTGCAGGTCGCCGGTCTTCCGTAAGGAAAGGCGGGCAGCCTGTAAGAACCGGCTCCTGCTAGTCGACTGAGGCCCAGCTTAGCTTGGCCGACGAAGGGCGCGCGTAACAGTGCCCTCGACCTAGCCCCGTCTCCACACCGGGGCAGACAGGAGTGCCGAGTATGGTATCGCCGAAAAACAAGTCACGCGCTTCAAGCGCATCGACGGGAGCCAAAAACGGAAAGTCGGCAACGGCTAATGGCAAAGCTGCGGCCAGCAAGGTTGCAGCGGCCGCGCCCCGCGCCCGCGCCAAAACGGTTTCCAAAACGGCTGGCAAGACGGTTGCCAAGACCGTTCAGGCCAAAACCGTTCAGGCCAAGGCTCTTCAGGCCAAGGCTCTTCAGGCCAAGGCCGGTCAGACCAAATCGGCAAACGTGAAGTCGGTCCAGAGCAAATCGGCTCCGGCGAAAAGCGCGTCAGCCAAGGCACCCGCCAAGGGCAGCGCGACCAAAGCCCTTGAGTCCAAGGCGTCGGTGAAAGCAACCTCGCCAAATGGGGCCAGAAAAGCCACTGCAATAAAGGCAGTGCACGGAAAATCGACACAAATAAAGACGACGCTATCCCAAGCGATCCAACCCAAGGCAACTGAGAAGAAGGCGTCTGGCAAGAAATTCGGCAAGGAACACGCCAGCGCGACAGTGATTTCGTCCAACAGCCCGGCCCGCTCGGCTCCCAATGCCAAGTTGGCGAAGACAAGTGCCTCCACGGTAACACTAAAATCGCACCTTCCGGGTAAGACGGTTAAAGGCCCCGGCCCGAAATACAATAATGCGCCCAAGGCGCTGGACGCTGTTTCCTCCAACAAGAAAACGGCCGCGGCGGCCGCCACCACGAACAAAGCAGGCAAAGCAGGTTCCGTGATCAATTCAAACAAAAAGTCAGCAACGGCCAATAGCGCCGAGAGCCATGCCATCAAGTCAGTGAAACCGCAGGCGAAGCAGGAGGCCAAAATTGCTTCGAAGGCGGATGCGAAGGTTAAGGTTGAGATTAAGCCCTCCGTGACGCCGACAAAGGCTGCGACGGCGCCCGTTCCCAAATCGGTCGTCGCCAAATCGGTCGTCGCTAAGTCGGTCGTCGCCAAATCGGTCGCCGAAAAGTCGGTCGCCGCCAAGTCGTCTGTCTCCAAAGCCTCTGCGTCTGTTTCCCCCGCTGCTGTTTCACCTGCTCTCAAGGCAGACGTGAAAGTTGTGAAGAGCGAGGCGAAGACGCCAGAGACTGCCAAGGCGCCAAGCGTGCCAGTAGCTAAAAGCGCGCCACAAGCTAAAAGCGCGCCTGTTTCTAAACCGGCGACGCCTGTGTCGACGGCCAGCAAACCCGCTCCGAAGGCGCCGGCGCCTGTCTCCGGGCCAGTGGAAATCAAGGCGGCGGCTATCAAGGTCGCAGCGACCCCAGCGCCCGCCCCGGCGGTCACGCCCGCGGTCGTTGCCGCGGCTGCAAAGCCCGTGGAGGCTCACGAAGCGGCGAAGATCGCTCCCAAGGTGGAGCCGCCGCGTCAGCCTGGAGCCCACCGCACAGGGTTCAAGTTGCTAGAGTTCATCGTTTATCCTGCCCATGGCGTGGGTCAGATCGTGGCGATCGAGGAACAAGAGGTAGCGGGCTACAAGCTCGAGCTTTTTGTGATCAACTTCGCCAAGGACAAGATGACCCTGAAGGTGCCGTTGCCAAAGGCGCTTGCCGGCGCAATCCGCAAACTGGCGGATGAGCCGATTGTGAAGCGCTCGCTCGATACCTTGACGGGTCGCGCACGGGTCAAGCGCACAATGTGGTCTCGTCGTGCGCAGGAATACGAGGCCAAGATCAACTCCGGCGACCTCATCGCGATCGCCGAAGTGGTTCGTGATCTGTATCGCTCGGAGGCGCAGCCGGAGCAGTCTTATTCCGAGCGCCAGCTTTACGAGGCTGCCGTCGACAGAATGGCGCGGGAGCTCTCGGCAGTTCGCAAGATCACCGACGGCGAATCGCTCAAACTGGTTGAACAGCATCTGGAGCGCGGTCCCAAGCGTGGCCCCCGCAACGAAGCGCTGGCGGATGCCGAGGGCGATGCGGAGCCGGAGGTCGAGGCGACGCCCGCCGGTGAGATTGAGGCCGCAGCCTGATTGGGCTGAAATGAAACGAAAGAAGCCCGGCTCGCGCCGGGCTTTTTCATTTTGGGTCTCATTGTAATCGCGTTGATTTACAGAGCAGCCTGATGGGCCTCGGCGGCATGGGCGGAGAGCAGCGTCCGACGCAACTTTTCTAAAGCGCGGGATTCAATCTGCCGGACACGCTCCTTCGAGATGCCGAGCTCCCGGCCCAGCGTTTCCAGGGTCTTGGCGTCATACTGCAACTGGCGCGCGCTCACAATATGAAGCTCGCGCTCGGAGAGCATTGACATCGCGTCGTGCAACCACTCGAGGCGCCGCTCCCCATCTATACGAGAGCCGACGATCTCGTCAGCCAAAGGTCCGGTGTCCACGAGGAAGTCACCCCGCTCCGCAGCTGACGAATCATCGTCACTCACGGGCGCATTGAGCGAGACGTCGGACCCGGACAAACGAGCGTTCATCCCCTCCACGTCTGACACGGAAACGCCAAGCGCCATCGCAATGTGCTCATGGGCGGTTCGGCCGTCCTGGCCGTTTTGCGCGAGTCGCGCGCGCAAACGGCGCAGGTTGAAGAACAAGGCTTTCTGCGCGGATGAGGTGCCGCCGCGCACAATCGACCAGTTGCGCAGCACGTAATCCTGAATGGACGCGCGGATCCACCACGTAGCGTAAGTCGAGAACCGCACTTCACGTTCTGGCTCAAAACGGGCGGCGGCTTCAAGAAGGCCCACATGCCCTTCCTGAACAAGATCGACAACCGGGAGTCCATAGTGGCGAAACCGCATGGCCACAGCCATGACAAGACGCATATGCGCATGCGCAAGTTGATGCAGCGCGTTCTCGTCATCGGCGCTGCGCCAACGAACCGCCAAGCTCCGCTCTTCAGCACGCTCCAGGAACGGCGCATTCATCGCCGCCTTCATGAAGTGCCGGGGAATCCCCACCGCCTGAGCCATAGCGACCTCCTAATAACTTTAAATACGCGTCAACCCAATTGTCGGATCAACGCAAGCCAAACGTCTCACCCGAAGGGATTGGGTCATTGACGTTTTTTATCGACAACAGGCACCGCATCCGGCCGCTGTATTCGGGCGCGCAGAAAATTGAAAAGACTGCGCCTTTGAGTAACGTGCGTTGGGACAAGCTGGTTCCGGCGCATCTTGCCAAGGTCGAGTCTTAGTTGCTGGCATTCGGTCGATTTGATTGATGAGAGACGTTTTTGGTGTCATCACGAAACCGCGAGCCGCAGAATTGACGCTGAAATACGCCATCGCGTTCAGCCTATCCCGGCGCAGTGGCGAGACAAAAGAGTATTAGAACCTTCGTAGAATTACGGTCGCGCCAAGGTAATCTTCCATTCGAAAGATGACCGCAAAGACTGACTGATCTTCCAGTACCGACTTTATGATTACTCTTGAACGAGCTTGTACAGGGCCCCGCGCTCAAGGGCGCCAGCGCGTCGCATTCCGTTCATCAGCATAAACACATCCTGTCCCTGTTCGGGGATAGCCATGCGCGCGCCAAGCGACTGGGTTGTGTCTCCCGCCTGTGCCGTGACCACAGCAAGCTTCAAAGGCCGCAGCGATGATGCCTCCTGCGGCGGGATCCGGCGGAAAGAATCAATCGACGCCATGAAGCGGCGGTCGGTTTCCGCATTCAATGCGCGGCTTGCGAAAATCAGACGATAGACTTCCGCACCCAGACGAATGGAGGCGATGCGAAATTTCCATTCGCCGCTTGACGCCGTGGCGGTCGCAGAAGGCAGCCCGTTGATTGTGACATCGCGGATCGACTCGCGATCCAGGCCGTCAATCCACCCCGTCGACATGTACGTCTCAAGGCTTGTCTCCGCAGGCACGCGGACACTGTCGAGACGCAGCGCTTCATTGCCCTTGTTGGCGACGCCAAGCACCGCCTGCGCGGTATTTTCAAGCGCAAATCCGTCCGGCGCGAGGAAGGAAAAACCCAAACGACCGTGGATAAAGCGACGACCGCGAACAATGCCCTCAGAAGGGTCATCGCCAAAATCGATGCCGTTGATGGCCGCAAGATATCCGGGCCGATCCGCATTTCCGATGCCGGGGCCGCCGATTTCGCGCGCCGCCGCAATCGCCCGATTAACACGCTCGGGCGTGGACGGGTGCGTCGCCATAATGTCGGCGTCCTCCGAGCTCTTCTGACCCAGCAGCGCGGCGCGCATGGCGGTCGACTTGCCGAGCGCCTCAAGGAAACGCGCCGCGCCATAGGGATCAAAGCCCGCGCGGCCGATCGTCTTCACGCCAATCTGGTCGGCTTCAAGTTCCTGCCGCCGCGAGAAGCTCGCCAGCGACAATTTCTCGATAGCCTGAACTTCCTCACCACGTTCGCGGCTCTGCACGACGCCCGCCACCCGTCGGCGAAGATCGGCGGTCTTCGCCGCCTCCTCGCGTTGCGAAGCGTGGCGCAACGTGACATGCGCAATTTCATGGGCCATCACAGCGGCTACTTCCGACGTGTCGTTGGCCAGCGCAAGCAGGCCGCGCGTGACATAGAGATTGCCGGAGGGCAGCGCGAAGGCGTTGACCGTTGGCGTGTTCAGAATCGTCACGCGGTAAGCTTTGCTCGGCGATTCGTCCGCCTTTGCGAGCCGCGCAAGAACCTGGTTGAGATGCGCTTCGATGGCGGGCGCGCGGTACTCTCCGCCAAACATGCCCACCAGTTTCGTGTGTTCCGGAGACGAGGGTGGCGTCTGACCGATTTTGGCGGTCTCCGGAGGCGCGCCTGGCTCACGCCGGTCGACGAACGGGTCGAGCGCAGCGCAGCCAGCGAGCAGAAGGCCAAACGCCACCGCTCCTATGACTCTGCTTGTCGCCATTCGACCCGTCACCTCGTTATTGCCCAATCATCGCCGCTACGCTCAACGGTCACATCATCAAATTGGGTCCCCGCTGTGGCGGAAGACCCGAACGGAAATTTACGCCAGCGCCGTTGGCAGGCTCATCCTCGCCTCTCGGTATGGAGGAATGGTTACACCTGCGCGAATTAGCGCCTCACCAGCGCATCCGGCAAAAACTCTATGGCGCCGGGCCCCGTGACCTCTATACGCAGACCCGCCCGCCGGTCCAGCACACCGCGCGCGCGGATCATGCGTCCAGCCAACGATTGCTGGGTCCGGCCGTCACGCTGCATCAATCGCAAAGCTTCCCGACCAAGGATCAAGGCCGGACTTTGCGGCCCGCCTTCGCCTAAATTGACGAATGTCACGCCACGGCCCGCCCGGACGCTGGCGACGCGCCCCTCAATAATCGCGACAGTGCCAGCGTTTCCCTTGAACTCCTGCGGCTGCGACGCATCCAGAACGGCAAAGGCCGGATCAGTCCACAAGCCCCGACCCGCAAACCGGGCCCGTTGCTCCGCCAAATAAAGCCTGTCGAGACAGGGCCGCGTTTCGGTCGACGGATCGACGCGCGCAAGGCCTGCGTCGATGATCGCTTCCGACAATGAAGGCAGCAGGTCTGGCGCAAAGCCTTTTTCAGCGATGAAAGCCCGGCCTTCCACCCGCCCCCAACGGTCCGGTTGATCTTTCAGGATGGAAACGGAGATGGGCGTCGACGTCCACAGCGCAAGATCGTCCGCTGCGGACTGCATCGCGGCGGGGTCGGCGCCCCGCACAAGCGGCGATTCAACCCCTGCAAGCCGGATAACGCGCCCATCGGCCAGCTCGATTTCGAGCCGTTCGTTCGCGACGGCGTCCTTGGCCGCCTCAACCCGGGTCGGCCGGCAGGAATCAGCGGAGGCCGCCCATGAGGCCATCATCGCTGCGCAGGCGACAACGAAGCGCAGCTGTCGGCGGGCGTGGGCAGCGTCGAAGGCCCCTCGCCCCCAAGGTGGCTCGGAGGCGATTGCGCCAGCGACGACGCCCACACGGGCTTTAGATAACAAGAAGTGCGCCCCCTATGGTCTTCACGAGCGTGACCATGCTTCGCCGGTCCATTCTAGTCAATCACGGGAGATGACGGCCCTCCCCGGGCCCATCTTTCAAACTGCGCGTGGTGTGCTAAACAGACCCCGCGCGGCAAAGCGCAGCGGTCCCGTAGCTCAGCAGGATAGAGCAGCGGTTTCCTAAAGCGTCGCTCTGAGCGCAAGTATCTGATCTTAAAAAGAAATATGTCACCTGAAAAGGTATAGACAGGTATAGACTTTTTTCA
>CANMLK010000068.1 GCA_947498445.1 Beijerinckiaceae bacterium
AGCGCGTGCTCATTGTCGGCGGCGGCGATTCTGCGCTGGACTGGACGCTGAACCTGCAGCCCATCGCCGAACGGGTTACGCTGATGCATCGCCGCGATGATTTCCGCGCGGCGCCCCATTCTGTGAATGCGATGCGCGAGCTTGTCGCTGCGGGCAAGATGGAGCTGGTGCTTGGCCAGATGACCGGGCTCAAGGGCGAGGACGGCGAGCTTGGCGCGGTGACGATCAAGGCGAGCGACGGCAGCGTGGTTGATATTATCTGCGAGCGCATGATGCCGTTTTTTGGGCTGACCATGAAGCTGGGCCCCATCGCCAACTGGGGCCTTAACCTTCACGAGAACCTGGTGCCGGTGGATACGGAGAAGTTCGAGACCAACGTGCCGGGTATTTTCGCCGTCGGAGACATCAACACCTATCCCGGCAAGTTAAAGCTTATTCTATCAGGCTTTCATGAGGCGGCGCTGGCGGCGCAAAAGGTCAACTGCTACGTCTATCCCGACAAGAAAGTGGTCTTCCAGTACACGACCTCTTCAACCAGTTTGCAGAAGAAGCTCGGCGTCGCCTAGCGCGCCTCGCCTGAACGTGAACACTGGCGACCATTCGCGCCTGCGCAAGCGCGCTATAATGGCAGCATGAACACACGCGCCGCGCCGACGATCGGCATCATGCCCTGGCTTCCGTTTACCGATCGCGCGGGGCGCGTTTCGCTTTTCAAGCTGCTCGTCTTTACAGCGTGCTGCGCGCCGGCGGTGTGGATGGCTTATCGCTGGGGCGCAGGCCTTCTGTCACCCAAGCCTGTCACGGACATCTTGCGCGAAACGGGCGATTGGGCGCTGCGCTTTCTGGTCGTGACGCTGGCCGTGTCGCCGCTGCGTCACGCGACCCGGTGGAATCGCATTTACGTCGTGCGCCGGATGCTAGGGCTGACTGCGCTCAGCTATACGCTGGCGCATCTGGGCTTCTGGTTCGGGCATGAGGGCTTCCGCTGGATGCATTTGCTCTACGAGGTGTTCTTCCGTACCTATCTGCTGATCGGCGTCGTCGCGACAGCGATCATGGTTGTGCTGGGCGTCACATCCAACGACGCGTCTATCCGCCGCCTCGGCGCTGCACGGTGGAATGGGCTGCAATGGTGGATCTATCCGGCCGCGCTCGCCAGCCTCGTGCATTACTTCATGCTGATCCGTCTCGAAGCCACGCAGGCGGCCCTGATGGCTGGATTCTGCACGCTGTTTGCGGGCTTTCGTTTTCTGCGTAAGATGAAAGGCGAATTTGGCGCGTTGCACTTGTTTGCGCTTGCCGTGCTTGCGGGATTTGCGACAGCTGGTATCGAGATTGGGTATTACGCTTTCGCCACGGGCGCGCAGGCGAGCCGACTGATCGATGCGCATTGGGACTTCACGTATCAGGTGCGCCCCGCGTGGTGGGTGCTGGCGGCGGGGCTCGCGCTGGCGTTTGCGTGGATCGTGCGGGATGCTTTCAGTAAGTACGGCGCGCGATCACACCACCAGCGCGTCATGGTCCGCGAAGGCGGACCAACCACGACAGGTAAACAAGCTGATCCAGCGTAATGATGATGCGGCAATATGCTTGCGAGACAGATGTTTTCTGCAATCGAGCAGTCCGACAAAACGAATTCTGGCTCCCTTTACCTATCGTGGATGGTCGGCCTTCGCAGACCATGACGGTCCCGGATCACGAGCCCGCTTTACGCCTCGTCCTTGCCCTTCGAGAACAGAAACGGCGCCACCTCTGTCAGGCCCGGAGGCTTTGAGATCGCGAAGGGCATTGGCCTGCAAACCGCCATCGCAGAAATGCCGACCCGGGCCGTGAGCATGCCGTTGAGGAGGCCTTCGCCCAGCCGCGCTGACAGACGCGCGGCAAGGCCGTGACCCACCAATTGCTGCACGATGCTGTCGCCCACCGCCATGCCGCCGGTGATGGCCAGATGCGCGCCGACAGATTTCAAGATCCGCAGGAAGCCGAGCGACGACGGGCGCCCGCCGTAAATTTCCGCGATCCGCCGCACCAGCCGCACCGATTGCGCGGCGACGAACAGAAGATCGACAATGGCGCGCGGACTGATGGCGGTGACGACGGACACGCGCTTGGCTGCGCCTGCGATTTCATAAGCAACGCGATCATCAAGCGGCAGGATGAGTTCGCGCTCGGCGATGTCGATGAGATCGCGTCCGTCGACGATCTCGCCGGTGAGGTCTTCCACATGGGCGCGTCCGCGCGCGGTGTCGGGGCGCGCGCTGTACAGTGAAACGAGTTCGCGCATCAGCGTGCGCGCCGCGGTGCGGTCGTCGGTTTCGCGGGCTTTGGCAATGTCCATGTGAAGGCGCGCGATGTGGCGCTGGCGGGATATTCCGCGCATCTCGCGAATGAATATTGCAAGAAGCGCCAGCGCCGCAAGGGCTGCCAGCACAAGCCCGAACATTCCAAGCGCAGGGGTGCGCGCGAAAAGGCCTTCGATGAATTGCATCGCCCACATCGTGAAGGCGAGGCCGAGAAGACTGAGCACGGAAGTCCAGAATATGCCGCCCCAGGACAGGAGTGTTCGCGACATGATCCCGCGCTTCTGTGCGTTTTCGATGACCGATTCATCGGAGGCAGCGCCTGTGGCGGCGTCAATCGCTTCGCGTTCGTAATGGTCGGGCTGTTCTTCGATGATTGGCTTTGGGCCGTGCGGCGCCTCTTCGACGACGCGGCCGCCGTCGAGGCGAAAGGCGCGGGGGCGTTGGGCGCTTCGGTCTGTCAAAGCAGTTTATCTCCGATGAGAAATTCAATCGCGCGGTCGAGCCGTATGTGGGGCAGGGCGCCAACGCCGCCATCAGCTGCAGGCTTCAGGAGCGGCGGGCGGAAGCGCGCAAAGCGCCATGCGGAATTTTCTTCAGGTTGTGCGATCCCTTCGCCCTGAAACACGACGCGCGGATCGGTCGGCAATTCGCCGGGAAAAATCGCCACTTCTGCGTGGCCGTCGAAAACTTCGCCGTTGATTGTCTCGCCCTTGGCAGGCACGCCCACAATGGCGTCGAGCGTTTCGCCGTCGTGTTTCACGCTAGCCTCGCGCGTCGCGCGCACCGCTGCAATGGCGAGAACATCGACCTTCGCGCCGACATTTTGCGCGCGCGCGACGGCGCGCGTGACGAGCAAATTGAGGATCGTCTCCAGCCGGTCATGGCTTGCATGATGCAGATGATCCGCTTTCGTCGCCGCGAAAAGAATGCGGTCGATGCGCGGACGAAAAATCTGCGACATGAGCGTCGAGCGTCCGGCGCGAAAGGCCATCATCACGTCGGCCATCGCGGTTTCAAGATCACGCACGGCGGACGGGCCGGAGTTGAGCGCGCTCAGCGCATCAATAAGAACGATCTGCCGATCCAGCCGCGAGAAATGATCGCGAAAAAACGGCCGCACTACGTGGTTGCGATAGGCTTCGTACCGGCGCTCCATCATCGCCGCGAGCGTGCCTCGTTTTGGCGTATCGCCCTCCGGCACAGGCATTGGCGCGAAGGTGAGCGCGGGCGATCCTTCCATGTCGCCGGGCATGAGAAAACGCCCCGGCGGCAGTGTGGACAGCGCATAGCGATCATCGCGACAGGCGCGCAGATAATCGGTGAAAAGTTCTGCGGCCTTGCGGGCTTTCTCTTCGTCTTCAGGGCCATTCTGATCGAGGCTCGCAAGAAAGCTGCGCCACGGCGCAGATAGCGGCTCGCGCGCTTTGGAGTTGGCGGCCTCAAGCGTTTCGCGCGACCACTGGCCGTAGTCTTTGGCCAGAAGCGGCAAATCGAGCAGCCATTCGCCGGGATAGTCCACGATGTCGAGCGTGAGGCTCGAAGGACCTTTGCGCCAGCCCCGCGTGCGCTCGAACTCGATGGTGACGCGCAGCTCGGAAATGCGCCGCGTCGACTCTGGCCATTGGCGCGAGTCCGCGCCTTTTTCGCCCCCCGTCAGCGACGCGATGTGTTCCTCCAGCGTGAAGCGCGGGATTTGGTAATCTGGCTGCGGCTCAAGCTTTGCCCGCAGCAGGCGACCGTCCGCATGGGCGCGGAAGACGGGGAAAGACTTGTGCGGCTCTGCGGCGGAACCGGTCGCCAGACGCGTCAAATGGTGCACCAGCGCGGTGATGAACACGGTTTTGCCTGCGCGCGACAGGCCGGTGACGCCAAGGCGAAGATTTCCGCCCACGATATACTCGCCGAGGCTTCGGGCGACGCTGCCGGTCTCGTGAAACAGGTCGGAAATTACATTCAAGAGCCGGTCTTCCTTCGCGCTGCGCCGCTTCGATCAGGTGAGTTTGGCTTCTCGCATCTTCGAGCCTGCGCTCAGGAAGATATGAACGATTCGGCGCGAACCCAAGCGCGCAAGCTCAAGGCGCCGCTTGGGGCGGGTCCACGGGCACGCCAGAGGGCGGCGGAGCGGGCGGTAATTCGACCGGCGGCGCCTTGCTCAAACGCTCTCGCAGCAGCGCGGTTTGCGCATCGACCGCTCGCTCAATCATGTCGTCAGCCGCCTTCATGGGGCCGATCTCCACTGCCGCCATATTCGCCATGGCGCGTGCCAGAGCGGGCGTTGGCATGCCCTTTTCGTCGAACAACTTGAGATCATCCAGCGCACCATCGGATACGCCTTTTGCAAGCGCGGTGGCGTAATTGCGAATGCGTACGCCTTCGCTGGCGCAGGATATGCGCGGCACACTGGGTTCGGCCATGCGCGGCGAGTCCGGCACACCCAGAGAGGCAAGCCGTACCGGCGCGATTTTCATGGTGGCGGGTTGCGGCCCGCGCTCGCCGATGCCCACCGCTATTTCCGGCGCACGCATCATGGGGATGGATGGTTGCGCCACCCGGCTTGCGCGCAGGGCGGGCTTGCGCGCTGCGGCTTTGCCACCGGCGACGCGGCCGCGATTGGAGGCCAGCCATCGGGCGCGAGCGGTGTTTTGGATGCCCCGGGTGGCCAGTCCATTCGCCCGGCTGGCGGGCCGGGGCTTTTGCCGAACGCCAGTTGTAGGCACGCGGCCCGCGGCAACGGGCGCCGCCCCGCATTCTGCTGGCGCCCAGCGCGAGACAATCGCCATCGCGCTCTTGCGGCCATAGTCCACGTAATAGCGCCGCAGCAATTGCGCCGCCACCATGGCGCCTTCATGGGCGGAGGAGAACGCGACGTGGCCTTCGGCGTCCGAAGCGATTTCGCCATTCCAGCGGGCGCTCTTTATGCACCAGTAATTGTTGAGCCGGACGCAGCGCGGAAGATTGGCCGGTTCGTTGAAGCTCACAAACCGAAAGATGGTTTGCGGCGGCGCGTCGATATTGAGCGCCGCCTGCACGCGCCAATTGCTGACCGCGCGCTCGGCGGGTCTGTAAACGGCGTCGTCATAGATGCCCGATGCGCCCAGGCTGAGGGCAAAGGCGGCGGCCTCGGCGATCATAAATCCTGCTCCCCGCGCAACGATTTGGCGATGAGTAAGCGCTCAAGTCGCCCGGCAAGTTCCGCCACAGCGGACCATTCGCAATCGAGCCCGATGACGGCAACCGCTGCAGTCGGGAATGAAAGGGCTAGGCGTTCGACGTCAGCCTGCTGGCCGCGCCCCATCAACGCTATTGCGAGTTCGTGGACGCCGGGATTGTGACCCACAATGAGAAGTTTGCTCACTGTGGCGGGGGTGGCGCGGATTGCTTTCAGGATGGCGTAGGGCTCGGCGAGATAAAGGCTCGCGTCCAGCCGCGTCGTGGGGGCGGGAACGAACTGGCCCGCTGCCAGCTCGAGCGTCTCGCGCGTGCGCCGCGCATCGGAGGCGATGGCGAGGTCAGGGACAAGTTTGTTGTTCTGGAGGAAGCGGGCGACGCGAACAGCATCGTCCCGGCCGCGTTGAGTTAGCGACCGGGCGTGGTCTGACAAGCCTGGATCACGGACCGCCTTTGCGTGGCGCATGAGAAGAAGCTGGCGCATGACCGATTGATACCACGGTTTCGTGACTAACTCACGGCCAGGCAGCCGCAACATGACGCGCAATTCATTTGTGCGAGCGTCAGCCTCAAGTCAGATTTGGATCAACGCATGAGCGATGCAGAGCATGACCGGGGCCACGCGATGAAGACCAGCCGCAGGAGTTTGATGACCGCCATTGCTGCCGTGGCCGCAATGGCGCCCGGCGCTGCGATGGCCCAGCGCAGCGGGCGTCCGCCGCCGGCCACCTCACCGCCGCTGGCGCGCGACCCGTTTGAAAACAACGTTCTCAAGGTGCTCGAGGATATCGACCGGAACCAGCGCTATCTCAATATTGATCGCGATGACGGGCGGCTGCTGCGCATCCACGTTGAGTCCATCGGCGCCAAGAACATTGTCGAGCTGGGCACATCAACGGGCTATTCGACGCTCTGGATGGCGCTGGGCGCCAAGGCGACGGGCGGCCGTCTCACGACCTACGAGATCGACGCCGAGCGGGCCGCCATGGCGCGCGAAAACTTCAAGCGCGCCGGGCTGGATGACCGCATCAATGTGGTGCTGGGCGACGCCCATGTGGAGGTGAAGAAGCAGCAGGGGCCCATCGATCTTGTCTTCATCGACGCCGACAAGGATGGCTATGTGCTTTATCTCAAAGCGCTCTTGCCGATGGTGCGGCCAGGCGGATTGATCATCGCCGACAACATGATCCGGCCCTCGCCCGATCCGGCATTCGTGCGCGCAATCACGACGGACCCGGCGCTGGAAACAGTGTTCCTGTCGACATCAATGGGCATGGCGCTGACGATCAAGAAAGGGTGAGGGCAGGTTCGCTTCCAACTTAGGTCTTGCCGAGCCTGGAAGCCAGCGGAACCCATAGCGTTGTAACGGGTTGTCCAGATTGTCTGGTTCAACCTGCGAGATCACCATGGACGATGCGTCGCATAAGGACGAAGCGCCTCAGCCCCGCAAGGGCATGCCGAGCCCACAACTGGACGAGCCGGAGTTCAAGCGACGATTTCTTGCGCAGTACATCGACCCGGCGTTCGAGAAAATACAGGATGATCTGGACCGGGTGGCGGACGCCGCATGGCAAGCCTATTCAGACTATCGCAAGGCTCCGCGAACGCGGCGTGCCGGTGATGGATACGCCAACCCCGATTACGAACTTTCGTGCGATTGGCTGGATGCAAAGGAGCGCATTCAAAAGGCCGAAGCTGTGCATGCGGAGAGCGCAGGCCCGCCGCGCGTGCTCCTTGTCAATTCGTCTTCGCGCAGTGAGCACACCTGCCCCGGGGAGGCGTCCAAATCCTGGCGTCTTGTCGAAATCGCCCGCGATGCCCTGAAGGCCGAGGGAAATTTCGAGATCGAAGTGCTGGACCTTGCCCGGCTCGCGTCCGAATACGGCCGGAACATCCACCCGTGCAAGGCGTGTTTCTCCACAGCGGCCCCGCTCTGCCATTGGCCTTGTTCCTGCTATCCGAATTACGCAATGGGGCAGACGCAGGACTGGATGAACGACATCTATCCGATGTGGATGGCAGCGCATGGCGTGATGATCGTGACGCCCGTGAACTGGTATCAAACGTCATCGCCATTGAAACTTATGATGGACCGAATGGTCTGCGCCGATGGCGGCAATGCTGATCCGACGCTCACAGGCGGCAAGGACGCGCATAAGGCCAAGCAGGTCGAGTTGGCCGGTTGGCCATATCCAAAGCATCTGGCGGGCCGACTGTTTTCCGTTATCGTGCACGGCGATGTGGAGGGTGCGGAAAACGTGCGCCGGTCGCTTGCGGACTGGCTCAGCTTCATGGGTCTCACGTCAGCGGGATCGCACGCGGAGCTTGATCGATACATCGGCTACTGGAAGCCGTACGCGACGAATCATCTTGATCTGGATGCAGACGAGGATATCCAACAGGAAGTGCGCAACGCAGCCATCACGCTCGCACGGGCCATTGTCGCGCAGCGGGCGGGGCAATTTGTTGCGGCGGGATCGGACCTGCGCTCGCCTCGCCAGAAGTGAAACTGACGCGCGAGGAGGCCGCAAAAAAACGGCGCCCCTTTCCATGCCGGAGAGGGGCGCCGAAAAATCAGCAATCAATCTAGCTTACGCGCCGGCGCCAGCATTCTGCGGACGTGATCCCCGGAAGGCGCGCTTCTGCGGCGGCCTGCCGTCTGCTGCGGGGCGAGCGCCCTGAGCATGGCGAGCAGGGCCTGAGCCTTCCGGCCTACGGCCTTCTTGCGGGCGGCTGTGACCGGCGTGTCCGCCGGGCTTGCCTGAGTGCGGACGACCGCCGCCGCCGCGCTGCGGGCGCTTGGCGTCGGGACGCGGGCCGACTTTGTGACGCTCGGCTTCCGAACGCTTGTCATCCATCGGAATTTCCTGACGCGTCAGGCGTTCGATGGCCTTTAACAGGTGACGCTCGGCGTTCTCGACAAGCGAGATCGCCTGACCTTCCTTGCCAGCGCGGGCCGTGCGGCCGATGCGGTGGACATAGCTTTCCGGCACGTCCGGCAGTTCGAAGTTAATGACGTGGCTGACGCCCGACACATCGATGCCGCGGGCGGCGATGTCGGTGGCCACGAGAACGCGGGCGCGTCCATTCTTGAACCCGTCAAGCGCCGCCTGACGCTGGCCCTGGCTCTTGTTGCCGTGGATGGCGGAAGACGAAATGCCCGCCTGATCCAGCGACTTGGAGACCCGGTCTGCGCCACGCTTGGTGCGCGTGAAGACGATGGTGCGTGCGAACTCGGGCTGCGCAAGCATCTGGGCGAGCAGGGTCGCCTTGGCGCCTGCATCGACCATGATGACCTGCTGGACGACTCGGTCCGCAGTGGCGGCCATCGGCGCGACCGAAACTTTTTGCGGCTTGTGCAGGAACTCGTCCGCGAGAGCGGCGATTTCCTTGGGCATCGTGGCGGAGAAGAGCAGCGTCTGGCGGGTGCGGGGCGTCTTCGACATGATCTTGCGCACGGGAAGCACGAAGCCCAGATCGAGCATGTGATCGGCTTCGTCCAGCACGACGCAATGCGTCTGGTCGAGCTTCACATAACCGCTCTGCATATGGTCGAGCAGGCGGCCCGGGGTCGCGACCAGCACGTCAACGCCGCGCGACATGGCCTTGATCTGCGGGCCAAATGACATGCCGCCAACGATGCAGGCAACGCTTGCGTCGATGTACTTGCCGTAGGTCTTGAAGCTTTCCGCAATCTGCACCGCGAGTTCGCGGGTGGGCGCAAGCACGAGGATCTGCGCGCAACGCGGCGCAGCAAACACGCGGTTCTCCTGCATGCGATGAAGCAGCGGCAGAGCGAAAGCGGCGGTCTTGCCGGTGCCCGTCTGCGCGATTCCGAGCAAATCGGAGCCTTGCATCAGGATCGGGATTGATTGTTCCTGAATGGGGGTAGGGGTGGTGTAATTCTGCGCGCGAAGGGCCCGCAGAAGGCTCTCGGCGAGGCCGAGATCCGAAAATGATGTCACGATATAAAACTTTCCATGCGCCGTTGAGGCGCGCAAAAGCGGCCTTGGCGGCTAAGTTCAGGGGACTGGCCCCGCGTAAACGGGCTGTCGGGAGGGTCGGGAAGCGACCAGCACTTCCGATTTTCGTCGCTCTACGGTGTGCCGCCGGTGACTGAAACAGTCTGAGCGGATTTACGCGACCGGAGCGCCGGCGCCGCGACGCGGCAGCCCTTCGCATAGGCGCATTGCAGTGCGAAGTCAAAGGAAAAGCCCACCGCCTTTTGCGCAGGTATGCCGTAAAGGCGCCTTTGCCGACGAAAAGCCTCATGCTAGGACGGCCACGTATTTGGCGGATCGGGCGCCGCGCCGCGGCCGCCCCTCACATTCGCCTGCCCGCGGAGGACGGATTCGTCATGCAAAAGATCAAGGTCGCAAACCCCGTCGTTGAAATGGACGGCGACGAGATGACGCGCATTATCTGGCATTTCATCAAGGAAAAGCTGATCCATCCCTATCTCGACATCGACCTCAAGTATTACGATCTGTCTGTCGAGAAGCGTGACGAGACCAACGACCAGATCACCATCGACTCAGCGGAAGCCACCAAGAAGTATGGCGTCGCCGTGAAGTGCGCGACCATTACGCCCGACGAAGCGCGCGTGAAGGAGTTCAACCTCAAGGAAATGTGGAAGTCGCCCAACGGCACGATCCGCAACATCCTCGGCGGCACGATTTTCCGCGAACCCATCATCTGCAAGAACGTGCCGCGCCTCGTGCCCGGCTGGACGCTTCCGGTCGTCGTCGGCCGCCATGCTTACGGCGACCAGTATCGCGCGACCGATTTCAAGGTGCCCGGCAAGGGCCGCCTGACGATCAAGTTCGAAGGCGATGACGGCACGGTGATCGAGAAGGAAGTCTTCAAGTTCCCGGGAGCTGGCGTTGCGATGTCGATGTACAACCTGGACGAGTCGATCCGTGACTTCGCGCGCGCTTCGCTGAACTACGGCCTGTTGCGCAAGTACCCGGTTTATCTCTCCACGAAGAATACAATTCTGAAGGCCTATGACGGGCGCTTCAAGGACATCTTCCAGGAAATTTTCGACGCCGAGTTCGCTGCGCAGTTCAAGACTCTTGGCCTCACCTATGAGCATCGCCTGATTGACGACATGGTCGCGGCGGCGCTCAAATGGTCCGGCGGTTACGTGTGGGCGTGCAAGAACTACGACGGCGACGTGCAGTCCGACACGATGGCGCAGGGCTATGGTTCGCTCGGCCTGATGACCTCCGTGCTGATGACTCCCTATGGCATGACCGTGGAGGCGGAAGCCGCGCACGGCACCGTGACGCGTCACTATCGCCAGCACCAGCAGGGCAAGGAAACCTCCACGAACTCCATGGCCTCGATCTTTGCGTGGACCCGCGGCCTGCTGCATCGCGCCAAGCTCGACAACAACGAGCCGCTGAAGCAATTCGCTCTCACGCTCGAGAAGGTCTGCATCGACACCGTGGAAGCCGGCTTCATGACAAAGGATCTCGCGATCCTCGTGGGCGCCGATCAGCCCTGGCTGACAACTGTTGGTTTCCTCGACAAGATCGACGAGAACCTGAAGAAGGCGATGGCGTAATTTCGCCGGTTCATTTCGAGATGAATGGAAGGGGGCCAATCAATGGCTCCCTTTCTGCTTTTCACGCCCCGCAAATCAGTTCTAGTCCGGGAGTGGGGGCGCCAATGGACATTCGTTTCGATACTTACCTCAAGGCTTTGAAAGAGACGCCGGTCGCCGAGCATACGGAGCATACGGGACGCTCCGCGCTTGAAGCTCTCTTGAAGACGTTTGCGCAGGAGGCGGGAGCCAAGGGCATCGGCGTCCAGCATGAGCCAAAGCGCGAAAAGGACAAAGGCGCCCCGGACTTCAAGATCAAGCGTCAGGGCATGATCCTGGGCTATGTCGAGACGAAGGAGATTGGCGAAAATCTCGACAAGGTCCTCAAGACCGATCAGATCAAAAAATATCTGACACTGTCCGAAAACATCATTGTTTCGGACTACCTGCAGTTCATCCTTATTGGCCCCGGTGGGAAGGTTCGCGCCCGCGGAACTCTTGCCTATGCGAGCGATCTCGAAGGCCGCACGCTGCGCGTCAACCCGGATCGTGTCGCGGAGACGGCGAAACTTCTGGAGACGTTCTTTTCAGAAGCGCCGCAAGGCATCGAGCGCTCCAAGGCTCTCGCGGAGGCGCTCGCCACGCGCTCAAGGTTGCTGCGCGACTTCCTCGTGGAAGAATTGAACCGGCAGGAGAAGAACGACAGGGAAGGTCGCCTCCACGCGCTGTTCGATGTTTTCAAAACGCAGGTTTTTCATGAGCTCACGCTAAAAGAGTTCGCCGACGCCTTCGCCCAGACGCTTGCCTATGGCCTTTTCCTCGCCAAGCTGAACGCCAAGGGCGACGAAGTCATTTCACTTGAAAACGTGCGGCAATTCATTCCCGGTGCCTTCACGCTCATTCGCGTGCTGGTTCGCTTTCTTGAAGAGATGCGGGAGCGCCAGTACGAGGAAATCCTTTGGGTCGTTGAAGAGATATTGTCAATCGTGAACGGTCTTGCCATCGCGAAAATTCGCGAGGACTTGTCATTCCGTCAGCGCAAAGCGGTCAGCCGAAAGGTGCGCGCGAAGGATGATGAGGAACACCGGCTCTTCGAGCGTGACCCTTTCATCTATTTCTATGAGGATTACCTCAAGGCATACGACAAGGACACGCGCAAGAGACGGGGCGTCTACTATACGCCGCCACCGGTCGTGAATTTCATCGTCCGCGCAGTGGACGACATATTGAAAGATATTTTCAAGATTGCCGACGGGCTTGCCGACCACAAGAAAGTGACTGTGCTGGATTTCGCCGCAGGCACCGGCACGTTCCTGCTCGAAGTGATGCAGAAGATTTTCGATAACATCGGCGGGGCTGATGCAGGCAAGGCCAATGCGGTGGTGCGCGAGCACATTTTGAAGAACCTTTACGGTTTTGAATATCTGATCGCGCCCTACACAATCGCGCATCTCAAGCTGTCGCAATATCTGAAGGACAGGGGGCACCCGCTGAAAGATGGCGAGCGCCTGCAGGTTTATCTCACCAACACGCTTGAGCCAATCGAGCCGCAGAAGAACGCCTTCCTGCCGGAGCTAGCGCAGGAGGTGGAGGCGGCGCAGAAGGTGAAGGAAAAGCCGATTTTTGTGATCCTTGGCAATCCGCCGTATTCGGGGCACTCGAAAAACAAGGGCAAATGGATCAGCGCCCAGATCGATGGCTACAAGTACATTGTCGAGACCGTGCAAACAGGCGTTGATCCCGAAGGCGCGCCGATTTTTCAGGAAAAGAAGAAACCTCTCGGCGAGAGGAATCCGAAATGGCTTAACGATGATTACGTGAAATTCATCCGCTTCGCACAGTTAAAGATGGACGCGGTCGATTAAGGAATTGTCGGCATCATCACCAATCATTCATGGCTGGATAATCCGACGTTTCGCGGAATGCGTCAGAGTTTGATGCGGACGTTCAACCAGATTCACATCGTTGATTTGCACGGCAGTATAAAGCCGAAGGAGCCGGTTCCTGACGGGCTGGAGAATGAGAACGTCTTCGATATTCAAAAGGGTGTCGCTATTGCGCTTTTTGTGAAACGCCCCGGCGCCGAGCCTGGAATTTACCACTACGACGTCTGGGGCAACCGGCTTGCTAAATATCGCGCCTGCGCCGAACTGGACAGCCGGAGATTCAAGTGGGCGGCTCCGAGTGTCTTTGCACCCTATTACATGATGCAACCGATCGACTGGACTGGCTGGAATGAATATGGAAGCTGGTGGCAAGTCGCAGATAGTTTGAGACCAAGTGCGGAGAAGCAGCAGATTTTTAATGTCAATGTGCTCGGATTTCAGACACATCGAGATGACTTTGCTATTGCGCCAGATCGAGGCGAGATGCTGCGGCGAGTAGCCGATATGATCGATCTCGAAATTTCAGATGATTCGATCAGGGAACGCTATAAAATTAAGAATAATCGGGATTGGTCACTGAAGGATGCGCGCGCTAAGCTTCGCGAATTGGACGACCCAAACAAGAATGTTGTCGAATGCGCATATCGGCCATTCGACACGCAATGCTGTCATTTCAGTTACCAGTTTATGGATTATCCGAGGAAGGAGTTACTCGATAATGTTCTCCGACGAGAGAACCCGCTGCTACTTCTGTCCAGACAAATCGGAGTCGCTTCGTGGCGCCATGTCTCGGCTGTTTCCACTCCTGCCGAGAGTTGTTACGTCTCTGATGGATCAACAGAACAAAACTATTGTTTCCCACTTCGGCTATTTAACGACGATAGTGAAGTGGAAAATCTGTCCCCCAATTTCCGCGACTTCCTCAATGATCGCTACGACCACCACTACACGCCAGAGGAAATTCTCGGTTACATCTACGCGGTCTTGCATGCGCCGACCTACCGCACCAAGTATGCCGCGTTCCTGCGCATGGACTTTCCGCGCGTTCCGTTCCCCGAAAAGGCGGAGGACTTCGAAAAGCTGTCCGCAGCCGGCTGGGCGCTCGTGCAGGCGCATCTCATGCGCGACCTTCCGCGCGCAAAGCTTGGCGCGTTGAAAGGCAAGGGCTCCAGCATGGTGGAGCATGTGCGCTGGTCGAAAGAAGATCAGATTGTTTCGATCAACCAAAGCCGGGGCTTCGGGCCGGTGCCGGAGCGCGTGTGGAACTTCCACATCGGCGGCTATCAGGTGCTCGATAAATATCTGAAGTCGCGAAAGGGTCGGAAGCATTTCTCCGACAAGGGGCGAGGGGCCGGGGCTGACTATCCGCTGACGCTCGACGAGATCAATCACGTTGGCCGCATCTGTGACGCGCTCGCCTTCACCATTTCCCAGATGGAGAAGATCGACGAGGCTTACACATCCGCCTTTCCCGACAGTGGAAAAGCCGCCGCGACGGCTCGCATGGGCGCGGCTAAAAAGGCATAGTGATCACAGAATCGGGATCACTATGGCCAAGGACACGCAAGCAGACCTTTTCGGCGGTGGGGCGGACAATCAGGGCGACCTGTTTGGCCCGGCGGCGGAGCGCGTCTGGCGTCCCGACCCCGACAAGGTGCGCCGCCGCCTCGAACGCATTCTGGCCGAGGCGCGCGCCGCCAAGACCATGCCTTGGGACTGGTCGCAACAGAGCCTTTACAAGAAGATATTCCCGGATATGGCGCGCCTGCTCCCGGACGACGAGGCGGCCCAATACGTGTTTCAGTTCGAGCTGGAATGGGAACGGCTGAAAGCAGCCTGAAGCCCGGCAAGGTCACCATTCGATTCCGTATTGCCGCAGGATTGTCTTCAACACCACCATTCCCAAGGTCACGGCGACGAAAACGAGAGCCCATTGCAAGGTGGTGAGCCCGTTGGCGGGCTGGGGCGGCTTTGAAGAGTTGTCGGGTTCCTGTCCCATTCGCTGTCTCCAAAGTTTGGCTGTCTCGCCCTCGTGACGCCACCACGCCCGACGGGCGATTCGCGCCTGGATGAGGATTACATAGCGGTAGCCTGAAAAGCGAAAAAGCCCTCAGATTTGAAGCTCCGAAGGCTCGGAAATCGACTCAACTCAATTCATAATCATGCCCGGACACGCGGGGCAGCCACTAGGCGCGCAGGCGGGGCCGCTGTCGAGTTCACCGCCCTTGTGGGGCGAGGCGATGAGGGACAATTGCTGATCGAGCTTTTCGCTTTCGCAGGATGGGCAGGCGGGTGTCTCGCCGGAGCGCACAAGGGTCTGGAAGGCTTCGCCGCATTCGCGGCAGGCGTAAGAATAGATTGGCATGGTCGGTCCTGAAGCAGGTTGTGCCGTAGGCGATCCTACTAGCGCATGTTTGCGCGGGCGTTAAGCGGCGGCGTGTTTCCTTCTCCGCTGTTTCATGCGGGCTTGAACAGGAGTTGGCCTTTCCAGAAAGAGCGCATTGACGCGGCCACGACGCTTTAAACTCAGCCTGATTCTGAAAACTTGGCGTCTCAGGCCAGCGCGGGGCCGAATCGCAAATTTGCTGGTCAGGTCGATCGCATGGGCAGACGGCTGCGCAGATCAAATGCAATATGCGACGAAAATCGTCACTTTTCCGTCGTTTGCCCACGATAAACGCCTGGCTGTGCGCAGATTCGTTTGGCCGTTGTCGGGGCCTCAGGAAGCCGCTATAAGGCCGCAAAAGCGGGGAGCAGGCCTACCATGAGCATCAGCGCCTCTATCGACAGCGACTACAAGCCGTCGGACACCGAAGAGTTCATGAGTGAGCGGCAGCGCGACTATTTTCGCCGCAAGCTGCTGGGGTGGAAGGAAGAAATTCTGCGGGAAAGCCGTGAAACGCTGATCGCGCTCCAGACCGAAAGTGAAAATCATCCCGATCTTGCCGATCGCGCGTCGTCGGAGACTGACCGTGCGATTGAACTGCGGGCCCGAGACCGCCAGCGAAAACTCATCGCCAAGATCGATTCTGCGTTGCAGCGGATCGAAGAGGGCGTCTACGGTTTTTGCGAGGAAACGGGCGAGCCCATATCTCTCAAGCGACTGGATGCCCGCCCCATTGCGACGCTGTCGCTGGAGGCGCAAGAGCGGCACGAGCGACGGGAGCGCGTTTACCGCGACGACTGAATTCACGCTGAGACAGCGTTTTGCGAAAAAGGCCCGCTCGTTTAAGCGGGCCTTTGTTTTTGCAGGGCTGCGAGGCCTCAGCGGGTCGGGCGTCGCCGGTTATGGCGCCCGGCCAAGCAGCTTCTTCATTTCTTCCTCAAGGGCGTCGAGCGGATCGACACTGGCTTTGGCCTCACCGGCGTTACTTGGCAGGGTGGCTGCTGATGCAGGCGACGGCGAGGGCGCAGACGGCGGAGCCGCCCGAGCCGGAGCCGGAGCCGGAGC
>CANMLK010000069.1 GCA_947498445.1 Beijerinckiaceae bacterium
GATTCCATCGGAGAAAAGCGTCGCCTCGATGATGCTGTCGGGCGAATTGCAGGCCTGTATTCACTATCGCGGCCACGGCTCCATCGTGAACCGCTCGAACGTCAACCTGCTCGCTCACCCGGACATTCGCACGCTGTTCCCAGACGTGCGCGCCGAGGGCGTCCGCTATCTGAAGAAGACCGGCATCTTCCCCATCAACCACGGCATGGTGATCCGCCGCGAGATTGTCGAAAGCGATCCGTGGGTGGTCATCAATCTTGTGAAAGCGTTCGACCGCGCCAACGACATTGCCGACGCCGAGCGCATGGAGCATCTTGAATATTATTTCGACACTGGCGCCCTGCCAGCGGAGTCGCGCGACGCGTTGCGCAAACCGGTTGTGCGCCACGGCGTCGTCGCCAACCGCAATACGCTGGAGACTGCAGCGCAGATGTCAGTGGAGCAGGGACTGACGGCCCGTCTCATGAAGCTCGAAGAGATTTTCGCGCAAGAAGCCATGGAGCTGTGATGACCGCTTCGATCCGGCAAGACCCATGAGCGCGCAAGGCTCAGGGCGCGTCATTGGCATTATGCTGCGCGCGTTTGGCTTCGGTCTTCTTGCGATGATCGTGATTCCGCTGATCCTCGCATTCGGCTTGCTGGCGATCTCGCATCTGGCGGGCGGCTGTGGCGCGGGAAGTTCAGGGGGCTGCGAAATGGGCGCCGCCAGCGTTGGCGTATTCGCTGCGCCCTTCGCGTTTGTCATTGGCGCGGCCTTCAGCGTCATTCGCTGTACGCGAAAGTCGCGAGTTTAGCAGCGTCCAAGGCCGCGCAGGTTACGAGGTGCGCCTCATGAAGTTCGAAGACATTTTTGCTCAGGACTCCAGGGAGCTGTGACGGTGACGATCCGGCTCCCGCAAGGGCTCGCCGTTCCCCCGCGTCATCCTCGCGAAGGCGAGGATCCACAATAGGCCAAGGACGCAGCATTTGTTTGTCGTGGATGGTCTGCCTTCGCAGACCATGACGCTTCATCCAACGGGCGCAGCAGTTTGGAGACTTTTAAGTATTCACCCCTGCTCGTTCGGCTTCGTCTCGTCCTTCAGCTCATGCTTCATAATGAGCGGCAGCTGCGCCAGCGCAAACGCGATGGTCACCGGCATGATGCCGAACGCCTTGAAGCTTACCCAGAAGTCTGTCGTCTGCGTGCGCCAGACGATTTCGTTCAGCGCCGCAAGCACAAAGAAGAAAATGCCCCAGCGCAACGTCAGCTTGCGCCAGCCTTCATCAGTTAGCCGCATCACGCTGTCGAGCACGATGGGCAGCAGCGGCTTGCCGAACGCCAGCGCGCCCAGCAAAATAACGCCGAACATCGAATTTACGATGGTGGGTTTCAGCTTGATGAAAAGCTCATCCTGAAACACGAACGTCAATGCGCCAAAGAAAACGACTGCGACGCATGTCACCACTGGCATGACGGGCAAATGCTTCGTCGTCACCCAGGATACGATCAGCGCCAGCACGACGCAGGCCATCAGCACGCCGGTCGCCGGAAAGATTCCGAACTTCCAGTTGGTGATGAAGAACGCGACGAGCGGCCCCATTTCGAGAATGAGTTTGAGAGTGGGGTTCTGCGGTGCAGATTTCTGATCAGGTGTGGTCATCGGGTGAGACTATTCTTCAATGCCTGCTATGGCGCGTGCGAAATCGCGCGCCTCGAAAGGTTCGAGGTCGTCTGCGGTTTCACCCACGCCAATGAAATGAACGGGGAGTTTAAACTTCTCGGCGATGGCGACAAGGATGCCGCCACGCGCCGTGCCATCGAGCTTGGTCATCACAAGGCCTGTGATGACCGCCACACGGCCAAAAATCTCGACCTGCGACAAGGCGTTCTGGCCGACAGTCGCATCGATCACGAGCAGGCTGGCATGCGGCGCGTCCGGGTCAATCTTGCGCATGACGCGAATGATTTTTTCCAGCTCATCCATCAATTCCTTGCGGTTCTGCAACCGGCCCGCCGTATCCATGATCAGCACATCGGCGCCGGCCTCCCTTGCGTCCCGGATCGCGTCATAGGCCAGTCCGGCGGCGTCGGCGCCCTGCTGGCGCGAGATCACCGTCGCGCCAAAACGCGCGCCCCAGATCTGCAATTGCTCGATGGCGGCTGCGCGAAACGTGTCTCCCGCCGCCAGCATCACCTTCTTGCCCTCTGCGGAGAATTTCGCCGCCAGCTTGCCTATCGTCGTCGTCTTGCCTGAACCGTTCACGCCGACCACGAGGATCACGTAGGGCTTCTTCGCGGCGTCGATGGTCAGCGGCTGCGCGACGGGCGCCAGCACCTTCTCGACCTCGCTGGCGAGAATCGCGCGCACTTCTGTGGGATCGATGGACTTGTCGTAACGCCCATGACCCACCGCCTGCGCGATGCGCGCTGCGGTGACGACGCCCAGGTCCGCGCGGATGAGCACGTCCTCAAGCTCTTCAAGCGTTTCTGCATCAAGCTTCCGCTTCGTGAAGATATCCGAAAT
This sequence comes from Beijerinckiaceae bacterium, assembly GCA_947498445.1. Taxonomy (GTDB): domain Bacteria; phylum Pseudomonadota; class Alphaproteobacteria; order Rhizobiales; family Beijerinckiaceae; genus Terripilifer. The sequence goes on from CANMLK010000069.1 coordinate 2,505, forward strand.
GCCAATTCCGATTGACGACGACGAACGCGAGAGGCCCTGTTTCAGCCGCGACCACCAGGACTTCTTGCCGACCAACTCGGCAGCGGGCTCAGGAACAGCGGGCGTAACATCAACAAACGCCAGCTCCGGCGCAGGCTTCGCCACCACGGGCGCGGGTTCAGCAGGCGCTGGCGCATCCGCCTTGCGACCGAACAATCGACCGAAAAACCCCGTTTTGCCGTCGTCGTCCGACATCAGATTTCCTGAACTTTCCCCAACGCCTGCTTGACGCCCGGCGCTGGCGCATCGATAGCCTGTTCTCCATGACCCCGGAAGAGCTACTTGCAAGCCTGCTCCACCGCGACGGGCTGATGCTCGTCGTAAACAAGCCCGCGGGCATCCCCGTTCACCGGGGTCCCAAGGGCGGCGACAACCTCGAAGCCTATTTTGAGGCGCTGCGATTTGGCCTGCCGCGCAATCCCGCGCTGGCGCACCGGCTGGACCGCGACACCTCCGGCTGCCTCGTGCTTGGCCGCCACCGCAAGGCGCTGGAGCGCCTCGGACAATGCTTCAAGCAGGGAAAGGTGGCGAAAACATATTGGGCCATCGTCGAGGGCGGCCCCACGGAAGAAGAAGGCCTGATCGATTTGCCGCTGGGTCGGCTCGATTCGACCCGCGGCTGGTGGATGAAGGTGGACCCGCTCGGCCAGCCCTCCCAGACCCGCTGGCGCGTGCTGGGCAGGGGAGAGATCAACGGCAAGCCCATCGCCTGGCTGGCTCTGTCGCCGCTCACCGGCCGCACTCATCAATTGCGCGTCCATGGCGCCGCGCTGGGCTGGTCCATCGTCGGCGATCCGATTTACGGCTCCGGCCGACCGGGAGCCGACCCCGCCCTGCAATTGCATGCGCGCGAAGTCATCGTGCCGATCCAGAAAAACAAGGAGCCGGTCCGCGTCACCGCGCCGGCTCCCGATCACATGTTGCAAAGGCTCAAGGCCTGCGGGTGGACAGGCGAAAATCCGCCTGCCCCGCAACCGATTACTGAACCTTGATATTGCCTTTCTTGATGGCGCCGGACCAGCGGTCGTATTCCGACTTGGTGAGCGCCGCGAGGCCGGCTGGCGTGTCCTGTCCGTTACTGGGCAGTTCAGACGCCAGATCCTGAATGCGCTTGCGCACGCCCGCATCCTTGAAGGCGCCCGCCATCGTGTCGACGAGCTTCTTGACGATAGGCTCCGGCGTTCCCGCAATGGCGTACATCGCGGTGGCGGCCTGAACTTCAAAGCCCGGCAGCCCCGCCTCTGCGGTGGTCGGCACATTGGGCAAGCCGGGGAAGCGCGCCTTCTGCGCAATGGCGAGCACGTTCACGGAGCCAGCCGTCGCCTGCCCCATCATGTTGAGGCCCTGATCGCACATCATGTCGAGCGTGCCCGCGACCAGATCGTTCAGCGCAGGGCCCGTGCCGCGATACGGCACATGGGTGATCTGCGCCCCGGTCTGCTGACCGAAGAGAACGCAAGCCAGATGCGTCGCCGAGCCTGCGCCTGCAGAGCCATAGTTGATCTTGGTCGGGTTGGCCTTGGCGTATTCGATGAGCGACTTCAGGTCTTTTGCCGGGAAGTCCTTGCGCACGACCACGTAATGCGCCGCGTAAGCAAGCGTGCCGATCGGGATGAAGTTCGTGATCGGATCGTAGGTGGCGCTTGGGTAAAGCACCGGGCCCGACACATGCGGCGCGACGTTATGGACGAACACCGTATAGCCATCGGGCTTGGAGCGCGCGGCGCGCAGGGCGCCGGTTGTTCCGCCAGCGCCAGCCGCGTTCTCGACCACGAATTGCTGACCCAGCGTGCGGGCGAAAAACTCGCCATAAATGCGCGCAGCCACATCGGTTGGCCCGCCTGCCGCAAATGGCACAATGATGGTCACGGGGCGATTGGGATAATCCTGCGCAAACGCCCCAGTGGCGGCGAAAGCCAGCGCTCCCCCGGCAATCAAGCTTTTCAAATGCATCAAATTTCTCCCGTCCCTCGGGGCTTCCACCCCGTTGCTTCCTCATTATAGCGCGAAGTTGAGACTGCGCAGCCACGCTATCGACGAAAGTTGTAGCCGATTAAAACAGCCGCTCGCCGTCGTGGCCGCAAATGGTGACCGGGACCATCCGGCCCGGCTCCGCGCCGACGATTTTCACGGGCGTGAAATCTTCCGCCCGGCCAATGCCGCCGCGCTCGGCGAGAAGCGTCAGCGTGCGCCCAACTTGCGCGTCCAGATGCTGGCGCAGACGCTGCCCGCCTTTCTCACGCAATTCTGCGGCGCGCGCCCTGATGACCTCACGCGCAAGCTGCGGCATGCGAGCGGCAGGCGTGCCAACGCGCGGCGAAAACGGAAACACATGCAGATGCGTGAGGCCGCAATCATCCGCCAGCGCCAACGTGCGCGCGAACATGTCTTCGGTTTCGGTCGGAAAGCCCGCGATAAGGTCGGCGCCAAACACGATATCGGGCCTCGCCGCGCGCAACCGAGCGCAGATCGCGATGGCCTCGTCGCGCGAATGACGGCGTTTCATGCGCTTGAGGATCATGTCGTCGCCCGACTGCAAGGACAGATGCAGATGCGGCATCAGGCGCGGCTCGTTGGCGAAGGCCTCAATGAGATCTTCATCCGCCTCGATACAATCAATGGACGACAGACGCAGCCGCTCAAGATCTGGAACAAGTTTGAGGATCTGCTTCACAAGACGCCCCAGCGAAGGCTGGCCCGGCAGATCGTGGCCCCATGACGTCAGGTCGACTCCCGTCAGCACCGCCTCGCTATAGCCGTTCGCGACCAGTTTGCGAATTTGCGCCACCACATCGCCCGCAGGCGCCGAGCGCGATGGCCCGCGACCGAACGGAATGATGCAGAACGTGCACCGATGATCGCAGCCGTTCTGCACTTCCACGAAGGCGCGCGTATGCCCTTCAATCGAATCGATCGCCCCGGCGACAAAATGATGCGCCGTCTCCGGCAAGGCGAAAATGTCGTTCACAACAGCCACGCCATCGCGCGCCAAAACATCCCAAGCCGCAGGCTTCGCCTTGTCGGCATTGCCCATGACAGCGTTGACTTCAGGCATGGCGGTGAAAGCCTGCGGATCGATCTGCGCCGCGCATCCCGTCACGACAATGCGCGCATCAGGATGTTCGCGTCGCGCGCGACGGATCGACTGGCGGGCCTGACGCACCGCCTCCTGCGTGACGGCGCAGGTGTTGAATACGATGGTCTGCCCGGGATGGGCTTGCTCTGCGGCGCGGCGAACGGCTTCCGATTCCACCGCGTTAAGGCGGCAGCCAAATGTGACGACCTCCACAGCGCGCGGCGGCCTGCCTGGCGTTATCACGCCGACACGCCCTCAAACAGCGAAGCCTCAAACCGGCCTTCAAATTCAAGCGCGACATCGCCGGTCATCAGCACATGCGAGTCGCTTTCACGCCATTCGATGAACAGAGTACCGCCGGGCAAATCAATGTCAGCGGCCCGGCCGGTGCGGCCCGTGCGCACGGCGGCGACAAGCGTCGCGCAGGCGGCCGAACCACACGCCTGCGTCACGCCAGCCCCACGCTCCCAAACCCGCAGCAGGATGCGAGCCCGTGCATCAGACGCCTCCGTCACCTGAGCCACGGAGATGTTTGCCCGCTCGGGAAACATACCATTGTGCTCAAGCGCTGGACCGACGCTGGGGAGATCGACGGCCATCGCGTCGCTGACGAAAAAAACCGCGTGCGGATTGCCCATATTCACCGCGCAGAAGGGCCCAAGCGCCCCAGCCTCCGGCAAGTCCACGGCGCTGGTGTCGTCAACATCGCGCGCCAGCGGAATTTCACGCCAGCCCAGACCCGGCGCGCCCATGTCGACCGTGAATCTCTGCGGGCCATCGCGCCGACAGTCCAGCAGCCTTGCCTGCGTCTCCAGCACAACGCGCTCGCGCCCGTCAGCACGGGTTAGCGCCCAAGCGACGCAGCGCGTGCCATTGCCGCAAGCGCCGGACAGCGAGCCATCGTTGTTAAAGATGGTCATGAAGGCGTCGGTTCCCGCCGTGCGCGGGTCTGACAGAACCATCAATTGGTCGTAGGCGAGACCTTCGCCACGGGCGATGGCGCGCGCTTCGCCGGGCGCGACACGCGAGTCGGCGCCCCGCAGATCAAGCACAATGATCTCGTTGCCGATGCCATTCATCTTCAGAAAAGCTCGTCCCGCCAATCCGCTCATGACCCAAACCTTTTGACCGCCGCGCTGTTATATATACGAGAACGGTGTTTCGCGCCAAAACCCAAGGCCATTGGCCCTGCCTATCATCTTTACGTGATCAGATTGGACGCCTTCACGGCGGCGCCTTTTTAGTGGAATGGAAATTGATTGGTTGCGCATGGCGATTCGCGGATGGCGCGGCAGGAGATAAAGATGACGACGGTAAATGTCCCGGCCTGGCTCCGGTCTCTTTCACGGCTCGGTCGATGCTGGTCCGTGGCGGCCATGATCTGCCTTTTGCCGGTCATGTCTCTGCCCGCCATCGCGCAAACCGCCGCCCCGGCGCCGGAAGCTGCGGCTGCAGTCACAAGCCTCGTCGAGGTGGCGCCGCGCCCTGCCCTCACCTTCGACGGCCAGTCAAACTGGGATGACGCCTACACATCCATCATCAATGGCTTCCAGCGCCTGAAGGCGGAAGTGGAGCGCGCCGGACTGAAACCAGACGGCCGCCCCGTGGCGGTGTTCCTGTTCACCGACGACGCCGGCTTCCGCTTCCGCGCCATGCTCCCGCTTGCGCAAGCGCCCGCTGATCCGACGCTCGGTGCGGAGTTTGCGCTGGGCAAGACGCCCGCCGGCCGCGCAGCGAAGTTCGAGCACCGCGGCGCTTATGATGAAATAGATGCGACCTACGAGGCCATCACCGCATGGCTCGATGACAAAAACCTTCTGGCCGAGGATTTCTTCGCCGAGGAATGGGTGTCCGAAGGCTCCAGCGCCGGGGATATCGAGATCGCAGTCGATGTCTACGTCTTCGTCAAACCCAAATAAGGTTCATCCTTCGAGCGCCTGCCCGGGCCTGATCACCGCGAACCGATCATGCGTCACGCCCGCGCGATCAAGCGCCGCGCGCAGTTTTTGCGGCGGTTCTTCGATCGGCTCATCGGTGAGCTGAAACGTTCCCCAGTGATGCGCCATGGCGCGGTCGGCGCCGACGATCTGCATGATCTGCAGGGATTCTTCAGGGTCGACATGCTGATCGCGCATGAACCAGCGCGGCGCATAAGCGCCAATCGGCAGGATCGCCAGCCGAAAGCGTCCGTACGTGTCATTCATCTGTTTGAAAAACGCGCCGTCGCCGAACCCAGTGTCGCCCACGTGATAGATATTGCCCGACGGCGTCTCGATAACGAACGCCGTCCAGAGCGCCATGCGACGGTCGAGCACGCCGCGCGCCGACCAGTGATAGCAGGGCGCGAAATTGACGAAGACGCCGCGCCCAACCTCAATGCGTGCGCCCCAATCGTGCGCTTCTGCACGGATCGCCGCATCGTAATCGCTCATAATCGAGTCGTTGCCCAGGGGCGTGATGAAGCGTTTCGCCTTGCCCCGCGCCAGGCTCGACAGCGTCGCCACATCGAGATGGTCGTAATGATTATGCGTCACCAGCACGGCGTCGAGCGAGGGCAGATCATCCAGCAAAATGCCCGGATCATTCACACGCTTGGGGCCAGCAAAGGTGACCGGGCTTGCGCGCTCCGCCCACACTGGGTCGATGAGCAGATTAACGCCATGGGTCTGGATGAGAACGCTTGCATGCCCAACGTAGGAGACGCGCAAGGCGTCGCCATCGACGCGCGGTGGCGGCGTATCGCGTTGGAGCGAAGGAAACGACGCTGGCCACTGCGCAGCCTCACCGCCGAACCGCCACGCAAGCAGATCCCGCTGCGACTTGTCTCTCGTATTGGGGCCCAGATGAAAGCGCAACCCATCGAAATGGCCGCTTTCTGGCCCTTCGTAATAGGGGTTACGCTGCGAGCGAATGCCCACCGCGCCAAGCGCAGCGACAGGCAGTCCAACAAGTGATCCAAAAAGGGCGCGGCGACGATTCATGCGGTGCAGATGTGGCGCCAGGCGAACCTCGTCAAGTCCACGCGCTTGCCCCATGCCGCCCCGCGTCTATCTAGGCAAGCAAGGAGCGGTCGAGCAATGGCGTGGATTTACCTTTTACTGGCGGGATTGTTTGAGATCGTCTGGGCGATCGGCCTCAAATACACCGAAGGGTTCACGCGATTGTGGCCTACGGTGGTGACGGTTGCAGCAATGGTGGTCAGCATGGGCTTGCTGGGCATAGCAGCTAAAGACCTGCCCATCGGAACGGCTTACGCGATCTGGACGGGCATTGGCGCCGTCGGCGCCGCCATCCTCGGCATCGTCCTGTTTGCAGAGCCTGCAACCGCGCTGCGCATCGCATCCATCGGATTGATCGTTGCAGGCGTTGTCGGTCTCAAGCTCGCCACGTTGTCCTAGAGAACTGGCCCTAACGCAAAGCGGCTTCAATGGCGGGCATAAGCCTGTCGCGCAATCCCTGTTCGCTGATCGGGCCAACGAACTTGTAGGCAATCGTGCCGTCGCCCTTGACGACGAAAGTTTCCGGCACGCCGTAAACGCCCCATTCCACACCGACGCGCCCGCTGCGATCCACGCCGATGAGCGCATAGGGATTGCCCAGCCCGTTGAGGAAGCGCAGCGACTGACCGGGCTCATCCTTGTAAGCAAGGCCGACGATGCGCACGCCCTTCGATTTCAGGCCGTCATCTGCGGCAAGTTTCATAAGGTAAGGATGCTCGTCACGGCACGGGCCGCACCAGCTCGCGAAGATGTTGACGATGGTGACGGAGCCCTTGCGCAGATCAGCGCCGGTGAACGCGGGCAAGCCCGCTCCCGGCAATTCCGGCAGCGCAAATTGCGGCGCCGGACGCCCGATGAGAGCGGAGGGAAGCCGCTGCGTATCAGAGCCAAGCTGAACGTAGAACAACGTCGCCAGCGAAAGGAACGCCGCGAGCGGGATCAGCGCAAAAAGCAACTTGCGTCGCTGGCTTCGCTCGCCCGGGAGAGTATCGCTCATGGCGCGCTGTCCCCATCACGCCGGGGCAATTTATCGAGCGCCTGACGAAGCCGCCGATAGTCAAGAAGCGTCCACGCAACGAGTCCGCCAACAACGATCGCGGTCACGCCATAAGACGCGAGAATGAAAGCAAAGTGCGGGTCGCTCATGGGCGCGCGTTCACGATGTCTGCCGCACGAGGGTCGCGCGCGGAATCTGTTGCGCGCTCTCGTCCGTCGCCAGAATCGACAGGCGACGCAGGCGCCTGCGCAGGATTTCGTTGCGCGTGCCCATCAGATGCAGCGTGATGAAAAGCAGCGTCATGCCAAGCGCCATGACAAGCAACGGCCACAACATGGCGGGGTGAATCGTCGGCCCTGAAAGCCGGAATACGGACGCAGGCTGGTGCAACGTATTCCACCAGTCCACCGAGAACTTGATGATCGGCAGATTGATGACGCCCACCAGCGTGAGAATAGCCGCAGCGCGACCCGCTTTCGCCGGGTCCTCGACGGTGCGCCACAGCGCGATCAATCCCAGATAAATCAGAAAGAGGACAAGCACGGACGTGAGCCGCGCGTCCCACACCCACCACGTGCCCCACATCGGCTTGCCCCAAAGCGAGCCCGTGACCAGACACACAAACGTCAAGGCTGCCCCCAGCGGCGCAGCGGCCTTCTGCGCAGCGTCGGCCAGCGGATGACGCCAGACAAGGGTGCCAAGCGCGGACAGCGCCATCGTCGCGTAGCAGAACATGGCGAGCCACGCCGCAGGCACGTGGATGTACATGATCCGCACGGTGTAACCTTGCTGATAATCCGCAGGCGACATGAAGAACGTCTGGTAGAGCCCGACGCCAATGAGGATCGCGGCCAGTCCCGCCGTCCAGGGGATGACGGCGGCGGCGAAGCGCAGGAAGTTGGCCGGGTTAGCGTAGCGCAGCATCGCTTCAATTTAGGGCAATTTGCCTGCAAGAGGAAGCGCAACTGACTCCGCCAATGGCCGCAGGCAAAGTGTCGCGCGATCAGGCCTCGGATTTTGGCGGGCGGGCAAGCAGGGAGATCACAGCTTCAGTCGCCGTCAGGCGGCCCTCTAGAACAGCCGCGACCGCCTCCGCAATGGGCATTTCCACAGCGCGCTCGCGCGCCATCTCCACCAGCGCCGAAGCCGTAAAGGCGCCTTCGGCCAGCTTCGCAGGCGCGGGTTCGCCTCGCCCCAGCGCGTGGCCCAGCGCGAAATTGCGCGACTGCAACGACCCGCAGGTGAGCACCAGATCGCCCAGCCCGGACAGACCCATCAGGGTCTCGTCACGCCCGCCCCAGGCGCGCGCAAAGCGGAGCAGCTCGGCAAACCCGCGCGCGACAAGCGCAGCCTGCGCGCTTGCGCCAAGGCCAATTCCAGCGGCCACGCCGCACGCGATGGCCAGCACGTTCTTGGCCGCGCCGCCAATCTCGACGCCGCGCAGGTCGGTTGAGTGATAGAGCCGGAACGTGCTCGTCGCCAACGCTTCACAAAGCTTGCGCGCCAGCGTCTCGTCTTCAGCGGCGATGGTGACGGCCGTTGGCAGACCGCGCGCCACATCGTCGGCAAACGAGGGGCCGGACAAGCTTGCAACGGGATGAGCGGGCGCAGATTCGCGCACCGCGTCGCTCAAAAACGCATGCGTGCCCCGCTCCAGGCCCTTTGCGCAGATCACAAGCGGAACGCCGGGGGCAGGAGAGCGCGCGAGGGCTCGCGCAAGATCGGCCGCGACAGCGCGCGTCGATTGCGCGGGGGCAACGAGGAGAATGGCGTCCACAAAAGCGAGCGCAGACAGATCGGAGGTCGGCGTTACGCGCGCCTCTAGCGCCACACCGGGCAGACGTTTGGAATTTGTCCGCATCGCCGCCATGTCCGCAGCCTGCGCCGCGTCCCGGGCCCACAGCACGACATCGCGCCCCGCACGGGCCGCCACATTGGCCAGCGCGGTGCCCCACGCGCCTGCGCCAACGACGCCAATTGTCGCGAAAACCTTTTCAGTCATTGGCAGCTCCCTGACGCGACTTCTGGGCGCCCAGCGGCGTCTCGCCGCGCCACACGCGATTGTCCGGCCGCGACCACAATTCTTCGAAATCCCGCAGGAAGCGCGCGACCGCGTCCTGCGCTTCGATCACCACAATATCGTTCTCCTGCCGCTGCAGGCCAGAGACCGAGAAATTGGCGGAGCCCGTGCGCAGCAGGCGGCGGTCCACCTGATACGCTTTCAAATGCATGATGTGGTCGCCACGCTTGACGCGCACCGCAATGCCCGGCGTGCGCGCCAGCGCCATCAATCGCTCGCCCGCACGGCCAGCCTGGGGCGGCTGGTCTGGATCCAGATAAAGCCGCACCGGCACGCCGCGTTTGGCGGCCGCCGTCAGCGCATCCGTGACTGCTCCGTTCGTGAGCACATAGGCGGCCATATCGATGCTTTCGCGCGCGCGCAAAATCAGATCCGTATCAACCTGCTGCAAATTGTCCTTCGGACCGTAGAACATTCGCACGCCGGCGATGATCCGCTCGCCATCCAGCGGCCCCTTCGCCTGCGTCGGCACGAAGCCGACAAACGCCGCGATGAGCGCAGCCCGCAGGCCCATTGCGCGAAGCTGCGAGGCGACGCGCGCCAGCATTCTCACGCCTTGCCATGGTGCGCGCGATCCGGGTTCTGGTCGAGCGGCCAGCGCGGACGCGGCGCAAAATCAAATCCGTCCGTCAGTCCCAAGAGCTGGCGCTCAATGCCTGTCCACGCGATCATGGCGCCATTGTCGGTGCACAGCGCGGGCGGCGGCGTAATCAGCTTGAGGCCCGCGCCGGAGGCAAAGCGCGACAGACCGCGCCGAATGGCGTCGTTTGCGGCCACACCGCCAGCCACCACAAGCGCGGAGGGATAACCCACCTTCTCACGAAAGACGCGCAGACCAGCGCGGCAACGGTCCTCGATCACATCGACGATGGCGGCCTGAAACGAGGCGCACAGATCATCCACGTCGGTGTTGCTCAGGGGCGATATGCGTTCAGCCGCCAGCCGCACCGCAGTCTTGAGACCCGATAGAGAAAAGTCAGGCGTCGGCCGACCATGCATCGGGCGCGGCAGCGCAAACCGGGCGCCGTCTCCCTGATGCGCGCGCAATTCCACCTGCGGGCCGCCCGGATAAGGCAGGCCCAGCAATTTCGCAACCTTGTCGAAGGCCTCGCCGACCGCGTCGTCCACGGTGGACCCGATGCGCAGGTAATCGTTGACTCCGCGCACGGCGACAAGCTGCGTGTGGCCGCCAGAGACCAGCAAAAGCAGGTAGGGAAACTCGATATTGTCGGTCATCCGCGCGGTCAGCGCGTGCGCCTCCAGATGATTGACCGCCACGAATGGCTTCCTGGCGACCAGCGCCAGAGTCTTGCCCGCCGTCAGGCCGACCATAACGCCGCCGATCAACCCCGGCCCCGCCGCTGCGGCGATCCCGTCAAGGTCCGCAAGCCTGACGTTGGCCTTCTGCAGGGCCGCGCGCACCAGTCCATCCAGACGCTCCACATGGGCGCGCGCCGCAATTTCCGGCACGACGCCGCCGAAGGGCGCGTGTTCGGCGATCTGGCTGTAGATTTCGTTCGATAAAATCTCGCCGCCGCCGCCGGGCCGCAGGGCCACGACGGCCGCCGCCGTTTCATCGCAGGTGGTCTCGATTCCCAGAACGCGCATGCGCCGCTTGTAGACTTTCTCTACTTGGCGCGAAACCCTATAGTCCGGCCCCGCGATAGAGGACGCCCTGAGGGGAAGATGACCGAATATTGGTTGAGAATCGGCACGCGCGGTAGCCCGCTGGCGCTGGCGCAGACGCGCCAGACCCGCAAACTGCTCGCCGCTGCGCACGCGATTGACGAGGAAACCATCGAGATCGTGGTGATTCGCACCACGGGCGACATGATCCAGGATCGCGCCCTCTCGGAGGCTGGCGGCAAGGGCCTGTTCACCAAGGAGCTGGACGCCGCGATGCTGGACGGCCGCATCGACATCGCGGTCCATTCCTCCAAGGATTTGCCGACCCTCATGCCCGACGGCATCGTCGTGGCGGGTTACCTTGCGCGTGAGGACGTGCGCGACGTGCTGATTTCCGCCGGTCCGCGCTCCATCGCAGACCTGCCCAGAGGCGCCAACGTCGGCACCGCCTCGCTGCGACGCGGCGCGCAGGTGAAGCGCCTGCGCCCGGACGTGAAGATTTCGCTGCTGCGCGGCAATGTCGAAACGCGGTTGCGGAAAGTGGAGGCGGGCGAGTTTGACGCCAGCCTGCTGGCGCTCGCTGGCCTCAAACGCCTCGGCCTCGCCGACCGCGCGGCGGCGATCCTCAACGAAGACGATTTCCTGCCCGCCGTCGGCCAGGGCGCGGTGGGGATCACCGCCCGCCCGAACGATGCGCGCACGCTTGATGCGCTCAGCCCCATTCTCGACGCGGACACTGCCGATTGCGTGACGGCCGAGCGCGCTTTCCTGCGCGTGCTGGAAGGCTCCTGCCGCACGCCCATCGCCGGGCTTGCCCGCGTCAGCGGCGACCAGTTGACCTTCAAGGGCATGATCCTGAAGCCCGACGGCTCGGACTGGCGCGAAGTGGCAGAGGCAGCGCCGCGATCCCAGTCGCACGCCATGGGCGAACGCGCTGGCCAGACCCTCAAGGACATCACACCGCCGGGGTTTCTGCCGGTCGAACCCGCGCACGGCTGATGCGCGTCCTCGTGCTCCGACCCGATGACGCAGGCAAGCGCACGGCGGCGCGGCTCGTCGCGCGCGGCCACGAGGCGATTTCATCGCCCGTCATGGAAACCATGGCGACCAACGCGCAAGCGCCCGCGGGCGCCTTCGACGCCTTGATCGCCACGAGCGCGCAGGCGTTTGGCTTCATAGGCGCAGACACTCTCACGCCATTCCTGCGCCTGCCATTGATGTGCGTTGGCGCCCGCACAGCGCAGGCGGCGCGCGAAGCGGGGTTTGGCGACATCGCGAGCGAGGCGCCGGACGCCGCCAGTCTTGCGACGAGAATCGCGCGTCAGAAAAGCGCGCGAAGTCTGCTTTACCTCGCCGGACATGATCGTAAGCCCGATCTCGAAAAAGCCCTCGCCGCAGCCGATATCGTCATCACGCCATGGGTTGTGTACGAAGCGCGCGCCCTGCCCGCCTTGCGCGAAGACGCGATTCTGAGCCTGCGCGCAGGCAGGCTGGACGCGGTGCTTCACTTCTCGCGTCGCAGCGCGGCAATCTTCTGCGCATGCATTGCGCAAGCCGCGCTCGAAGACGAGGCGCGCGCGCTTCTGCACGTGGCGATTTCCGCAGACGCGGCCGCAGCGCTTCAGCAACTTGCTCCTGCGCGCGTGCGCATCGCCGCCGCGCCGGACGAAGCGCATATGCTTGATCAGCTTGGCTAAGCCGCACTGTTCGCGCCCGCGCAATTGAGCTAAAAGCCTTTCGTCCGCGCCCGCCAGACGGCGCGACGTGAAGATGGGAATAAGACGGCCTCGCGTCGTTACAAGGAGGGAACATGACAAAAAACAATTTCCTGGCGACAAAGCGCACATGGCTCGCCTGCGCTGCAGGGCTTGCGCTTGGCTCGCTTGCCGCAGCGCCCGCGCAGGCGCAAACGGACGAAGCCGCTTTCTACAAGGGCAAGACCATTCGCGTGATCGTCGGCTTCAGCCCCGGCGGCGGCTATGACGCCTACGCCCGCATGTTGGCGCCCTACATGGGCCAGCGTCTCGGCGCCAACATCGTTGTCGAAAACATGCCTGGCGCCGGCAGCATGACGGCCATGAACGCCGTTTACGCCGCCGAACCTGATGGCCTGCGCCTTATGCTCGCCAACGGCACGGCCGCTGGCCTTTCCCAGATCATGGACTCGCCTGCTGCGCGTTTCGATCTGGCGAACTACAGCCACCTTGGCACGGTGAGCGCGTCGCCGTGGGTGTGGCTGGTCCACAAGGACACGAAAGAAAAAACGCCGGCAGACTTCATCAAGTCGGGCCGCCTGATCAACTGGTCGGCGACAGGACCCATCGACGGCCTGTCGGACGGCGCGCAAATCACCTGCGCCATCACGAAGCTCAATTGCAAGATCGTCATGGGCTACAAGGGCTCCAACGACGCAGGCCTTGCCGTAACACGCAAGGAGATGGACTCAGTGTTCGTGTCCGACACATCAGCGAACAATTACGTGCGCTCGAACGATCTGCACGCCGTCGCCAACATGTCGCGCACGCGCTCGCGCTTTTTCCCCGACGTGCCAACCATCTATGACGCTGTGAAGATGACGCCCGAAGATGAATGGCTGATGGATTTCCACGGCACCGTTCAGGATCTCGGCCGCATCATGATCGCGCCGCCCAAGTTGGCGCCCGCACGTTTGGCCCATCTGCGCGCCATGATCAAGGACACGCTCGCCGATCCCCAACTCAGATCAGAAGGCGAAAAGACCCAGCGCTACATCGACTATATCGACGCCGACAAGACGATGCAGAACGTCAGGCGCGCGATCTCGGACATTACCCCCGCGCAGAAGAAGCGCGTGCAGACGATTCTCACGACGCAGTAAATCGCTACTGAAATAGTCTCCTAAAATCTTGGCTGGCGCACGGGTTCGCGCGCCAGCGAACAATGCTAAACCTCGCCCATGAATACGGGGACAGAATCAGGCGAGTTATTTGATCGGGCGGCGGAAAGC